>JAGXGM010000007.1 GCA_024636675.1 Hydrogenophilales bacterium | reverse complement strand
GGCATCCATGGACGCGGAGTAGTCGAACCACTCGAAGGTGACGGGCACGCCCGCCTCCTTGAACCAGCCCTTGTCGATGGCCACCTGCCACGCCACCCAGCCCGGCCAGTCGCTGTAGCCGATCTTGAGGGGTTGGGCAGCGTGGGCCGAAAAGGCCATGGCGGTGACAGCGGGGATCACCAGCCGGGTCAACAGCGTCTTCAGGGTGTTTCTGATGTGCTTCACATTCATGCCGGGCTCCTTGGACAAGTGGTATTACCGAAGTGAATATTCGTAATATTCACTTACCATTAAGCAACCCCCGTGCCACAAGCCACCGGACAATTTATCTACATGAATATAAAGAAACTATTGTCATAAATCGCACCTCCAGCCCGCGTGGCTCGGGCATTTTTTTAGTGCGCAATTGCACTGTTTTGGTGTTCGCAAAAGCGCAGAAAGCTAAACGCCGGCCACAAGAGCAGGAACAGAGGACTTTGCGTCCGCCCATAAAAAAGGGCGCTCCGCAGAGCGCCCCGACTTCCTTCGGAAAAGGATGGTTTACAAATTGTAGGCCCGCTCGCCATGGCTGGCGGTATCGAGACCTTCGCGCTCCTGTTCTTCGGTGACGCGCAGACCCATGGTCATGTCGATCAGCTTGAACAGCACCAGGCTGACGACACCCGACCAGACGATGGTGATCAGCACGCCGGTGGCCTGCGTCACGACCTGACCGGCCATCGAGTAGTCATCCACCCCCACGCCGCCCAAAGCCGGCGCGACGAAGATGCCGGTGCCGATCGCGCCGATGATGCCGCCGATGCCATGGATGCCGAACACGTCGAGCGAGTCGTCGTAGCCGAGCATCTTCTTCAGGCCGGTGACACCCCACAGGCAGACCACGCCGGCAACCGCGCCGAGGACGATCGCGCCCATCGGGCCGACCAGGCCGGCTGCCGGAGTGACCGCCACCAGACCTGCGACCACACCGGATGCTAGACCCAGCATCGAAGGCTTGCCGCGCAGCATCCACTCGGCCAGCATCCAGGCCATGCCTGCAGCCGCGGTGGCGAGGATGGTGTTGATGAAGGCGAGACCCGCACCACCGGTGGCTTCAAGGTTGGAGCCGGCGTTGAAGCCGAACCAGCCCACCCACAGCAGCGAGGCGCCGATCATGGTCATCGGCAGGCTGTGCGGCGGCATCGCGTCGCGGCCGTAGCCGAGGCGCTTGCCCAGCACGATGGCACCCACCAGCGCGGCGATACCGGCGTTGATGTGCACCACGGTGCCCCCCGCGAAGTCGAGATCGCCCGCTTCGAACAGGTAACCACCGGTTGCCCACACCATGTGCGTGATCGGCAGGTAGGAGAAGGTGAACCACAGCGCGCCGAATACCATCAGGGCGGAGAACTTGACCCGCTCGGCCAGCCCGCCGACGATCAGCGCCACTGTAATGGCGGCAAAGGTCAGCTGGAACGCAACGAACACCAGTTCCGGAATCACCACGCCGTCGGTAAAGGTCGCCACCGTGCTGTCAGCGGTGATGCCGGCGAGGAACATCTTCGACAGGTCACCGATCATCCAGTTGAGGCTGCCGCCGTCGCCGAACGCCAGCGAGTAGCCGTAGACCGCCCACAGGATCGAGATCATGCAGAAGATGGCCATCACCTGGGTCAGCACCGAGAGCATGTTCTTGGCGCGCACCAGGCCACCGTAGAACAACGCCACGCCGGGGATGATCATCAGGACAACCAACAGGGTGGAGAGCATCATCCAGGCAGTGTCGCCCTTGTCTGGAATGGGTGCCGCAGCTTCCTCGGCGGGCACGGCCACAGCCACCACCACCTCTGATACGGCGTCCATTGCGGGCTCCATGCCTGCTTCTTGCGCAAACCCCATACCCGGCACAAGCAGGAGGGCCATCAGGCCCAGCGAAGCAAATAGCTTTTTCATAGTCATGCTCCTTAGAGGGCGTCGGGGCCGGATTCGCCCGTGCGGATACGCACGACCTGCTCCAGGCTGCTGACAAAAATCTTGCCGTCGCCGATCTTGCCGGTGTTGGCCGCTTTTTCGATCGCCTCGATCACGCGCTCCAGCAACTCGGCCTTGATGGCCACTTCAATTTTCACTTTGGGCAGAAAATCCACCACGTATTCCGCGCCGCGATACAGCTCGGTGTGGCCCTTCTGCCGTCCAAATCCCTTCACTTCCGTGACCGTCAAGCCGGTGACGCCGATGGCGGATAACGCCTCGCGTACCTCATCCAGCTTGAACGGCTTAATGATTGCCGTTACGAATTTCATGCCAATCTCCCAATTCATGACAGGGGGGGTAAATGGAGCAGCCTTGTTCGCCGCTCCCTGTGTCAGCCGATCAGAAGGACTTGGAGAGCCACACGGTGGTCGTGCTGTCGCCGAGGAATTCAGAGTTGCCGACAGGCGGGGCGAATTCAGTCCAATTGGCAGCATTGGCGTCGGTATCGGTGAACGCCACGCCGACGCTCACACCATCCATGACCGGGGTCAGCTTGCCCATGTCGTAGGCTGCGCTGATTTTCCAGTCGTCATAGTCTTGTGCGCTGTTGTTCTCGAACGTGAACGTTCCCCAGCTGGCGCCCAGGGTCAGGCCAGTTTCGCCGACCGGCATACTGGCCGAAAGGGCCAGATAGTCGGAACCATCCGCGTTGGCAAAGCCGAAGACTTCGTCGCTGATGTAGCGGGAATACTTGACCGTAAACCACTTCCAGCCCAGCGCGGCATAGATTTCGCTGGTATCGGCCTTGGTGATGGCGGACGGATGATCGCCCGGGTACATGTACTGGATCGCACCCACATCGAAGGCCAGGCCGGTACTGCCGATATCACCGCGGAAGCCGCCGTACACGTCGATTTCAACGTTGCCTTTGGTGTAACCCTGAAAGTCCTCGAGCCAGCCCACGTTGGACGCCCAGGTGCCGAGGTAGAAGCCGCTGGCGTGCGAATAATCAAGGCCACCCTGGATGGCAGGCTCGCCGCCGGTTTGTGAAATGCCACGGAAGACGTAGTCGCTATACAAGCCAACGTTGGCGCTCAAGCTGTGCGGCGATTCTTCAGCTGCCATTACAAAAGTGGACGTGCCCACCAGACCGGTCAGAACCAAAGCGTGAACAAGTTTTTTCATGAGTTTCTCCGAAATGAAGTCGCGCAAAATCGCACTACTCGCTCAGCACAAGGCGTGCCAGATAATTTTGCATTAAAAAACAGCAGCTTGTAATTACCAGCCCACCCACACAAGCATAGGCCGCACTTTCATGGTGCACCACCGAAACATCATGCACCCTCTTTGTGCCATGCGGCGCAGCATGGCGCCCGCGCTACGCCATCCGGTGGGTGCTTGCTACACTCTGTCCATTACTGGAGGCCGCCATGAACCCGAATTCGAAATTCCCCAACCCCGCTTTCCTCAACGATCTGGTCGGCAAGCTCGGCGAGGCCTTAAAGCAGTCGCCCGCCAAGGACATCGAACAGAACCTCAAGGCCGGCGTGACGTCGATGCTGGGCAAGCTGGATATGGTGAGCCGCGAAGAATTCGACGTGCAGACCGAGGTGCTGGTGCGCACGCGCGAAAAACTTGCGCAGCTGGAAGCGCGCCTGCTTCAACTGGAAGAGCCGGGCCAGACCGAGCCTGAAAAGCAGCAGCCAGAAGCCTGACCCGATGGCCGTCGCCGTCGTCAAAAGCCGGGCTCTGAACGGCATGGACGCGCCCGAGGTGGTGGTCGAGGCGCATCTGGCCAACGGCCTGCCGGCGTTCACCCTGGTGGGGCTGCCGGAAACCGAGGTGAAGGAGGCGCGCGACCGCGTGCGCGCGGCGATCCAGAACGCGCGCTTCGAATTCCCGGCGCGGCGCATCACGGTCAACCTCGCGCCGGCCGACCTGCCCAAGGAATCCGGGCGCTTCGACCTGCCGATCGCGCTGGCGATCCTCGCCGCCTCCGGGCAGATTCCCGCCGACAAGTTCAAGCAGGCCGAATTCGCCGGCGAACTGGCGCTGACCGGCGAGCTGCGTCCGGTGCGCGGCGCGCTGGCGATGGCGCTCGCCACCCGCAGCGCCGGCCGGCTGCTGGTGCTGCCGGCGGCTTCGGCCGGCGAGGCGGCGCTCGCCAGCGGGGTCGAGACGCTCGGCGCGACCAGCCTGCTGGAAGTGTGCGCGTGGCTGGCCGGCCAGGGCGCGCTGCTCGAACCCGCCTTCGCCCCCCCCGCCCGCCGCGCCGGATTACCCCGATTTCGCCGACGTCAAGGGCCAGGCCGCCACCAAGCGCGCGCTCGAAGTCGCCGCCGCCGGCAATCATTCTGTGCTGATGGCAGGTCCGCCCGGCACCGGCAAGTCGATGCTGGCCGCGCGCTTTCCCGGCATCCTGCCGGCGATGAGCGAGGATGAAGCCTTGGAAGCTGCCGCCGTGCAATCGCTCAACGGCGGCTTCCGCTTCGAACACTGGAAGCGGCGCCCGTTTCGCGCGCCGCACCACACCGCTTCCGCGGTGGCCCTGGTGGGCGGCGGCGGCAATCCGCGTCCGGGCGAAATTTCGCTGGCGCACCACGGCGTGCTGTTTCTCGACGAGCTGCCCGAGTTCTCGCGGCAGGTGCTGGAAGTGCTGCGCGAACCGCTGGAGACCGGCCGCATCACGATTTCGCGCGCAGCGCGGCAGGCCGATTTTCCGGCGCGTTTCCAGCTGGTGGCGGCGATGAACCCCTGTCCCTGCGGCTACCTCGGCCACCCCACCCAGGCCTGCCGCGACACGCCGGATCAGATTACCCGCTATCGCGGGCGCATTTCCGGTCCGCTGCTCGACCGCATCGACATCCAGATCAGCGTGCCCGCATTGACGCAGGACGAACTGATGCAGGCCGGCGCGGGCGAGGCCAGCGTCGCCATCCGCGAACGCGTGCAGGCCGCGCGCGGGCGCCAGATGGCACGCCAGGGCAAGCCCAACGCCGCGCTCGGCACCCAGGAAATCGACCGCCACTGCATGCTGGATGCGGCCAGCGAAGCCCTGCTGAAGCAGGCGATTGTCCGGCTGAACCTCTCGGCGCGCGCCTATCACCGCGTGCTCAAGCTGGCGCGCAGCGTGGCCGATCTTGCCGGCAGCGATGCCATCACCTCCTCACATCTGGCCGAGGCGATCCAGTACCGCCGGGGCGCCGCATGAGCGACCCCTACGAATCCTGGCGCGAAGAAAAGCAGTCGGCCTGGCTCTATCGCGTGGTGGCCGAGTGCGAGCGCGGCACCCCGCGCGCGGCGCTGTTCGACGAACTGGCGCAGGCGGCCGACGAACAGGCCGACATCTGGCTGGCCGCCATTGCCCAAAAAGGCGGCCCGCCGCCCGCGCCGTTCCACCCCGACCTGCGCACCCGCGTCGTCGCCCGCCTCACCCGTGCCTTCACGCCGCGCGCCATGCGCGGGGTGCTGGCGGCGATGAAGGTGCGCGGCATGGTCCTCTACACGCACACCCCGCCGCACCCCATGCCGCTCAAACGCGACGACATCGGCAAGCGCCACCAGAACGGCGGCGCCGGCAATGCCCTGCGCGCAGGCGTGTTCGGCGTCAACGACGGCCTGGTGTCGAACGCCGCGCTGATCTACGGTGTCGCAGGCGCGGCACAGGAACCGTCGGTCATCCTGCTGACCGGCGTCGCCGGACTGCTGGCGGGCGCATTCTCGATGGCCGCGGGCGAGTATGTGTCGGTGCGCTCGCAGCGCGAAATGTTCGAATACCAGATCGGCCTCGAACGCGACGAACTGGAAACCTATCCGGAAGAAGAAGCCGCCGAACTGGCGCTGATCTACGCCGCCAAGGGCATCGACCCCGCCGAGGCGCGGCGGCTGGCCGACACCCTGATGCAGGACCCGGAGCGCGCGCTGGACACCCTGGCGCGTGAGGAACTTGGCCTCAACCCCGACGAACTCGGCTCGCCCTGGGTCGCGGCTATCTCGTCATTCGCTGCCTTCACCGCCGGCGCCGCGCTGCCGCTGGCGCCGTTCCTGTTCGGCCACGGCCAGGCGCTGACCATATCGATCGCGCTGACCGCGCTCGGCCTGTTCGCCGTCGGCGCCAGCATGAGCCTGTTCACCGGGCGCCACGCCCTGCTCTCCGGCCTGCGCATGCTCGGCATCGGCGGCGCGGCGGGACTGGCGACGTATTTCATCGGAGCCTGGCTGGGGGTGACGCTGGGCTAGAAATTACAGGTTTTTATCTGGTGCCCTTCCGGCATCGCAGCACGGCGGGCCCCCGGAGAACTCCAGCAACTGAAGCCTGCTTAAAGCTTTCCTTCGTGTGCATCGTGGACAAACGAGTTAAGTCTGTTCCCACGGCAAGCCGTCAAACCGCCAGCCGTTCTTGGTGCTGCGATGGTGCGTTTCATCCATGTCGCCCTCGAATCCATGCAGCACGTTGTAGACCTCGGGGAAACCATATTTTTCGAGGTAACGCCCGGCCTCGATCGAGCGCCGCCCCGAGCGGCAGATCAGCACCACGGGGCGGTTGACCGATGCCGCCTTGCGCGAATGGCCGAGAAAATCGGGGTTGACGTCCCAGTCGGGGCCGTCCTGCCAGGCGATGTGGATCGCCCCTGCGGGATGGCCGACGAACAGGAATTCGATTTCCGAGCGGCAATCGATGAAGACCGCTTCGGGATGCGACTGCAGAAAGGCTTGGGCTTCGGCGGGTTCGAGATGTTTCATGACTGACTCCGGACAGACGCGTTACCTGCACCTTAGCACCGCAGGATGCGGGCGCGCCAACCGAATATAATGCGCGATTGCCCAGCTGCCATTTTCTACGCCCCCTGCCATGTCCCGCACCGACCTGCTGAATTCCCTGCTCACCCAGCGCATCCTGATTCTCGACGGCGCGATGGGGACGATGATCCAGTCCTACACGCTCGACGAGGCGGATTACCGCGGCGAACGCTTTGCTGACTTTGCGCACGATGTGAAGGGCAACAACGACCTGCTGTGCCTGACGCAGCCCGCCGTCATCAAGGAAGTCCACGCCAAGTATCTGGCGGCCGGCGCCGACATCCTGGAGACCAACAGCTTCAACGCCACCTCGATTTCCATGGCGGACTACCACATGGAGCATCTGGTGGCGGAGCTGAACTTCGCTGCCGCCCGGCTGGCGCGCGAGGCCGCCGACGAGGCGACCGCACAGAATCCTGACAAGCCGCGCTTCGTCGCCGGCGTGCTGGGGCCCACCTCGCGCACCGCCACCATTTCCCCCGACGTCAACGACCCGGGTTACCGCAACGTCACCTTCGACCAGCTGCGCGTGGCCTACCTGGAAGCGATCGACGGCCTGGTGAAAGGCGGCGCCGACATCCTGATGGTCGAGACGATTTTCGACACGTTGAACGCCAAGGCGGCGCTGTTCGCCATCGAGGAATACTTCGAGATCAACGACATGCGACTGCCGGTGATGATCTCCGGCACCATCACCGATGCCTCTGGCCGCACCCTGTCGGGCCAGACCGGCGAGGCGTTCTGGAACTCGGTGCGCCACGCCCGGCCTTTATCCATCGGTCTCAACTGCGCGCTCGGCCCCGATCTGCTGCGCCAGTACGTCGAGGAATTGTCGAACAAGACCGACGTGTTCATCTCGGCGCACCCCAACGCCGGCCTGCCGAATGCCTTCGGCGAATACGACATGAACGGCGACGAGATGGCGGCGCACATCGGCGAATGGGCGCGCGCAGGTCTCCTGAACATCGTCGGCGGCTGCTGCGGCACCTCGCCGGCGCACATCGCAGCGATTGCCAAAGCCGTCGAAGGCGTCGCACCGCGGGTGCCGCCGCTGCTGGAGCCGGCGATGCGCCTGTCCGGGCTTGAGCCGTTCAACGTCGGTAAGGATTCGTTGTTCGTCAACGTCGGCGAGCGCACCAACGTCACCGGGTCGAAAGCGTTTGCCCGGATGATCCTCGAAGGCCGCTACGATGACGCGCTCTCGGTGGCACGCCAGCAGGTGGAAAACGGCGCCCAGGTCATCGACATCAACATGGACGAGGGCATGCTCGACGCCGAGGCGGCGATGGTGCGCTTCCTGCTCCTGATCGCGTCCGAGCCCGACATCGCGCGGGTGCCGATCATGATCGACTCGTCGAAATGGAGCGTGATCGAGGCGGGCTTGAAGTGCATCCAGGGCAAGGGTGTCGTCAACTCGATCTCGATGAAGGAAGGCGAGGCCGAGTTCATCGAGCGTGCCAAGTTGTGCCGGCGCTACGGTGCGGCGGTGATCGTGATGGCGTTCGACGAGACGGGCCAGGCCGACACCTACGCGCGCAAGACCGAAATCTGCGCCCGCGCTTATAAATTGCTGACCGAAACAGTCGGCTTCCCGGCCGAGGACATCATCTTCGACCCCAACATCTTCGCGGTCGCCACCGGCATCGAGGAGCACGCCAACTACGCGGTTGACTTCATCGAGGCCACCCGCTGGATTCACCAGAACCTGCCGCACGCGCACATCTCGGGCGGGGTGTCGAACGTGAGCTTCTCGTTCCGCGGCAACGATGCGGTGCGCGAGGCGATCCACACCGCCTTCCTCTACCACGCGATCCAGGCCGGAATGGACATGGGCATCGTCAACGCCGGCCAGCTCGGCGTCTACGAAGCCCTCGACCCAGAGCTGAAGGCGCGTGTCGAGGACGTGCTCTTGAACCGCCGCGCCGATTCGACCGAGCGGCTGGTGACCTTTGCCGAGAACGTCAAGGGCGGAGCGAAGGAAAATATCGAGGACCTGACCTGGCGCAGCCTGTCGGTGAACGAGCGCCTGAGTCATGCGCTGGTGCGCGGCATCACCCAGTACATCGTCGAGGACACCGAGGCCGCGCGCCTCGAATCCGTGCGCCCGCTGCACGTGATCGAAGGACCGCTGATGGCCGGCATGAATGTGGTCGGCGACCTCTTCGGCGCCGGCAAGATGTTCCTGCCGCAGGTGGTGAAGTCCGCCCGCGTGATGAAGCAGGCGGTGGCGCACCTGCTGCCCTTCATCGAGGCCGACAAGCAGGCCGGCGACGCGCAGAGCGCGGGCAAGATCATCATGGCCACGGTCAAGGGCGACGTCCACGACATCGGCAAGAACATCGTCGGTGTGGTGCTGGGTTGCAACGGCTACGACATCGTCGACCTCGGCGTGATGGTGCCGGCGCAGAAGATTCTCGACGCCGCGCGCGAGCACAAGGCCGACATCATCGGCTTGTCCGGTCTCATCACGCCCTCGCTGGAGGAAATGGCGCATGTCGCCCGCGAGATGCAGCGCCAGGGCTTCACCATTCCGCTGCTGATCGGCGGCGCCACCACCTCGCTCGCCCACACCGCGGTGAAGATCGAGCCGAACTACGAGCACCCGGTGGTGTACGTGAAGGATGCCTCGCGCGCGGTCGGCGTCTGCACCCAGCTGCTGTCGAACGACCTGCGCGACGCCTTCGCCGCCGAAATCCGCGCTGACTATGCCGTCACGCGCGAACGCCACCTCAAGCACAAATCGGACACCGTTCGCGTCAAGCTTGCCGAGGCGCGCGCCAACAAGTTCAAGATCGACTGGGCCCGCTACACGCCGCCGGTGCCGAAGCAGCCCGGGGTCCACGTGCTGCGCGCCTACGATCTGGCCAAGCTGGTCGAAGTGATCGACTGGACACCGTTCTTCGCCTCGTGGGAACTGCACGGCAAGTTCCCGAAGATCCTCGACGACGAAGTGGTCGGCATCGAGGCGACCAAGCTCTACAACGATGCCCGCGCGATGCTGCAGCAGATGATCGCGGAGAACTGGGTCGAGGCGCGTGCGGTATTCGGCCTGTTCCCGGCCAACACGGTCGACGACGACGACATCGAAGTCTATGCCGACGAATCGCGTTCCAGCGTGGCGATGACCTGGCACAACCTGCGCCAGCAGATGAAGAAACCGGAAGGCCGCGCCAACCTGTGTATCGCCGACTTCGTCGCGCCCAAGGCGAGCGGGCTGAAAGACTATCTGGGCGCCTTCGTCGTCACTGCCGGCATCGGCGAGGACGAGCGCGCCAAGGCTTTTGAGGCCGCGCACGACGACTACTCCGCGATCCTCTTCAAGTCGCTGTGCGACCGCCTCGCCGAAGCCTTCGCCGAGCACCTGCACCTGCGGGTGCGCCGCGAGTTCTGGGGCTATGCCGGGGAGGAAGCGCTCAGCAACAGCGAACTGATCGGGGAAAAGTACCAAGGCATCCGCCCCGCCCCCGGCTACCCCGCCTGCCCCGAGCACAGCGAAAAGGCCCCGTTGTTCGAGGTGCTCGACGCCACCGAAAGCATCGGCGTGATGTTGACCGAGAACTTCGCCATGTGGCCGGGCGCCGCAGTGTCGGGCTTCTACCTGTCCCACCCAGACAGCCAGTACTTCGCCGTGGCCAAGATCGAGCGCGACCAGGTCGAGGACTACGCCCGCCGCAAGGGCTGGACGCTGGCAGAGGCCGAACGCTGGCTGGCGCCGAACTTGGCCTACACGCCGAGCTGACCCATTCGGGGCTGGCCTGCCAGCCCCGGCTTAAATGACAGGGCTTACCAGCCCTGCTGCTGCATCTTCTCCAGCCAGAACAGCCCGATCACGGTCTTGGTTTCGCAGATCTTGCCGCTGCGCAGCCAGTCCATCGCTTCGCCGAACGGCACCCGTAGGATTTCCAGGAATTCGTCGTGATCGCGGCCGTGGGTGCCTTCGGTGAGCCCCTTCGCCAGGTAGAAGGCCAGCCGCTCATCCGAATAGCCGATGCAGGGATAGATGGTGGTGACCTCGCGCCACTCGGCGGCGGTGTAGCCGGTTTCCTCTTCCAGCTCGCGCCTGGCGCAGGTCAGATCGTCTTCGCCGGGATCGATCTTGCCCGCCGGCAGCTCGATGAAGTCGCGGTGCAGCGGGTAGCGGTGCTGGCGCTCCAGCAGCAGGTCGCCATTGTCGAACACCGGAATGACGACGACGGCGCCCGGGTGGACGATATATTCGCGCGTCGATTCGCGGCCATCGGGCAGGCGCACGCGGTCGCACTTGACGTGCATCAGCCGGCCCTTGAAGACGGTTTCGCTGGCCAGTTCGCTTTCGGTGAGGTCGGGGATGTTGTTTTCCATGCCGCCATAATACCGAGCGCGCGCAAAAAAATGCCGGGTTCTTGCGAACCCGGCCGAATAGGGAAACTACCCCCGTTGCGGAGAACTTCCTGCTTGCGGAGCAACCGGCAAGCACGCGCATCCTACGAAGAGAATCACAATCCGGCTATACAACTTTAGTTGTAGGCGCACACTAACTTATTGATAAACAAGTTAAATATTTTTTGCAATGCGAGGGAAATCCGGGCGCCAGTCGATTTTTCCTGGTTTGACCCGGGCTTCCATCTCCCGCCTGAACCGGCCAGGCATGCTGCGCCGCCCTTAAAAAGCCCTGATTTTTTCGCGCAAGGCGGTGTACTGGCGCCGGCTCACCATCAGCCGCTCCTCCAGTCCATCCAGCAGCAGAAAATGGCCGTCGTCCTCACCGGGCAATTTGCCGATTTCGCGGAGGCGCGCGCTGGCGACCAGACAGTTGCGGTGAATGCGCAGGAAGGCGTCGGCGAATTCGTTTTCCAGCCGGGTGAGCGACTCTTCGATGAGGAATTCGCGGGCGGCGGTACGCACCGTGACATATTTGAGCTCCGCCTTGAGATACAGAATATCGGCCACCGGGATCAGCACGATGCGGCCTTTCTCGTTGACCGACAGGTGCGTGCGTGCCTTCGGATGCGCCTCGCGCAGATGGTCGAGCATCGTCGCATTCAGGCGGTGTGCCCGCGACAGGGCGCGCACCAGACGGTCGGCACGCACCGGCTTCAGCAGGTAGTCGACGGCATTCAGATCGAACGCCTGGCAGGCATAGGCATCGTAGGCGGTGCTGAAGATGATCGCGGGCGGGGCCAACAGCTGATTGAGATGGGCGGCGCATTCCAGACCGTCCATGCCGGGCATGCGGATGTCGAGCAGCACCGCGTCGACCGGCTGCTGCTGCACCTGATTCAGCGCATCCAGCCCGTTGTCGGCTTCGCCGACGATATCGACCTGCAGCTGGCCGGCGCAATCCGACAGCACGTCGCGCAGGCGATGGCGTGCCGGCGCCTCGTCATCGACGATGAGGACGCGCAGGGGCAGGCTGGGTGCGTTCATGGGTATAAGGAATGACGATGTGCACCTGATAAACGGCACCCAGCTGTTCCAACTTGAGTTGGGCGTCGAGATCGAAATGCAGCAGCAGCCGCTCGCGGATATTCGCCAGCGCAATCCGATTGCCCTTGTGGTGGCTGGCTTCAGTGGCGATCGGGTTGCGCACCACGATGTGCACCTTGTCGGCGCTGCGGTAGATGTTGAGGCTGATTTCGCCACCGTCCGGCTGCGGCTCGATGCCGTGGTACACCGCATTTTCCACCAGCGGCTGGATCACCAGCGGCGGGATCAGCGCGTCGCCGGGCATTTTTCCGATGTGCCAGACGACCTGAAGGCGGTCGCCCAGGCGCAGCTGCTCCAGCTCCAGGTAGGCGCGGGTGAGTGCGACCTCGTCTTCCAGCGGCGCCAGCTGGCGGGCATCGCCCATCAGCGCGCGAAACAGGTCGGCCATGTTTTCCAGCGCGCGCTCGGCGCGGCGCGGGTCGCTGCGCACCAGCGACAACACGGCGTTGAGGCTGTTGAACAGAAAATGCGGACGGATGCGCGCCTGCAGCGCCTCTAGCCGCGCCTCGGTGATGGCCGGCGACAGCGCGCGGGCGCGCAGGTTGAAATAGCCGAGCAGGCCCGCGCCGGTCAGCAGTGCGAACAGCGCCACGCCGGCAGGCGGAATCTGCTGCATGCCAGCCATGAGCGGGTTGAGCCACGTCGCTGCCAGCAGCGGCACCGCCATGCCCAGCGCAAGAGTGAATCCCACACCGGCGCGATAAGGCAGTCCACGCAGCCAGCGCCCCGCCGCGCACAGCGCCAGCAGAGTCAGCAACAGCGCCGGCTGCGCCAGCGCCGACAATGCGATGAACTCAACCTGGAACGCCTGTGCATCGGCAACCCGCATCACCACCCCGGCCACCAGCGCCGCCTCCACCGTCAGCGCGATGCGCAGGTTCACCCCGAGGTGACAGAAGTTCGGCAATTCGACCTGCCGGTTGTTATGATTCTTTCTTTTCATTCCCTGTTCCTGCCCCATGAGCACGTCATCGACGCCGCCTGCAGCGTGGTCCGGCCGTTTTTCCGAGCCGGTTTCCGAAATCGTCAAACGCTACACCGCGTCGATTCCCTTTGATTATCGGCTGGCCGAGTTCGATATTCAGGGTTCGCTGGCGCACGCGGCCATGTTGCACCACGTCGGCGTCCTGTCCAAGGACGACCTCGAATCGATCCAGCGCGGCATGGCCGAGCTCCTGGCCGAGATACGCGCCGGCGGATTCGTCTGGTCGCTCGACCGCGAAGACGTCCACCTCAACATCGAGGCCGCGCTGACCGCGAAAATCGGCGACGCCGGCAAGCGCTTGCACACCGGGCGCAGCCGCAACGACCAGGTGGCGACCGACATCCGCCTGTTCCTGCGCGATGCGATCGACCGTATCCTGGACGGCCTGCGCGCCTGCCAGACTTCGCTGGTCGACCTCGCCGAACAACACGCCGACACCGTGATGCCCGGCTTCACCCATCTGCAGGTGGCGCAGCCGGTGACTTTCGGCCATCACCTCCTGGCCTATTTCGAGATGCTGGCGCGCGACGCCGAGCGCATGGCCGACTGCCGCCGCCGCGTCAACCGGCTGCCGCTGGGCGCCGCCGCGCTGGCCGGCACCAGCTATCCGATCGACCGCCAGTTCGTCGCCGATCAGCTCGGCTTCGACGCGGTGTGCGAGAACTCGCTCGACGCCGTCTCCGACCGCGACTTCGCGATCGAATTCACCGCCGCCGCCGCCTTGGTAATGACGCACCTGTCACGCCTGTCGGAAGAGCTGATCCTGTGGATGAGCCCGCGCTTCGGCTTCATCGATCTGGCCGACCGCTTCTGCACCGGCTCATCCATCATGCCGCAGAAGAAAAACCCCGACGTGCCCGAACTGGTGCGCGGCAAGACCGGCCGGGTCAACGGCCATCTGGTCGCCCTGCTCACCCTGATGAAGGGTCAGCCGCTGGCGTACAACAAGGACAATCAGGAAGACAAGGAACCGCTGTTCGACACCGTCGATACGCTGACCGACACCCTTGCGATCTACGCCGACATGCTCACCGGCGTCACCGTCAAGCCCGACGCGATGCGCGATGCGGTGATGCAGGGCTTCGCCACCGCCACCGATCTGGCCGATTATCTGGTGAAAAAAGGTGCGCCTTTCCGCGATGCGCACGAAGTCGTGGCGCGCGCCGTGCGGACGGCGGACGGCAGCGGGCGCGACCTCGCCGAACTGTCGCTCGATGAATTGCAGACGTTCAGCCCGATGATTACGGACGACGTCTACGCCGTGCTGACGCTCGAGGGTTCACTCGCCGCCCGCGACCACTTTGGCGGCACCGCGCCGGCGCAGGTGCGCGCGGCCATCGCACGTGCGCGCCAGCGTATTTAAGTCGCCGGTTCAAGCCGCACGGGGGGCGGAGCATGTTCTCGGCAGATCCGCCGCACCTCGGGACTGCTGAGTTTTTCCTGAAACAGTCCGCAAAAATACGAGCGCGGCCCCAGTCGCTGATTGTGGCGGCAGGTGGCACAGACGCCAAAACTGCGTTTGCCGCTTTGCGTCTGCACCTGGGCCAGCACCTGCCGCAACACCACCATCGCGGACGTCACCCGCGCCTGGCTCGCCGTCTGCACGATGTCGCGCCACGCAGCGCCGGCACTGAGCGTCTTCAATAGCGTAGTGCCCCCCTCCGCCAGGATCAAACGCACCACCCGGCCATCGCGGGGATCGGCATAGCGTGAAATCAAGCGGCGGCGTGCCAGCACCAGCACGGTTTGCGAAACCGTGCCCTTGGTCAGGCCGAGGTATTCGGTCAATGCCTGCGGGGTATTGCTGAAACGATTGGCCTGGTTCAGGTAGAACAGCACCTGCAGATGGACCGGCTGCAGGCCTTGAGCGGCGCCCGCCTGCCGCAGGTCGGCCCGGGTCAGCAGCGACAGCCGCTCGACCAGGTCAAAGAGGGTGAGCGCCTGGCTTTTCAAGTGGACCCGTACATCCCGTGCCCACAGGACAGAGAAAACCTCCGGGGGCACGCGAATTCATGAACCATCCCGCTCGATCAGAAGCGGATCATCACGCCGCCATGCGCTGAGATCAGCGCGGCGAGTTTGTCGTAAAGCGGTTCGCCGCTTTTGGTATCGATCCAACCGCTACCCTGCGGCTTGAAGTGGAAACCGCCCGAGCGTGCAGCGACCCAGATTTCACGCGCAACGCCATGGCGATTGATGATGATCTTGCTGCCGTCGTCGAGTTCGACCTCGATGATGCCGTCAGCAGGCGTCTCGAAATCCAGATCGGCGTCTTCCAGTGCCTGTTCGATGTGGGCCAGTGTTGCGGCGGCGGCCAGATTGAACTCGGCCTCGCCTGATTCGCTTGTCGTCATGATGTCCCGTGCTAACATTTCGCGCATGACACTGCGCACTATATATATCGTATCCCTGTTGCTGTGCGGTCTCGGTCTGACCGCCTGCGGCTCCAAGGGTGACCTGTATCTTCCCGAAAATCCCCCCGCACCGCAACGGACGTCCAATTGAATAACTTAAATCGCATTGAGAGCCGCCTGCATCTCGAGGGCGTGGCGCTGGACACGCTTGCCGAACATTTCGGCACGCCACTCTACGCGTATTCCCAGCAAGCGCTCGAATCCGCCTACCAGGCTTACGCCGACGCATTTTCCGCCACCCCACATCTCATCTGCTATGCGGTGAAAGCCAACTCCAGCCTGGCGATTCTGAACATTTTCGCCCGGCTCGGCGCGGGCTTTGATATCGTTTCCGGCGGCGAGTTGACCCGCGTGCGGGCCGCTGGCGGCGACGCCAATAAAATCGTGTTTTCCGGCGTTGGCAAGACCACGGACGAGATGCGCGCCGCTCTAAATGCCGGCATCCTCTGCTTCAACGTAGAGTCTGTCAGCGAGTTGCATCGACTGAACCGCGTCGCGGGCGAGCTGGGCCAGATCGCGCCAGTGTCGTTCCGGGTCAATCCCGATGTCGATCCCAAAACGCATCCGTATATCTCCACCGGACTCAAGGAAAACAAGTTCGGCGTGCCGATTGCAGATGCTCCCGCGCTCTATCGTCTGGCTGCCAGCCTGCCCAACCTGAAAATCACCGGCATCGATTGCCATATCGGCTCGCAGCTGACCGATCTGTCGCCGCTGGCGGATGCCGCCGACCGCGTGTTCGCGCTGGTCGACGCGCTGGCGGCCGAGGGCATCGCCCTGCATCACATCGACCTTGGCGGCGGGGTCGGTATCCGCTACCACGACGAATCGCCGCCCGACCTTGCTGCCTACGGCCGAACACTGTCAGCACGCTTTGCCGGTCGCCGCGAGAAACTGCTGCTGGAACCGGGCCGCTCGCTGGTCGGCAATGCCGGTCTGCTGCTCACCCGGGTCGAATACCTGAAACCGGGCGAAGACAAGAATTTCGCCATCGTCGACGCGGCGATGAACGACCTGATGCGCCCTGCGCTGTACGAGGCGTATCACGAAATCGTCGCAATTGACGAACGCCCCATTCCCACGAAGCGCTACGACGTCGTCGGCCCGATCTGCGAAACCGGGGATTTTCTTGGCTTTGCGCGCGACCTCGCGATCGAGGAAGGCGACCTGCTGGCCTTGCTTTCGGCGGGCGCCTACGGCATGAGCATGGCGTCGAACTACAATTCACGCCCGCGGGTGGCCGAAGTTCTGATTAACGGAAATGAAATTCATCTCATCCGGGAACGCGAAACGCAAGACAGCCTGATGGCTGGAGAGCGGCTTGTAGCAAGGCCCTCATCGCTATAGGCGCAGTTTACACACACCCGTCTTTGGTGTCGGATCGATACATTTTGTTTGGTTGCGACAGTTTTAACTGAATTGTTTCCGCATAGCCTTGACTATTCGTTGTACCCCTTGCAAAAGTAACTAGAATGAGGCTCACCAAGCGGAGCCTCGGTATCGCCCGTGTTTAGCGGGTTTCGGGTAAGTGGGTCGCCTGTCGGTACCACGCTTTGGAAGTGCAAATTCTGACTGCACGTGGCTTCAAGCTGTAGTGATAAGTGAATGTGTCCAACTTCTAAGGAGTGTTAAATGGCAACAGTAAAAAAACCCGCCGCCAAACCAGTGGCCAAAAAAGCAGCAGCCAAGCCCGCTGCCAATTCTGCCGTCAAGAAAGTAGCCGCCAACAAAGCGGCACCGGCCAAAAAGGCCGTCGCTGCCAAAAAACCGGTAGCCAAGCCCGCAGCCAAAAAGACCGCCGCTAAACCCGCCGCCAAAAAACCTGTAGCCAAGCCCGTCGCCAAGAAAGCCGCGCCGGCCAAAAAGGCAGTCGCCGCCAAAAAACCGGTCGCCAAGCCCGCAGCCAAAAAGACCGCCGCTAAACCGGTTGCTAAAAAGCCCGCGGCCAAGCCCGCTGCCAAGAAAGCCGCGCCGGCCAAAAAGGCAGTCGCCGCCAAAAAACCGGCAGCCAAGCCCGCAGCCAAAAAGACCGCCGCTAAACCGGTTGCCAAAAAGCCCGCCGCCAAGCCGGCAGTCGCCGCCAAAAAACCGGCAGCCAAGCCGGCAGCCAAAAAGACTGCCGCTAAACCGGTTGCCAAAAAGGCTGCGCCCAAGCCCGCTCCGGCGAAGCCGGCAGCACCTGCGGCCGCGCCTTCCCCCGCACCGGCAGTTTCGGTCATCAAGCCCTTCGGGCTCTAACAGGTCGGGCAATGCCCAATCTGAAACGGGGGCCTGGCCCCCGTTTTTTTATTGCCGCAACCTGTGGCTCAGCTCCATTTAGATTGCGCCTTTCACTCTGCGCCTCCCGCAAAAAAAGATCACGCCCAATAGGGCATTCAGATAAACCAGGCGGGGACCGCCTGCCAGGCTCGATCCAGGCGATGCATCATGGCGTGGGTGGCGGGCGAGCGGAATGAGCAATACAAAAAGCGGTGGCGCCTATCGTTATGAAGGGCTGTTTGATGATGCCCCGAGCCCGCCACCAGCACTCCCCAAGGCCTGCATGAAGCGGCGGCGTTCGCGGCAGACCCGAGTGGGGTGATCTCGGCTGGGCAAATAGTGGCGTACCAGCATGGCGGTGTCCTGGCTCAGCGAGCGTACGTATCCAACAGTTGGATCCCGCGTGCAATCCTTACGTGTCCTGTTCCAGGTTGGCTCCCGGCTTGCAGTTTTTGTTTCGTGCCGGAACTGCTAAGGTGCGCGACTATCCTAAGTCTTTGCCTTTTTTGCGGAAGCCGTCATGCGCGCCTTGCTCGTCCTGCTGTTCGTTCCGTCACTCGTCTTCGCCCAGGCGGGCGGGCCACCCTTCATTCCGGTCAACATGATGACAGTTGCCACCACCCCGGTATTGAATACCGTCGACGCGGTGGGTGCGCTGATCGCCGAGGACAGCGTGGTGCTGCGGCCGGAAATCGACGGCCGCATCGACAAGCTGCAGTTCAAGGAAGGCCAGCCGGTGAAGAAGGGTGCAGTGCTGGTGGTGCTCGACGACGCCGAGCAGCGTGCCCGTCTGGCGGCTGCCCAGGCTGATCTCACGCTGGCGCAGCGCCGCTATACGCGCAGCGAGGAACTGGTCGCGCAGAACTTCATTTCCAAACAGGCGCTCGACGAAGCGCGCGCCAACCTCGACATCCTGCGCGCCCGTCTGCGCCTGGAGCAGGTGGCGCTCGACAAGACCGTGATCCGCGCACCGTTCGCCGGCGTCGTGGGCTTGCGCCAGGTGAGCCCCGGCGCCTACGTCGGCAAGGGCGACGACCTGGTGCGGCTGGACGCGCTCGGCGACCTGAAACTGGAAGTGCCGGTGCCGGAAACCGCGCTGCCGCTGGTGCGCATCGGGCAGCCGATCAACCTGACCGTCGACGCCCTGCCGGGACGAAGCTTCAGCGGCAAGGTGCACGCCATCGATCCGGTGGTCGACCCCGTCAGCCGCAACGTACGGGTGCGCGCGCGCATCGCCAACCCCAGCGGCGCGCTCAAGCCCGGCATGTTCGCGCGCGCCACCGCTGATCTCGGCGGCAAAACCAGCGCCATCCTGCTGCCCGAGCGGGTCGTCGTGCCGCGCCCGGACGGCAGCTATGTTTTTCTCGCGGTCGACGGCAAGGCCGAACTGCGCAAGGTCGTGCTGGGCAAGCGCCAACCCGGCCTGGTCGAAATCGTTTCCGGCGTGAGGGTGGGTGACATCGTCATTCTCGACGGCCAGATCAAGCTGCGCCCAGGCGTGCCGGTGGTCACGCTGGAACAGGCAGCACAGATGATGAAGAAGATGCCGGCCGGCAAGCGCTGACCCAGGTCCACAGCAAGAACTGACCCATGATCCTTTCTGACATTTCCATCCGCCGCCCGGTGCTGGCCACCGTGATGAGCCTGCTCATCATCCTGATCGGGCTGATTGCATTCGATCGCCTGCCGGTGCGCGAATACCCCAACATCGACGCCCCGGTCGTATCGGTGCGCACGGTTTATCCCGGCGCCTCCGCCGAGGTGATGGAAAGCCAGATCACCAAACCGCTGGAGGATTCGCTGTCCGGCATTGAAGGTATCCGCACCATCAAGTCGGTAAGCCGCGAGGAAGTCAGCCAGATCACGGTGGAGTTCGTGCAATCGCGTGACCCCGAGGCTGCCACCAACGATGCACGCGACCGCGTGGCGCGGGTGCGCGGCGTGCTGCCCAACGAGGCGGAAGACCCGGTGGTGGCCAAGATCGAAGCCGACGCCCAGGCCATCATCTGGCTGGCCTTTTCCAGCGACCGCCAGTCGCCGCTGGAAATCACCGACTACGCGGATCGTGTGGTAGCCGACCAGCTGAAAACCCTGCCCGGCGTCGCCTCGGTCATCATCGGCGGCGAGCGCCGCTACGCCATGCGGCTTTGGCTCGACCCCGCCCGCATGGCGGCGCTGGGGGTAACGGTGCAGGACGTGGAGGCCGCGCTCAGGAGCCAGAACACCGAACTGCCCGCGGGCCGCATCGAGAGCCAGACGCGCGAGTTTTCGGTGCTGGCGGAAACCGACCTCAGAACGCCCGCGGACTTCGAGCGCGTCATCATCCGCGACAGCGACGGCGTGCTGGTGCGACTGGGCGATCTGGGCCGCGCCGAAATTGGCGCCGAGGACGAACGCAACATCGTGCGGGTCAATGGCCGCGCCGCGGTGGGCCTGGGCATCGTCAAACAGTCGACCGCCAACACGCTGGCGGTGGCAGAGGCGGTCAAGGCCGAGTTGCCACGGCTGGAAGCGGCGTTGCCGGAAGGCATGCAACTCAAGGTCGGCTTCGACAGCTCGATGTTCATCGAAAAATCAATCGATGCCGTCTACACCACCATGCTCGAGGCGATGGTGCTGGTGGTCGCGGTGATCTTCCTGTTCCTGCGCAACTGGCGCGCCACCCTGATTCCCTTCGTCACCATTCCGGTATCGCTGATCGGCGCCTTCATCTTCCTGTATTCGATGGGCTTCACCATCAACGTGCTGACGCTGCTGGGGCTGGTGCTGGCGATCGGCCTGGTGGTTGACGATGCCATCGTCATGCTGGAGAACATCTACCGCCATATCGAGAACGGCGAGCCGCCGGTCGAGGCGGCCATCAAGGGCGCCAGGGAAATAGGCTTCGCGGTGATTGCGATGACGCTGACGCTGGTCGCGGTGTTCGCGCCGCTGGCCTTCGCCGAGGGCAACACCGGCAAGCTGTTCACCGAATTCGCGCTGACTGTGGCGGCCGCCGTGCTGGTCTCGGGCTTTGTCGCGCTGACGCTGACGCCGATGATGGCGAGCAGGATGCTGCGTCACGAAACCCGCCACGGCGCGTTTTTCAACTTCGGCGAACGCATGCTGAGCGGCCTCAACAGGGGTTACACCCGGGGCGTCACCCGCGTCGTGCAGCACCCGCTGATTGTCACGGTGGTCTTCGTGCTGGTCGCGGTCGCCGCCTTCGGCCTGCTGAAGTCACTGAAATCGGAACTGGCGCCGACCGAGGACCGCGGCTTCTTTATCGGCTTCATGCTGGCCCCCGAGGGCTCGACCCTGCAGTACACCGACCAGTACGCGCGTCAGCTCGAAGGCATTTACCAGAACGTGCCGGAAGTGGAAACCGCCTTCGTCGTGGTAGCGCCTGGCCTGGAGCGTCCCAATCCGGTCAACACTGCGCTGTCGTTCGTCATGCTCAAACCGTGGGAGGAGCGCAGCCGCAGCCAGATGGAGATCACCGCCAGCCTCGGCCCGCAGATGTTCATGGGCATGCCGGGCGTACTCGCCTTCCCGATCAACCCGCCCTCGCTCGGGCAGAGTTTCCGCAATCCGCCGCTGCAGTTCGTGGTCCAGGCGCCGAACTATGCCGAGCTGGACAAGTCAGTCGAAGTCTTGATGGAAAAGGTGCGCGCCTACCCGGGGCTGACCAACGCCGACAGCGATCTCAAGCTCAACAAGCCGCAGCTCAAGGTCGACATCAACCGCGACAAGGCGGCGCAGATGGGCGTCGGCATCGACACCATCGGGCGCACCCTGGAAAGCCTGCTCGGCGGGCGCGAGGTCACGCGCTTCAAGCAGGCGGGCGAGCAATACAACGTCGTGGTTCAGCTTGATCCCGCCGCGCGCGCCACGCCACAGGACCTCACCGCGCTGTACGTACGCGGCGATGGAGGCAGCCTGACGCCGCTGGCCAACCTGGTCACTGTCACCGAAACCGTCGCGCCGAAGGAGCTCAACCACTTCGACCGCCAGCGCGCAGCCATCATCTCGGCCAACATCGCCCCCGGCTACACCCTGGGCGAGGCGCTCGCCTTCATGGAGCAAGCGGCGGCCGATACGCTGCCGCCCGGCACGCGCACCGCGCTCGACGGCCAGTCGCGCGAGTTCGGCGAATCCGGAGAAACGCTCGCCATCACCTTCGCGCTGGCGCTGGTCATCATTTATCTGGTGCTGGCGGCGCAGTTCGAGAGCTTCGTCGCCCCCTTCATCATCCTGCTCACCGTGCCGCTCGCCGCCACCGGCGCGCTGCTGGCGCTGAAGCTCACCGGCGCCACGCTCAACGTCTATAGCCAGATCGGCCTCATCATGCTGGTCGGTCTGATCACCAAGCACGGGATCCTGATCGTCGAATTCGCCAACCAGCTGCGCGACCGCGGCAAGAACAAGGTCGAGGCGGTAATCGAGGCGGCCAGCCTGCGCCTGCGGCCGATTCTGATGACCACCGCCGCGATGGTGCTGGGCGCGGTGCCGCTCGCGCTCGCCACCGGCGCCGGGGCGGAATCGCGCTCGCCGATCGGCTGGGTCGTCGTCGGTGGCCTGCTGCTCGGCACTCTGCTGACGCTGTTCATCATCCCGGTTGCCTATACCCTGCTGACGCGCGACTCCAGGATCGCCACCCCTCCAATAACTTTGCTCGAACCCAGCCCGGAATGACGAACCCCCCCACGGTCCTGACGAGGCTTCGTCAGAACCGTGGGGGGGCGCCTATTCATCAAGCCGTCAAACCCGCCTGATTCAATACGGTTTTTCGCGCCACCGGGCATCACGGATGGCTGGCATGAACCCTGCTGATTCCCTTGCAAAGACAACGCAAGGAGAGACCAACATGATCGAACTCGAACCCGGAAACACCCTGAATATCAGCCTGAAAGAAGATGCCCAGGGCCGTGACCGTGTGGAGGTCATGCTCCAGTCACCGGGGTGTTCACTCAATCTCACCCCCCATCAGGCGCGGGTGCTGGCGACCGAACTCATCATGGCGGTCAACCGTGCCGAAGTGCGCAGCAACCTCAAGCACAGCCAGAACGTGGTGCGCGACACCCGGCCGGTCGAGCACAGGCGCGGCCTGTTCAACCAGTCTTTCGCCAAATAAGCTTTTAGGCCAGTCGGCTTCGACTGGACCTGGGTAGCGCCCAGCCAGGCTGACTACCCATACCAAGCCTCCGTTTGTCGGAGGCCCGCCATCCGTGATACGGTGGCATTCAGGCGCGACGGATTCGTCCTCGCGCCTTTTTATTTATTATTTTTCGCAGGAACCAGCATGGCCGTCATCGAACTCACTCAAGACAATTTCGAATCCACCATCAACGGCAACGACGTTGTCGTCGTCGATTTCTGGGCCCCATGGTGCGGCCCGTGCCGTGGCTTTGCGCCGATTTTCGAAGCCGCGGCCGAGAAGCACGCCAACATCGTCTTCGCCAAGGTCAACACCGAAGTCGAGCAGGATCTGGCCGGCTACTTCCAGATCCGCTCAATTCCCACGCTGATGGTGTTCCGCGAGCAGGTCATTCTCTATTCAGAAGCCGGTTCGCTGCCTGCCAGCGCGCTCGATGCGCTGATTGATCAGGTGATGGGGCTGGACATGGCACAGGTCCACAAGGACATCGCTGAACAGAAGGCGCCGGATCAGGCCTGATTCTGTAACAGCAGCCGGAGCAGCGGCAGCGTGATGGGGCGGCGCGTTTCCAGACTGAAGCGGTCGAGCGCCTCCAGCACCCGCAGCAGGCTCTGCATGTCGCGCGCGGTGTGATTCAGCAAGTAATCTGCCACCTGGGGCTCCAGCCGGAACCCCAGGGTTTCGGCGTGCTGACTCAATGCGGCGCGCTTTTCGGCGTCGTCCAGGGCCTGCAACTGAAACACCAGGCCCCAGCCCAGCCGGGTCTGCAATTCCGGCATCACCGGCAGGTCGGCCGGTGCCACATTCCCCGCTGCCAGCCACAGTCCGCCCGCCTCGCGCACCCGATTGAACGCGGCAAAGCCGGCGTGTTGCCGGGCCTCGTCCCAGCGCTCCACCTGATCAGCGATCACCGCCTGAGCGGCCTGCTGCCCGCTGAAGTCGACCGTCATCCCGCGCGCCTGGCAGGCGTGCGCCCAGGCCTGCAGCAGATAGCTCTTTCCGCTGCCCGGCGCGCCCCACACATAGACCATGCGCTCAGCCACGCTGCCGTCGAGCATGGCCTGCAATTGCGCCATCAGCTCGACATTGCGCCCCGCCACAAAGCGGGCGAGCTCGGGCCGGGCGGGGGGGCGGATATCCAGAAGCAGCTGTTGCATAGGGGCGCAAGGATAAGGCAAAAGAGTCGTCGGACTCCAGCAAAACCCGGCGCCCGTCAGGTGAAAACGCCTGCCGCACGCAGCTATACTTGGCGCTTCCGCGTTGATGTCCGAGCCGCCCCGATGAGCCCTGCCTTTCCCGTTCCGGTCAGACCCGTGATCCAGCCGCCGCCGATGGTAGAGGAAGTGCTCGACGACACCGAGCGCGAAACACTGAAAGCCCGCATCAAGGCGCTGATGAAGCAGCAGGATGCGGTGCTGGTCGCGCATTACTACACGTCCGCCGACCTGCAGGACCTGGCCGAGGAAACCGGCGGCTGCGTGTCCGACTCGCTGGAAATGGCGCGCTTCGGCCACGCCCATCCGGCGAAGACGCTGATCGTCGCCGGGGTCAAGTTCATGGGCGAGACCGCCAAGATCCTCAACCCGGAAAAGCGCGTCATCATGCCCGACCTCGGTGCTGACTGCTCGCTCGACCTGGCCTGCCCGGCGGAAGAATTCGCGGCGTTTTGCGATGCCCATCCGGACCGCGTTTCGGTCGTTTACGCCAATACCAGTGCCGCGGTGAAGGCCCGCGCCGACTGGGTCGTGACCTCCGGCATCGCTGTCAAGATCGTCAAATACCTGCACCAGCAGGGTCACAAACTCTTATGGGCGCCGGACCGCCATCTGGGCGAATACGTCCAGCGCATCAGCGGCGCCGACATGCTGTTGTGGCAGGGTTCGTGCGTGGTGCACGAGGCGTTCAAGGCCGAAGCATTGAAGAAGATGCGTGCCGAGCACCCGAACGCAGCGGTGCTGGTGCACCCGGAGTCGCCCGAAGCGGTGATCGCGCTGGCCGACGTTGTCGGCTCGACCACCCAGCTGATCGAAGCGGTGCGCACTCTGCCCAACCCCGAGTTCATCGTCGCCACCGACAACGGCATTTTTCACAAGATGCACGCGGCCGCCCCCGGCAAGCTCCTGCTGGAAGCGCCGACCGCAGGCGAGGGCGCCACCTGCGTCTCGTGCGCGCACTGTCCGTGGATGGCGATGAATGGTCTGAGGAAACTTGCCGCCGTGCTGGAAAACGGCGGCAACGAAATTCATATCGAGGAATCCATCCGCGCCCGCGCCCGGCTGTCGATCCAGAAAATGCTGGATTTCGCGGCCGCAGAAAAGGCGGGGCAGATTCAGCTGGGGGACTAAGGGGGGCCGGCGCCGGCCTGCTCGACGACATCGCGACCATCCTCGACGATGTGTCGGTGATGACCAAGATGGCGACGAAAAACCGCCGGCGCGCTGGGGCGGTAATCCGGTCAGCTTATTTCTGAAAAGGCTGGATCAGCGCACGCACCGTATCGTAGGCGGAATCGTCGACCACGACGAAGCCATCGTAGGACTTGTCGAACGCTTCCAGCGTAGCGGTCTGCTCGGGTGTGCTTTTGTTCAGCGCCAGCAGCGCGTCGCGCAACTGGTTGCGCACTGCCACCGGCATGCCCGGATGCACGGCGAAGACGTACGAAGGCAGCGATGCCGTGCTGCCAATCACCGCGATGCCCCGGCTCTTGAACTCATCGGCGATGGAGTCCTTGAGAATGCCGCCGTCAAAGTCGCCCGCCAGCACCGCCTTGGCGATGTTGTCGTAATGCTTGAGGTAGGCGAATGATGAAAAGGCGGATGACCGCAGCCCCATCGACTCGACCGCGGCTCGTTGCAACAGCGCTTTTTCGTCGCCAAACGCGAACCGCTTGCCCTTGAGTTCAGCCGGCGAATTGATCCCCGAACCGGCCTTAACCCCGATCACCAACGAGAAGTACGGCCGCCCTTCAACGGTGGGGGCAACCAGCGGAATTACCCCGTATTTCTTGCGCGCGTTCACATAGGCCACCGGCGTGAGGTAGGCAATCTGCGTCTGGCCCGCGCCCAGGTCGTCCACGGCCGAGCCCAGATTCGGCGATGGCCGGAAGCGGATATTGAGATTGGTGGCCAGCGCCAGATGGTTGGTCAGCGCACTCATCCGCTTGATCATTTCGACCGGGATGTCCATGGCCACCGACCCCATGGTGACTCCAGCCGCCGGGGTGTTCGGGGCGGCGGCCCAGGCGGACGCAGACGACACACCCGTCAGCAGCGCGGCCAGCAGGCTCTGCAATGCCCGTTTCATTTTCATGATGATGCTTCCTCCTGGGAATGGCTTGCTTCGGCATACACGCAGTAACGACCACGTCCGCCATGCTTCGCCTGATAGAGCGCTTTGTCGGCCGCGTAGTAAAGCTCCTGAGGGGAACTCATGGACGCGTCGTACTGCGCAATGCCGATACTGAGGCCGATATCCAGCTGGAATCCGTCGTAATTGAACGCATGCGCCCGGACATCCTCCATCAGGCTCACGACGAACTGCTCGGCCTGCGCGACATTCGTGTGATACAGCACAATGCCGAATTCATCGCCCCCGAGACGCGCCGGCACATCGGACTTGCGGACATGCAGGCGCAACAGGGTGCCGATATCACGCAAGGCCTCGTCCCCCGCACCGTGCCCATGGCTGTCGTTGATCAGCTTGAAGTGGTCGATGTCGAACAGTACCAGGGTGATCTCTTCCGCGAAACGCTCGGACTGATGGAACATCCGTGACAGGGTTTCATCAAATTTGCGCCGGTTGGGGAGCTCGGTCAGCCAGTCGGTCGTGGCCATGGTGCTGAGCAGGTCGAGAGCATTCTCAAGCTCCAGGGTGCGCCCGCCCAACTGGATGTTCTTGTCCCGCAACTCCTGGTTGGCCAGATCGATCTTGCTGTGCAACTGACGATGGTAACTGGCGAGCGATTTGTTCAGAGTGTTGAATACCGACACCAGCCGCCCGATCTCGTCCTGGCTTTTCACCTCCAGGTCGCGGGCGACGAACGAATCGCCCTTTTCCACCGCCTCCTCCATCGCCATCGTCAGCTTGCGGATAGGCGAGACGATTCCGCTCGCGGTAAAGAAAAAGACGATCAGGCCGAGAATCATGCCGAAGACGATTTGTTCGATGAAGACGCGCCAGTAGAGGTTGCTAAGCGCCGTTTCCAGCGCATCGGTGGAAACGTCGACAACCGTGCTGCCGATGGTCTGGCCGTCGAACACGACAGGGGATTCGAAGCGCTTGTACGCGCCGGCCGCCTCGCCGCTAGCCTGTGTCATCACGCGGCCACTCTGGTTGCGGATAGTGACGCGGATTACGTTGGCCTGCTGCGCGACGTTGGCCGCGAGAATTTCCAGATTGCCATAGTCGTATCCGGCAACCAGCGAGGCCGCGCCGGACGCGGTGGCATTGGCCACGCTCTGGCCCGACTTGCCGATCAGTTCATTGAGAGGGCCGCGCTCGTTCTGGACCCGGACCACGCCAATGGCCGCTGACGTGATCAGCACGCCTGCCATGACATATCCGAAGAGCTTGATGCCCAAACAAACCTGCAAAGTTGATCCCCTGAATAATTAGTATGAGTCTCAAGGCAATCTTATTTGCCGTTAAACGTTTATCGACCTGCCCGGCGATAACTGAAGCATCGAAAACCTTTGTACCAATCAGGTCTGGCGCACGACACAGCATGTCCTGCCCGCCCGAAACGAATCCATATCCCGTAAAATACTGACTTTGAGGCAAATGGATTCGGCATCGCCCCGGCGACGCCCGAACACACCCCAGCATGTCAGCACGCCTGCGCGAAATCCCCTACAACTACACCTCGTTTTCAGACCGCGAAATTGTCATCCGCCTGCTCGGCGCGGATGCCTGGGACGTGCTCAACACGCTGCGCGCCGAGCGCAGGACGGGGCGTTCGGCGCGCATGCTGTTCGAGGTGCTGGGCGACATCTGGGTGGTACGGCGCAATCCCTACCTGGAAGACGACCTGCTCGACAATCCCAAGCGGCGGAAGATGCTGATCGAAGCGCTGCGGCATCGCCTGCACGAGATCGAGGTGCGGCGCCAAGGCAATGAACTGGTCGGCCAACTGATGGAAGCCGCTGCGCGCGCGGTGCGCGAATTCGAAGCCTGGTTCGCCGACACGGCCAACCTGCGCGCGCGCGTCCGAAGCCGCCTGGCCGGGGTGACCCGCAAGGACAACATCGCCTTCGACGGCCTGGCGCGCGTCTCGCACGTCACGGACGCGACCGACTGGCGGGTGGAGTATCCCTTCGTGGTGCTGACCCCTGACACCGAAGCCGAGATGGCCGGGCTGGTCGCCGGCCTGATCGAACTGGGCTTGACCATCATCCCGCGCGGCGGTGGCACCGGCTATACCGGCGGCGCGGTGCCGCTCACCGACCAGGCCGCAGTCGTCAACACCGAAAAGCTCGAGGCGATGAGCGCGGTGGAGATGAGCCACCTGCCCGGCGTCGAATTCGAGGTGCCGACCATCCACTGCGGCGCGGGGGTGGTGACCAAGCGGGTGATGGAGGCGGCCGATGCTGCCGGCCTGGTGTTCGCGGTCGACCCGACCTCGGCAGACGCCTCGACCATCGGCGGCAACGTGTCGATGAACGCAGGCGGCAAGAAGGCCGTGCTGTGGGGCACTGCGCTGGACAACCTGGTGTCGTGGCGCATGGTCACACCCGATGCCGACTGGATCGAAGTCACCCGGCTCAACCACAACCGCGGCAAGATCCATGACGTGCCCTCGGCCACTTTCGAAATCCGCCGCTTTGCCGCCGACGGCAAGACGCTGAAAGGCTCGCCGGAAATTCTCCTCATTCCGGGCAGCCGCTTCCGCAAGACCGGACTCGGCAAGGACGTCACCGACAAGTTCCTCGCCGGCCTGCCCGGCATCCAGAAGGAAGGCTGCGACGGCCTGATCACCTCGGCGCGCTTCATCCTGCACCGGCTGCCCGCACACACCCGCACCGTGTGCCTGGAATTCTTCGGCCACGCCTCCGAGGCGACGCCGGCGATCGTCGAAATCAAGCAGTATTGCGACGCCCATGCCGACGTCCTGCTCGCCGGGCTGGAGCACCTCGACGCGCGCTACGTCAAGGCAGTCGGCTACGCGACCAAAGCGCCGCGTGCCGCGCGCCCGAACATGGTGCTGCTGATCGACGTGGCATCGGACAATGAAATCGCGGTGGGGGAAGCCGCCTCGCATATCGTGCGCATCGCCAACGCGCGCGGCGGCGAAGGCTTCGTCGCGGTGTCGCCGGAAGCGCGCCGGAAATTCTGGCTCGACCGCGCCCGCACCGCCGCCATCGCGGCGCACACCAATGCCTTCAAGATCAACGAGGACGTGGTGATCCCGCTGCCGCGGCTTGGGGACTACACCGACGGCATTGATCGCATCAACATCGAATTGTCGATTACCAACAAGCTGAAGCTGCTCGACGCGCTGGCCGATTTTTTCAGCGCCCCGCAATTGCCGCTGCTGGAAGACGACGAAACCGTGGCCGACCCGGAACAGGTGGAAGACAAGCGCCAGCGTGCGCTGACCCTGATCGGAACAGTGCGCACCCGCTGGGCCGATTACCTGGCCAACCTCGACGCCCCCCTGCCCGCGGACGATTCGCGCCTCACCCCTCACACTTCACCCCTCACGATCTTCATCGCGCTGCGCGACAAGCACATTCGCGTGTCGTGGAAGCGTGAACTTCGTCGCGAGCTGCACCAGCTGTTCATCGGCCGCGAATACACCCGGGTACTCGAGGCCTGCGACCGCATCCACAAGGAAGTGTTGAAAAGCCGCGTCTTCGTCGCCCTGCACATGCACGCCGGCGACGGCAACGTGCACACCAACATCCCGGTCAACTCTGACGACTACGCCATGCTCGCCGCCGCCAACGCCGCCGTTGCGCGCATCATGGCGCTGGCGGCCGAACTGGGCGGGGTGATTTCGGGTGAACACGGCATCGGGCTGACCAAGCTGGAGTTTCTCGACGAGGCTACCATTGCGAGCTTCGCCAGCTACAAGCAAAAGGTCGACCCCGCCGGCCGCTTCAACAAGGGCAAGCTCCTGCCCGGCGCGGATTTGCGCAATGCCTACACACCGTCGTTCGGCCTGCTGGAAGCCGAGTCGATCATCCTCGAGGCCTCGGAAACCGGCGCCATCGCCGACTCGATCAAGGACTGCCTGCGCTGCGGCAAATGCAAGCCGGTTTGCAATACCCACATTCCGCGCGCCAACCTGCTGTACTCGCCGCGCAACAAGATTCTCGCCACTTCGCTGCTGATCGAGGCCTTCCTCTACGAGGAGCAGACGCGACGCGGGATATCCTTGAAGCACTTCGACGAGTTCAGCGATGTCGCCGATCACTGCACCATCTGCCACAAGTGCAAGAACCCCTGCCCGGTCGACATCGATTTCGGCGACGTCTCGATCGCCATGCGCAACCTGCTGCGCCGCCAGGGCAAGAAGAAATTCAATCCCGGCACCTGGGCGTCGATGGCTTTCCTCAACGCCACCGACCCCGCCACCATCAAGGCGCTCAGAAAACCGCTGATCGAATGGGGCTACGCCGCGCAACGGACGGGGCACACCCTGTTCAAGCGCATGGGTCTGATCCAGGCGCAGACGCAGAATCCGCCCGCCAGTCTCGGCAAACCCAAGCTCGTCGCGCAGGTGATCCATCTGGTCAACAAGCCGATGCCGGGCGGGCTGCCGAAGAAAACCTCGCGCGCGCTGCTGGGGCTGGAAGATGCGTCGATCGTACCGATCCTGCGCAACCCGGCCAAGCTGTCGGAGGATGCCGACGCGGTGTTCTACTTCCCCGGCTGCGGCTCGGAACGGCTGTTCTCCCAGGTCGGCCTCGCTACCCAGGCGATGCTGTTCGAACTCGGCGTGCAAACCGTGCTGCCGCCCGGCTACCTGTGCTGCGGCTACCCGCAGACCTCGGGCGGCCAGGCCGACAAGGGCGATGCGATCACCGCGGCCAACCGCGTGCTGTTCCATCGCGTCGCCAACACGCTCAACTACCTCGATATCAAGACCGTGATCGTGTCGTGCGGCACCTGCATGGACCAGCTCTTGAAATACGAATTCGAGAAGATCTTCCCCGGTTGCCGCCTGCTCGACATCCACGAATATCTGATGGAAAAGGGCGTGAAACTGGAAGGCGTCAGTGGCGAGAAATATCTTTACCACGACCCCTGCCACACCCCGATGAAGACCCACGCACCGATGAAAGTCGCCAATGCGCTGCTGGGCGGCGGCGTGCAATTGTCTGACCGCTGCTGCGGCGAATCCGGCACGCTCGCCGTCACCCGCCCGGACATTTCCACCCAGATCCGCTTCCGCAAGGAAGAGGAAATCCGCGCCGGCGTCGCCGCGCTCGGCACCGGCAAGCAGCCGGTCAAGCTCCTCACCAGCTGCCCGTCCTGCCTGCAGGGCCTGGCACGCTACAGCGACGACACGAATACCGAGCCGGATTACATCGTGATCGAACTGGCGAAAAACCTGCTGGGAGAAAACTGGATGACGGACTACCTCACCCGCGTCGGCAACGGCGGCATCGAGCGCGTGCTGCTGTAACCGACTTACGGCGCTTGTTCGCAGCACGCGCAGCGTGCTAGCCTTCGGGCTGCGGAGATCCTAGTACAAAATAACCGGTCTTCAGGAGGAGAAAAAATAATGCATACACGCCTTGCCGCGCTTGTCGGCGCCCTGGCCGCGTCGGCCGTGGTCGGGTCCGCCCCGGCCCTTGCGGAGATTAATCCCACCAGCGGCACCTACGCCGCGGCCGCCGATTGGGGCGCCAACTATTATTCCGACCCGCAGTTCGTGCCGCAGATCAGCACGACCGACGTGGCCAATACGCTGGCCGCCATCGCCACCGCGGACTACAGCGCCGCCGCCCGCACCACGCTGGGCAGCAACCACGCGTACGCCCAGGCCAGCGGTTTTTCCAACGACGCGTCCGGCGTCAACAGCTTCTCCGGCTGGTACGACCAGATCACGATCACCGGTGGCATGGGCACGGGCACGCTGCAGTTCAGCGTGCAACTGACGGGCAGCGTCACCGCCGGCGCCTACCTGGGCATGGCCGGACTCAGCCTGCTGGCGAGCCCCGTGCATCCGGAGCAGCTCGCCACCGACAGCCTGGTCTTCAACACGCTGACCGCGCAGCCGTGGGGGCTATATGATGGCCAGGTGCAGACGATCAGCACTTACAACATCGTCGCCTCACCCTATAACGATCCGAACGTCATTGCCGGGCTTTTCAGCGCGCCATCCGTTGGTGACAGCGGGATTCCCGCCCTGCCTTCGGACCCGTCTTTGCAACTCGGCGGCGACGGCGGCATGAGTTTCCCGGAATATTCACCCGATCTCATCCTGACACCGGGTGAACACCTCGTGAGCGTCACCCTCACCGGCACGCTCGACTTCACCTACGGCGAAGCCTTCTATCTCATTGGCGCGCTCGGCACCAACGTCTTGGGCGACGGGCTGGAAACGTTCTGCAGTTTCGATATAAGCGGTGACCCCTGCGTGCCCACGCCCAAAGACGGCACCGGCGCCACCACGCTCGACTTCCTCAACAGCGCGCTGCTGGCGGGCATCGTGCTGCCCGAAGGCGCGACGTTCGCCTCCGCCTCGGGCGCGGCCTACACCGTCACCGCCGTGCCCGAACCGGGCGAGTGGGCGATGCTGCTGGCCGGACTCGGGCTCGTCGCCTGGCGCACGCGCCGCAAAACGGCCTGAGGCTTGCCAAGTCCGTCGACGCCCCGCACCATGCGGGGCGTTTTGTTTTGGGAGTATTCAATGACTGTCTGCCCCTTGTGCGACACCCCGGCTGGAACGGTCCTGTGGCAGGACGCCTTCTGCCGCGTGGTGCGCGCCGACGAGCCGGATTACCCGGGCTTCCTGCGCGTCATACTCAATGCCCACATGAAGGAAATGACGGATTTGCCAGCGGCTGGTCAAGCGGCGTTGATGCGTGTGGTGTTTGCCGCTGAAGCGGTGCTGCGTGAGGTGCTGGCGCCCGATAAAATCAACCTCGCCTCGCTCGGCAATGTGGTGCCACATCTGCACTGGCACGTGATTCCGCGCTTTGCGGATGACCCGCATTTTCCCAATCCGGTGTGGGGCGCTAGGCAGCGCGACACGCCCCGTGCTGCGCCGTCGAATCTGGACGCGCTATTGCGTGATGCGCTCAGCCGGCAGCTTGCACCTGCCCCGGAAACGGAATGACGCTAGCGGAAGGCGGGGCAGCCATCAGGCGCGCCGTGGGGAAGACGGCCGAGAAGGTGCTGCCTTTGCCGGGGGTGGACTGGATGTCCAGTCGCGCATCGTGGCGGGTCAGCACGTGCTTGACGATGGCCAGGCCGAGCCCGGTGCCGCCGGTTTCGCGCGAGCGGCTGCGGTCGACGCGATAGAAGCGTTCGGTCAGGCGCGGAATGTGTTCGGTGGCGATACCTTCGCCGGTATCGGTCACGGAAAAAATGCCCTCCCCATTACGCTCGCGCCAGGCCAGTGTAATTTCGCCGCCATCCGGCGTATAACGCACGGCATTCGACACGAGGTTGCCGAGCGCGCTGCGGATTTCCTGCAGATTGCCTTTCAGCCCGGCGCTGCTGTCGAGTTGCAGGCTGACCCGGTGCCGTCCATGGCTTAACGACTCCGCTTCGGCTTTCAGTGCATGCGCCAGTTCGGCGACATTGACGGACGCGTCTTTTAGCGTGTGATCGGTGCTTTCCAGGCGCGACAGCGTCAGCAGGTCATCCAGCAGATGCTGCATGCGCCGGGTGTGATCGAGCATCAGGTCGAAATAGCGGCGCGACTCGCCGGGCGGCAGGTCGGGCGCGTCGGCCAGCGTTTCAACGAAGCCGCCGACCACGGTCAGCGGCGTGCGCAACTCGTGCGAGACGTTGGCGATAAAGTCGCGCCGCATGGCGTCGACCCGCTCGAGGTCGGTGATGTCGCGGGCAACCAGCAGTTTCTTGCCTTCGCCGAACGGCACCAGCTGCAGCGACAGGGTGATCTCGCGGTTGATCGGCGACTTGCACACCAGGCGGCGTGAATAATCGGCGGCGTCGAGAAACTCCAGAAAATGGGCCTGCCGCAGCAGGTAGCGCACGAACTGGCCGCGGTCGCGCTCGCAGTCCAGCCCCATGTATTTGCGCGAAGCGGGATTGCACCAATCAATCTGCTCGTTATCGTTGAGGATGACCATGCCATCGGGCACCGCCATCGCGGCATGCTCGAACTGTTCGAGCGCGCTGGAGAGCTCACTGCGGCTGGCGCGCTGGCGGCGCTGGAGTTTTTGCAGGCGATAGAAAATGTCGCCCCAAGTGCCTGAGGCGTCAGGCGGGTCTACTTCGTCTGGGTTTTCCAGCCAGCGCGACAGGCGGTATTCCTGCCACAGGCGGCGCAGCATCACAAAGGCCTGGATGCCCACGAGAAACCCCAGCGCGGCCACCCAGCCGGAGCCCGCCAACAAAAACAGCGCCACCAGCATGATGCTGGCCAGCACACCGAGCGGACGCCACCAGAAACCCATGTTGACTCAACCCAATAAAACCGAGGTGAACAAATTATCCCACTTCGGCGGAAAAGCGATAGCCCGATCCGCGCACGGTCTGGATCAGTTCGGGGTGACCGGACGGCTCCAGCGCCAAGCGCAGGCGGCGGATGTGGACATCGACCGTGCGCTCCTCGACGAACACGTCGTCTCCCCACACCTGGTCGAGCAATTGAGCCCGTGAATAGACCCGCTCGGGATGGGTCATAAAAAAATGCAGCAGGCGAAACTCGGTTGGCCCAAGTTCCAGCGGCTGGCCATTGCCCACGACCCGGTGACTGGTGGGGTCGAGCCGCAAACCGCTGATTTCCACCGGGTCGTCGGTCATCTGCGGCGCGCGGCGGCGCAGCACGGCCTTGATGCGCGACACCAGCTCACGCGGCGAGAACGGCTTGGTAATGTAGTCGTCGGCGCCGCTATCCAGCCCCAGAACCTTGTCGCGCTCTTCGCCGCGCGCGGTCAGCATGATGATGGGGATCGGCTGGTAACGTTCGTCGCTGCGCAGGCGGCGGCACAGGTCGATTCCCGACATGCCGGGCAGCATCCAGTCGAGCAGGATGACGTCGGGCAGCGTGCTCTTGAGGAATTTGAGCGCGTGCTCGGCATCACCGGCGGCAGTGACCAGATGACCCGCCTGCGTCAGGTTGAACTTGAGCAGTTCCTGAATTCCGGGCTCGTCTTCGACCAGCAAAATATTGGCAGCCATGGTGACTCCAGCATAGGGCGTGTTAAACACTAATTTCGCGTCTGCGTTGCCGCGAGAAAGCGATGGCTGGCGCCGGCAAGGGCCATCCCTTGCCAAGCGTCACAACGCAGCAGACGCGCTTTCTCGCGGCAACCCGAAGTGACGGGGCCGTTTCGGGCGCATTCCTTGTCGCGAGCCGCTTGCAGTGAATAACACTGCAGCACGTCTCGCTTCGCGGGCTGCATCCCGAAACGACCCCGTCGCGGACGTGAAATTAGTGTTAACACGCCCTACTTCGATGGTGGCCATACTATGACAGCAGTATGACCGATTTATGACACCGGCGCGCCCGCGTCAAACCCGCGCCAGCCCATGCGCTGGTAGAATTCACGGGTTCCCATTCCGACCCGTCTGCCATGGATAAAACCACCCATTTCGGCTATCAGCAGGTCGCCGAATCCGACAAAGCCGCCAAGGTGGCCGAGGTCTTCCATTCCGTCGCCGCGCAGTACGACCTCATGAACGATCTCATGTCGGCCGGCCTGCACCGGTTGTGGAAGCGCTTTGCGGTGGCGCAGGCGGGGCTGCGGCCGGGCATGCGCGTGCTCGACGTGGCCGGCGGCACCGCTGACCTCACCCGCCTGTTTTTGAAGGAAGTGGGGGATACCGGCCAGGTGCTGCTCACCGACATTAACTTCTCCATGCTGCGCGAAGGCCGCGACCGCATGCTGAACGAGGGAAAAACGCCGCCCGCCATACAGTGCGACGGCGAGCGCCTGCCGTTTCCCTCGAACCATTTCGATTGTGTGTCGGTCGCGTTCGGCCTCAGAAACATGACGCACAAGGATCAGGCGCTGGCCGAGATGCACCGCGTGCTGAAACCCGGCGGACGCCTGCTGGTGCTAGAGTTTTCCAAGGTCTGGAAGCCGCTGGAACCGGCCTACGACCTCTATTCCTTCAAGCTGCTGCCACTGATGGGCAAGCTGGTCGCCAACGACGCCGCCAGCTACCAGTATCTGGCCGAGTCGATCCGCATGCATCCTGGCCAGGAAGAACTGAAAACCCTGATGGAAACCGCCGGCTTCGCCAAGGTCAGCTTCCACAACCTGACGGCCGGCGTCGTGGCCTTGCACAAGGGCTTCAAGGTTTGATCTCGCCGGGTTTAATCACGGCAGCCCTCATCGAGCGCAGCCTCAACCATCTGCTGCTGCAGTCGCCCGGCGCGACCGAGGCGCTGCTGCGCCACGCCGGACGCAGCGTGCGCTTCGACCTCACGCTCGCGCAATTCGATTTCCGTATCGCCGACGACGGCTGTTTTTCCGAGGCGGCGGTCGAGACGCCCGACGCCGTCATCCGTCCCACCCCTGCGCTCGTCGCCCGGCTGCCATTTTTTGGCCGCGAGGCGCTGCGCCAGGCCGACACCAGCGGCGACCCCGCGCTGCTCGCCACGCTCGACCGCGTGTTCAAACAGCTGAACTGGGACATCGAGGCCGACCTTGCGCCGTTGGTCGGCGACATTGCAGCGCACCGCCTGCATGCGCTCGGCCGCGACGCCCTTGCCGGCCTCGCGCACGCCGCAGCCGCGCTTGGGCACAACGCCGGCGAATACATGGTCGAGGAAGCCGAACTGATGGCGCGCGCAATCGATGTCGCCCGCTTCAACCACGATGTGGACACGCTCGCCGACGATGTGGCACGGCTGGATGCGCGGCTGCGTTTGCTGGAAACACGCCGCCCCACACAGGACGCGCAACCGCCCACCGCATGAAACTGCTGCGCCTAGCCCGCATTCTCTCCGTCGGCCTGCGTTTCGGGCTCGAGGAGTTCTTCCTCGGCCACGAACGGGTACGCCCGCTGCGCTGGCTGGTGCGTACCACCCTGTTCTGGCGGACGCTCACCGAACCGCGCGGGGTGCGTCTGCGCCGCGCGCTGGAAGCGCTGGGTCCGATTTTCGTCAAGTTCGGGCAGATGCTGTCGACCCGGCGCGATCTGGTGCCGCTCGACATCGCAGACGAACTGGCCCGGTTACAGGACCGGGTGCCGCCTTTTCCCTCCATTCAGGCCGTCGCCATGCTGGAAATGGCCTACAAAAGGCCGCTGGCCGAAGTTTTCGCCGAATTCGATGCCACCCCGGTCGCTTCCGCCTCGGTGGCGCAAGTGCATTTCGCCCGCCTGCACGACGGCACTCCCGTCGCGGTGAAGGTGCTGCGCCCCGCCATCGCGCCGGTAATCGCGCACGACGTGTCGCTGCTGTATGCCGCCGCGGCCATGATCGAAAAACTGTTTGCCGACGGCCCCCGGCTGCGTCCGCGCGAAGTGGTGGCGGAATTTGAAAAGCACCTGGAAGACGAGCTCGACCTGATGCGCGAGGCCGCCAACTGCTCGCAGCTGCGGCGCAACTTCCAGAACTCGCCGCTGCTGCTGGTGCCCGGGGTGTACTGGGACTACTGCGACCACAACGTGATGGTGATGGATCGCATGAACGGCATCCCGGTGAGCCAGATCGAGCGCCTGCGCGAATCCGGCACTGACATCCCGAAGCTTGCCGCCACCGGCGTCGAGATCTTCTTCACCCAAGTGTTCCGCGACGGCTTCTTCCACGCCGACATGCACCCCGGCAACATCCTGGTGCGCCCTGGCTCCGAACAATACATCGCGCTCGACTTCGGCATCATGGGCACGCTTACTGAGGTCGACAAGCAGTACCTCGCGCGCAACTTCCTCGCCTTCTTCCGCCGCGACTACAAAGGGGTGGCACTGGCGCACCTGGAGTCCGGCTGGGTGCCGGCCGATACCCGGATGGACGAGCTCGAAGCCGCGGTGCGCGCGGTGTGCGAACCGGTGTTCGACCGCCCGCTGAAGGACATCTCCTTCGGCCGCGTGCTGCTGCAGCTGTTCCAGGCCTCGCGCCGATTCAACGTCGAGATCCAGCCGCAACTGGTGCTGCTGCAGAAAACCCTCCTCAACATCGAAGGTCTCGGCCGCCAGCTCGACCCCGAGCTCGACCTGTGGAAAACCGCCAAACCCTTCCTCGAACGCTGGATGAACGAACAGATGGGCTGGCGCGCGCTGGTGAAAAATCTGCAGATCGAAGCCCCCAAGTGGGCGGCGCTGCTGCCGCAACTGCCGCGCCTGGCCCACCACGCGCTGAACGAAAACCGGCTGGCCCAGCTGGAAGCCGGCCTCACCCTCATGCTGCGCCAGCAGCAGACGCGCAACAAGTGGCTCGGCGCCATCGCCGGCCTGCTCGCCGTGCTGGCGGTCGCCACCCTCTACCTGACCTGGTTCTACCCCAGCTAGCAGCCTGTCGAACTGGAAAAATTCAAGCGTAGCGGGGGTCGGCAGGCAAGCCGGATTGCGATGCTCGCAAAACTCGGCTGGGCAAAGGCAGCCCCAAGGGACACCATCCCGACGGGGCATGATTGACACCGGGCAACCATCGTTACTATTGCCCAAGAACGCGGCAAATACGAGGCCAATACGAACCGGCCAGCCGGATTTTCAGCCGCCTGCCTTCAACTCCGACAGGCTGCAGGCCCTCGCCTCCGGCTTGGGCGCGATGCGCGGCCGCAAAGCTGACTGACCAGCCCTGCTTCGGATAAAAACGGCGACTCGCGGGTTGCCGTTTTCTATTGCAGGGGTCCCGGCCTCGGCCTGTCCACCGCTATAATCCCGCGGATTGCGCCTGGCTGAATACTGGACTGATCAATCAAGGGGGATTCCATGCTCATCGGATTCGTCGTTCTCTACCTCGTACTCTCCATCGGCATTGGCCTGTATGCCGCAACCAAGGTGCACAACGCCCGCGACTACATCACCGCCGGCCAATCGCTGCCAATGATCGTCGTCATCGCCATGGTGTTCGCCACCTGGTTCGGTGCCGAAACCGTGCTCGGCATCCCCGCCACCTTCCTCGACGAAAATCTCGGCGGCACCATTTCCGATCCCTTCGGCGCTGCGCTCGCGCTGATCCTGTTCGGCCTGCTGTTCGCCCGCCCGCTCTACCGCATGAAGCTCATCACCCTGGGCGACTTTTACCGCGAGCGCTACAACCGCCCGGTGGAAATCGTCATGTCGCTGGCGATCGCCGCCTCCTACCTCGGCTGGGTGTCGGCGCAGGTGACGGCGTTAGGGCTGGTGTTCAATGTGCTCTCCGACGGTGCGATCACGACCTCGCAGGGCATCCTCATCGGCACCGCCGTGGTCTCGCTCTACACCCTGTTCGGCGGCATGTGGTCGGTGGCGCTCACCACCCTGGTGCAGATGACCATCATCGTCGCCGGCCTGCTGTGGATTTCGTGGCTGGTGGGCGGCATGCCCGAAGTCGGCGGCATCGCGCCGGTGGTCGAGCACGCTGCCGCTGCCGGCAAGTTCGAGTTCTGGCCGGCGATGGAATGGGCGGCGATCGTCACCTTCATTGCGGGTTTGCTGACCATGGGCTTCGGCTCGATCCCGCAGCAGGACGTGTTCCAGCGCGCCAACGCGTCACGAAACGAGCGGATCGCGGTGTGGGGAACGGTCATTGGCGGCACCCTCTATCTGCTGTTCGCCGCGGTGCCGATCTACCTCACCTATTCGGCCACCCTGGTCGACCCCGGCATGACGACGGCACTGCTGGCCGAAGACGCCCAGCTGGTGCTGCCCACCTTCATCAAGACGCACCTGCCGCTGGCCGCGCAGATCATCTTCTACGGCGCCCTGCTATCGGTGATCATGTCCACCGCCTCCGGCACCCTGCTCGCGCCCTCGGTCACCATCTCGGAAAACATCATCAAGGAAATGATGCCGCAGCACCGCATGAACCAGCAACAGCTATTGCTGATGACGCGCGCCGTGGTGGTCATCTTCGCCGTGCTGGTCGTTTTTTATTCGCTATGGTCGCTGGAGTCCGCAACCAGCATCCACCAGATGGTCCAGAACGCCTACAAGGTGACCCTGGCCACCGCCTTCGTTCCGCTTTTCGCCGGCATCTACTGGAAGCGCGCCAACAACTTCGGCGCCGGTCTGTCGATCGTGCTGGGCTTCAGCGCCTGGATCGCGATGGAATTCATCGCCCCCGAAGCCGCGCTGCCGCCGCAGTTCGTGGGGCTGATCGCCAGCCTCATCGGCATGCTGGCCGGGTCGCTGGGAACCCGGCCCAAAGGGGCACCGCTCCCGTCCATGTCTTATTGAGTCCAGGGCCGAACCCATACCCTAGCCCGGCTGGTTTTGGGGTTCACCATACGGTCTGATTGCTTCTCCGCCCAACAAAAAGCCGGCGCAATGCGCCGGCTTTTTTTACGCCCGCCAGGTCAGCGCAAGTAGCCTTCGTGCTCGAGCTTGAGCAGGACCTGTTGCACCGCCTCGTCGATGCCGAGATGGGTGGTGTCGATCGCCAGTTCCGGTTTTTCAGGGACTTCGTAGGGATCGGAGACGCCGGTGAATTCCGGAATCAGCCCCGCGCGCGCCTTGGCGTAGAGGCCCTTGCGGTCGCGTGACTCGCAGGTTTCGATCGGCGTGGCGACGTGGACCTCGACAAAGCCGCCCACGGCTTCGATCATGGCGCGCACGTCACGGCGCGTCTGGTGATACGGCGCGATCGGCGCACAGATGGCGATGCCGCGGTTTTTCGTGATTTCGGACGCGACGAAACCGATCCGCCGCACATTGATGTCGCGGTGCGCCTTGGAAAATCCGAGTTCGGATGACAGGTGGCGGCGCACGATGTCGCCGTCGAGCAAGGTCACGGAGCGCCCGCCCATTTCCATCAGCCGTGCAGTCAGCGCACGTGCCAACGTGGACTTGCCCGAGCCCGACAGGCCGGTAAAGAACACGGTGAAGCCCTGGCGTTCGCGCGGCGGGCTCTGCCGGTGCAGTTCACTCAGCACTTCGGGGAAGCTGTACCAGTCGGGAATTTTAAGTCCGGCCCGCATGCGGCGCTGGAACTCCTCGCCGCTAAGCGTGAGCAGGCGCGCGCCGGCGGGCGCATCGGATTCCGGCAGATGTTCGGCGCGATCGTCCACATAGACCATGCGCGGATAGGCAATGAGCTGCACGCCGATTTTGTCGGCCAGTTCAGCCACCGGCAGATCGGCATGCGTCCGGGTGAGATCTTCGCCGCGCCGGCAATTGCCGTCCGACTGGTGTTCGCCGCCGGCAATCAGCAGACTGCAGCCGTAATTGCGCGCGACGATGGCGCGCAGCAGCAATGCGCGGGCGCTGGCTTCGCGCGGCGGTGCCGGCAACAGCGACAGCTGGGTGGTGGCGGCGGGAAAGCGTTCGCGGATCGCCAGAAAGCTGCGCACCACACCGAAATAACCGGGTGCATCGGTGATGTCCCCGCCCACCTGCGGATGCAGCAGCAGATTGGCCTCGTTTTCGATCGCGCTTTTCAGGCAGAACTCGAACTGCGCGCGGTGCATCGGGTGATGTGCCTGCCACGCGACCACGCGGCGCCACCCGCGGCGGGCAAACAGCGCGCGCAGTTCGGCCGGGGTGGCGCGCAGGCTGGCAAAGTCCGGATGCGACGGCAGTGCCACGCCCTCGACCGCGCCGCCCAGGTGCCAGCCTGTATTGGACTCGACTTTAGTCGGCTCGACGCCACCGTCATCCCACACGTCGCTGACGGTCAGCACCGCAAGCATGAAACCTTCACCGTCGCGCAGCGCCACCCGATCGCCCGGCTTCAGCTCAGCGGCGATTTTTTGCCGGCTGCTCAGGGTTACAGGCAACGGCCAGAAGCTGCCGTCATCCAGTTGCTGGTCCGACTTGACGCGCGCGCATTGGGCACGCGTCATGAAGCCGGTGAGCGGCGAATAAGCGCCGGTCATCAACATTTCAAGCTCGCACTGCTGCCGCCAGCCAAGGTCGAGCGAAGGCAGGCTCAGCGCTTCCTGTTTGAGTGCGTCACTTCTTGCAGGGTCGATCAGATTGACGAGAGTGCCGCCGTAGGGTGCGATCAGTTGATTCATGTCAGCTCAGGTAAAACTGCGTTAGCCAAAGGTTTTGAAAAACAGAGCAATAAACCGGCCAAGCTCGGATTCGGGCAAGTGATTGATGCCGGCAGCGCCACGGCGGCCGCCGCCGCTGTCGAACTGGCTGCACAACTCGTCTGCTCCCGACCGGGCAATCAGCGGCGCGCGTACGCTGACGAGATAGCCACCCTCAGACTTCCCCGTCAGCACGGCATGTGCCTGCGTGGGCGACTCGACTGCCAGCTGATTGCCAAACACGCCGGAAATCCGTCGCGCCCATTTCTCGGCGGGCAGCATGAAAATGCGCCCGGATGTGCGCGCTTCCTGTGCCTCCACAGCTACGGCGCGCGCCATGTCGTCCTGATAGCCGGTTTTCAGCACCTGATAGGCGGGCGATTCAGCGACAAAGGCGAAAGGGTCGGCAAACGGGCGCAGCTGGCGATACAAATCGGCGGGGTCGAAGAACAGGTCGTCGAGCGTTTCGCCGTAGCCGTTGTAATTGAGACATTCGCCCAGCGACTGCAACTGCGCCAGTTGCCCGGCGGACAGATCGAGCGGCGCGGCGGCCTGCCGCGCGGCATCGGCCAGGTTGTCGCCGAACGCGGCGGTGACTGCCCACGGCAGATGCCGGCCCTGCAGATGCCGATTCACCAGCAGGCCGGTGCACATATTGGCATCGGTATCGATGTGCGGCTCGAAGTTCGGGTGCGCCGGAATGTCGCCCGGCTGGTGATGATCGAAATAACGGATTTTCGCACCCGATTCGAGCAGTTTGTCCAGCGCATCCCGATTCTTCGACAGCGCAACATCGAGCACGGTGATATCGTCGCCGGCCCCGGCCTTGACCCGTTTCAGCAGGCTGATGTCGCGTTTGGGCCCGGTGACCAGCTCGGAATCGGCGGGCTCGGCCAGGCGCAGCTGATGCAGCGCGCAGATGCCGTCGGCGTCGCCGTTGAAAACGTCAATGAGGGTCATGGGCAGTTGGCTTAGGTTGGCGCTTCGCGCGGAAGTGCGGCCATTGTAAGAAGGCAAGCGCCACAATGACAAGCACATGCAGCGCACTGTAGCGCAGCCAGATGACCGGCAGCGTCGCGTAATGCTGGCGGTCGGTGCTCAGCAGAAACTGCAGGGCGGAGAAATGCTGGCCGTACTTGTGGATTTCACCCGCCAACCCGAGATGCAGAAACAAGGCCGCCAGCGGCAGCGAAATAAACATGCCGGCCAGCCGCGCGGCGCGCATCGTCACTGGCGCAGGAGAGGCAAGCCATGCCGCCGCAAAGAACAGGGTATAGAGCCAGGCACACAGCGCGGCAAAGGCCAGCGGCTGCGGGGCGGCGATGAGTTCGGTGAGATTGTCGGTGGCAGCCTGGGCAACCACGCCCCAATAGGCCAGCAGCAGCACCGGCAGCGCTGCCCAGAAATGCAGCGCGCCCAGCCGTCGCCCGCGCCAGCGACGTACGGTCTGCGCGGCCAGGTACAGCAGCGCGCCAGGCACCGCGGCCAGCGCCACCCAGCGCAGCCCGGTCTCCCACGGCTCCGGCCAGCGCAGCACCGGACTGCCGACCAGATCGTGCAGGCCTTCATCCGGCACGGCTGCATACAGCAGCAGAAAAGCGACCCCGCCATATATCAGCAATCCGAACGGCAGCTGCCACAGCCGGGCGAGGCCGGATACGCGGCGTCGAGCCAGCCAGACCGGCCAAACCGACAGCCATCCAACTGCCAGCGCGAGCAGCAGCGCCGACAGCCAGGCGGCATCCGGCCGGAACAATTCGCGCACGTTGTACGGCACGAAGGTGGCCTGAGAGGCAACCCAGAACAGCAGGGTCATGCCGCCCAGCATCAGCGGAAAATGCCAGCGCGGGCGGGCAATGGGGGGCGGCGCGACGGTCTCGGCGTGAGCGGACTCCCGCGCGGCGACAGCACGGCGTGGCGCACGCAGCATGCGCCGCGCCGCGCCATAGCCCGCCAGACCGCCCAGCCATGCCAGCAACCAATCGGTGGCGTCGACGATTTTGTGCGGCAGCATCAGCTGCCCCAGTTCAATAGTGGCGGGCATCAGCGCGAGCACCAGCATGGCCAGCGCAAACAGCGGGCCACGCCAGCGCCACGGCTGGCGCGCCACGCCCCACGCCAGCAACGCGCCGAGCGGCGCAAAGAACAGCGTCTTGCGCAGCACCTCGGTGACGGCGCGATATTCGGTGCCGAAGTAATACACCTCGAACGGCACCCGCTGCACGAAATCGAGCCGGTCCTTGATGAAGGCACCGTCGGTGCGAAAATCGAAGGGGAACCAGAACACGAACATCAGCGCAAACATCCACCCCGCCGCCAGCGCGCATGGAAGCCACGCTGACCACGGCGGCGCCTGGCTGAAAGACGACGCCTCGCGGACGGCCAGGCGGCCGCCAACCCAGCCTCCCAGTAGCGCGCCAGCCGCCGCAGTGAACAGATCGGTGACATCACTGACCCGCGAATACACGAACAACTGCATGACTTCCAGCGCCGCCGCAGTGGCCAGCGTCATAGCCCAGACGCGCCATGCACTGCGCGTACCATCGAGTCGCCACAGCAGGCCAAGCGGGACCCAGATCAGGGCATCGGTGGCGACTTCATACAACGCGTAGGCTGCATCATCCGGCAGGCGGCCAAATGGAATCAGGTTGACCTTGCCATCCCGCCATTGATGAAAAATTTCCACCAGACTGATGGTCAGGTCAAGCGGCAGGACGTTGTAAACCAGCACCCCCGCCAGATACACCCAAGCCATACGCTCGGCGAGTGCAGCGCGGGCATGGGTCTGCTGCCAGGACTGCAGCCAGTCGACGAAGCGGCTGCCTGCCCCCCACCAGACCAGCACGCCGATGACGCCGCCCAGCGTTTCGGCAAAGATGTCGTTCTGCGACACCGTGCGCTGCGGAAAAAACAGCTGGGTGAACTCGATTCCGGCGCTCAGGACGGTAGCTGCTGGAATCAGCACCAGCGCCACAAGTAGCATTCGCAGGCCTCGACCACCTGCCGATAGCGCGCCCATCCACAGGAAAGTCAGCGGAATGAACAGCAGCAGATTGGCCACCCAGTCGGCGCGCGAACCGATGCCAAGCTTGAGGAACGGTATCGCGGCGAACCGTGCCACCGCCTCGTCCCACGGGATGGCACGGAATTCCAGCGGCACCAGACTGCCGTAAATGACAAATGCGGTGTACACCAGCGCGGCCAGCCACAACAGGCTGCGGGGATTGCCGGTCGTTCCCGCGTTCTGACTCATGGCTGGGCGGCATCCAGCATGTTCAGCACGGCCGGGGCAAGGTGTGCGCCAGGGCGCTCCGTTCCCTGCCAGCCGGGATAGGCCGCCAGTTCGCGCGCCAGACCATCCGGCAGGGGCGGTGACGTCCGGCCCGCCAGCAGGCGCGGCGTCAGTTCCGGCACCGCGACATCCAGCCAGTCGGGATCATAGTCCAGTGAAAGGTTGTGTACGGCCTCGCCGCCCCGCAACGGCGTAGCGGCGGCCACCACATTGGCGACCACGCGCTGGCGATACGCTGCACCCTCGCCCTGACGCACCTGGATGCCCGTGTCCGACGCCAGGACGGTGTTGGAGAAAATATCCATATCGCGCGGGATGTCGTTGTGCGGCTGGATGCGGATCGCATCGCCGCTGCCGTTGATAAACACATTGTCATACACCGCCACCCGCCCCTCCGCCTGCAACAGCGCCTCGCTGGGATTGTGCAGGAACAGGTTGCCGTAGACCAGATAGCGGTCCTTGCTGCCGGGTCCGGTCAGCGGAACATGCCCCAGCAGGACGTTGGGGCGCGCCTGCGGGCCGGGCAACGCGTCCTGCTTGGAAAAGAGGTTGTAGCGGATTACTGTGTCGCGGCGATCCGCATCGCCACCCCGGCGGGATTTCTGATGCTTGATCTGCAGGTTGTAGCCCAGCGTGTGCGTGATGCGGTTGCCTTCAATGACGCCACCGACAAAGGGGTCGCTGCCATCCGAATCACCGAAATACATGCCGGTTCCTACCCGCTCGATGCGATTGTTTCTGACCACCCAGCCGAAAACCGGGCATTTGGTGGAGATGCCCACGTTCTGCTGCGATGCGGCGTGGTCGTGGATATAGAGGTGTTCCAGCGTGATGAAGTCCGCAAAGCGGCTATGGCCCTCGGCCTTGACCGCATCCACCGGCAGGTTGCCGCCATCGAGCTGCAGGTGGCGCAACACCAGATAACGCACATTGACCAGACTGACCGTATTGGCGCGCGGCCGCGCGATGAAGCGCGGCGCCGCTGCTGGGTTGGCAGCTTCGATGACGATTGGCTGGCCGGCCTGGCCGGCCAGATTGTGGAGCGGCAGGCCCTGGCGGTAATCGCCCGGGGCCAGCAGCAAGCGGTCGCCCGATTGCAGACGGCGCAGATATTCGCGGTAGTCTCCCGGGCCCGCGCGATAGTCCGTTGCGCCGGCCACGCCTGTCAGCAGGCAGAGTAGTCCAGCGCAGGCGGCTTGCCGCATCAGCCTACCGAATCGGGCAGGGGCAACCCGCTCCTCAGCAGGTCCAGCTTGCCGCAGAGCACGCGGGTCATTCCGCCCACGCCCTGGCGGCCGGTATCCACCACAATGTCGGCCACTTCACGATACAAGGGGTCGCGCTGCCGATAAAGTTCGCGCATTTTTTCCAGCGGGTTGTCGGTCTGCAGCAGCGGGCGGTTGCGGTCATGCCGGGTGCGTTCATACAAATGCTCGGGCGTGCCCCGCAAATAAATCACCACGCCATTCGTCTTCAGGTTTTCGCGGTTGGCCGCCGACAGAACCGCACCGCCGCCGGTGGCCAGCACGATGCCGGACAGGGCGGTCAGTTCGGCAATCACCGCCTCCTCGCGCTTGCGAAATCCCGCCTCGCCCTCGATCTCGAATATGACCGGAATCTTGACACCGGTGCGCGCCACGATCTCGTGGTCCGCGTCGTAGAACGTGCAGCCATAGTGCCGGGCCAGCAGACGCCCTACCGTGGTCTTGCCGGCCCCCATCAGTCCGACCAGGAAAAGATTGTCTCGCTTGCTCATGGCGCCATTCTAATTGACGGCTGCCGAATGACGACGGCTGGCAGGGACCGGGATGCGAAAATCCGGACGAAAAAAAGCGCGGGACAAGCCCGCGCCTTAATGGGTTAGCGCGATCAGCGCAGCGACAGGCGCTCGTCGAGGATACGCGGGGTGAGGAAGATAATCAGCTCGGTCTTGCTGTTTTCCTTGGTGGTGGTCTTGAACAGATTGCCGAACACCGGCACATCGCCCAGTAGCGGAACCTTGTTCACGGTCGAGTTTTCATCACCGTCAAAGATGCCGCCCAGCACCAGCGTTTCTCCGTTATTCACCCGCACCTGGGTTTTGATCCGCTTGGTGTCGATTGCCGGATCGGAGATGCCTGAGATGAAGCGAACTGCGTCTTTCTGCACCTCGACGGTCAGGATGACAGAGTCGTTGTTGAGTATCTGCGGATCGACCAGCAGGCACAGGAAGGCATCCTTGAACGTCACCGTCGCTGGAGTGTTGGCCGTTCCGGGGGTGATGTACGGAATCTGCGTGCCGTTGAGGATTACCGCGGGCTTCTGGTTGGTGGTCATCACGCGCGGATTGGAAATCACCTTGCCTTTGCTGTCCGCCTCCAGTGCACGCAACTCCAGATTCAACAAGCTCCCGTTGGCCGGATCCAGCAGGTTCAGAATCAGGTTGGGAAGAACGCTGGGGAGCGCCTGTCCACCACCACTGATGCTGCGGCTGCCACTATCGTTTGCCGCCGAAAAACTCAGACGTGCACCCAGATCGCGGCTCCAGCCATCGGTCGCCACCACCACCCGCGCCTCGATCATGACCTGGCGCGCCGGGACATCAAGGCGTGCGAGCAGCTCGCGCACTTCCTGAATCTTGCGTGCCGTATCGGTGATGATCAGCGTATTGGTCTTCAGCTCATAAGTCGCACGGCCACGCTTGGTCAGGACCTTCTGGTCATTCTCGCCCTTGCCCTGCTGCGAGGCCTGTGCCGCCGCTGCGCCGCCCAGGCCCTGTGCCTGCGCCGAGCAGTTCACCGCGTTGTTGCCCGCGGAGTTGAGGAAGGCGCCGGAGGCAAAGCCGTACAGCATGGTCTGCGCTTCATCCGCCCGCATGTAGTTGAGTTGAATGTATTCGGTGGTCAGGGGCTCCAGGTCGGCCACCGCAGAGCGGGCTTCATACTCGAGCTTCTCCTTGGCCATCAGTTCGTCCTTGGGCGCGATCCAGATCACATTGCCGTTCTGGCGCTTGTCCAGGCCCTTGGTCTGCATGATGAGGTCGAGCGCCTGATCCCACGGAACGTCTTTCAGGCGTAGGGTGAGATTGCCGGTCACGGAGTCGCTGGCGATGATGTTGAGGCCGGTGAAATCGGCAATGACCTGCAGCACCGAGCGCACTTCAACATTCTGGAAGTTGAGCGAGAGCTTCTCACCGGTGTACTTCACCTTGCCGTCAGCGGTTTTCTTCTGTGCGTCATCGCTCGGCTTGACTTCGACGATGAAGCTGTTGTCGGTCTGGTAGGCCGAATATTCCCAGCCGCCCTTGGGCTGGATCACCATGCGGGTGTTTTCGCCCAGCGTATAGGTTTCGACGATCTGCACCGGGGTGCCAAAGTCGGCCACGTCGAGGCGGCGCTGCAAGGCCTTGGGCAGTTCCGTGCCGATAAAATCGACCACCACACCATTGGCCTGCTGGCGGATGTTGATGCCCGCCTGGGCGTCGGACAGGGTGGTCACGATGCGTGCCTCGCCTGCGGCGCCGCGCCGGAAATCGATGTCGCGAATGCTGTGAGGTGCTCCACCGGGCGCGGCTTCGGCAAAGCGCGGACTGACATTCACCGGCGCGGTACCGACCCCGACCCCGACATCGCCCAGCGCGACGAGCAGTGTCTTGCCTTCGATCTGCGCTTCGTATTCGACCGATTTGTTCAGATTCAGCACCAGACGTGTGCGGGTTCCTGCCTGCACCACGTTCACACTGGATAGCGGGCCGAGATTGGCCTCCACGGTATTGCGTCCCATGGCGTTGCCGGTATCGGGCAGATCCAGCGCGATGCGCGGCGGATTGCCGACAGTGAAGCCGGCCGGGGTGGCGGTCAGCGCATTCTTCAGGGTAACGCGCACCACGACCTTGCCGCCGGGCAGGGTCGTGGTCTCGACGCTTTGCACCGCGTTACCGGTGGGGGGCGTGTCGGCCGCGCGCACCGCAAACGGCAGCGCCAAACCGGCGAGCAGGGCAATCCCGAACAGATGACGGGTCATACGATCTTTCACGCGCTTCAGCTTGTAGAAAGTCGGAGTCCCCTTGTGGGACATTTTGTGGGCAATTTTCGGCAATGCGTTCATGTCAGCCTCTTTGGGATTCAGTGCTAAAGGTCATTCTTGCAAAAGCAGGGTGCTGGTGCGCTCGGACCAATCTCCGGCACTATCCTGAACAATTTCACGCAGGCTCATTTCGCCATCGCTGATCTGCGTGATGAGGCCAAAGTTCTGGCCTGCGTAATTGCCCTTTTTGACGTGGTAGATCGCGTTATCCGACGTTTTGATCACCGCGTGGATCACGCCTTGCCTGGACAGCATGCCCACCATTTTCAGGGTTTCCAGCGAATAACCCTCAAGTGGCTCTTTCGGGCGATTGAGGTCGGGTTGCATGCCGCCTCCGCCGCCGGTCGAGAGCTTCCTCGGTTTAAAGGGCTCGGGCAGATCGAAGGCATTGTAGGTAAACGGCTCATACAGCTTGACCTGCGGCAACGGCTCGATTTTCCCCTGCATGTCCTTGCCGGTCTCGGCAACAAAGGTTTGCAGGTCGTCCATACTGCCGCCGCCGCAGCCAGTCAGGCCCAACACAAAGAGTAAAGTGGCCAGGCGCTTCATTTCTTCTGCTCCTTGGCTTGCTGCTTACGGGCGATGACTTCCTCGTCATCCAGATAACGGTAGGTTTTGACGATGGCATCCATATTCAGCACGCTACTTTTGGCTGGTTCCAGGGCGATATCCTGCAAAGTCACGATACGCGACAGCTTGGAGACATCGCTGACGAAGGCTGCGATGTCGTGATAGCTGCCGGTGACTTTGACACGAATCGGCGTTTCGGCATAAAACTCGGAAACGGTTTCGGCGTCGGGCTTGAACAGGTCGAACTGCAGACCGCGTCCCAGGCCCGCCTGGTTGACATCGGTGATCAGCGCGTCCATTTCCTGCTTGTTGGGCAATTGCTTCAACAGCGCGCCGAAGGCCTGCTCGATGTCGGCCAGCTGCTTGGTGTAGGCCTCCAGATTGATGGCCTGATTTTTCTTGGTGGTGAACACGCTGCGCAGCTCGGTTTCCTTCTGCTTGGCCGCATCCAGCGTTTCCATCCCGCCGCGCCAGTCGAACCACCAGCCTGCCAGCACGATCGCCACGCATAGCAAGCCCAGCGCCGCCAGCTTGGTCGGCAACGGCCAGTCGGCCAGCGTTTTCAGGTCGAGTTTATTGAGGTCGTCCAGGGTCATGCTTTGCCCCCCTTGTTATTTGCGTCATCCGTCTGCTGGCGGGCCTGTTTGACCGACAGCACAAATTCGTTGGCGCGCAGATTGTTCACGGTGGCCGACTTGATTTCGACCAGGTTGGCCGACTCGAACCAGGGCGAGTCATTCAGATTGCGCATCAGGGTGGACACGCGCGCGCTCGACTGGGTATAGCCGCTGATGGTGATGATATCGCCCGCTTGCTTGAAGGACTTGAGGTACAGCCCGTCTGGCAGCAGACGAATCATCTGGTCGAACAGGTGAACAACCTCGGTGCGATTGGATTGCAGGGTCTCGACAACCTGCTTGCGTTCCAGCAATGCCTGTGTCTGCTCGCGGATTTTCTTGATTTCGCCGATCTGGCCGTCGAGCTTGGCGATTTCCTGCTGGAGGAAGGCATTGCGCGCGTCCTGCGTCGACTGGCGCGAAGCGATCACGCTATGCCCGAGGACGACGGCGATCACGCCCGCCGCCACGGCAATGCCGAGCAGAACATTGAACTGGCGCCGCCGCGCGGCGCGTGCCAATTCGCGATGGGGGAGTAGGTTAATGCGGATCATTGGGGGTCAAACCTCCGCATGGCAAGGCCGCAAGCGACAAAGAGGGACGGCGCATCGGCGGTCAGCGCCTGCGGCCGGATTTTGGAGCCGACTGCCATGTTGGCAAACGGATTGACGACCATGGTCGGAGTGCCGGTGCGCTGGCCGACGACTTCATCGATGCCGGGAATCATGGCGCCGCCACCGGCCAGCAAAATCTGATCAACCTTGCGATACTGGGTGGACGTGGTGAACAGCTGCAGGGCGCGGCCGATTTCCATTGCCAGCGTTTCGCTGTAGGGTTGCAACACTTCCATGTCGTAGCTTTCGGGCAGGGTGCCGCGGCGCTTTGCGTTCTCGGCCTCTTCGCTGGTCATGCCGTAGCGGCGCGAAATTTCGTTGTTGAGCTGGTTGCCGCCAAAACCATGTTCGCGCAGGTAAACCGACTCATTGTCGTGAAGGATGTTGATATGCATGTTCTGCGCCCCCACGTCGATGATCGCCACGGTCTGTCCAGCGCCGCTGTCGGGCAGCAGGTGGGCAATCTGCTCGTAGGCAGTTTGCGTGGCGAAGGACTCGACATCCATGATCAGCGCCTTGAGGCCGGCGGACTCGACTGCGGCCACGCGGTCTTCGACTTTTTCCTTGCGCGCGGCAGCAAGCAGGATTTGCACATCGTCCGGGCTGCCGGATGACTCGCCAAGCACCTGAAAGTCGAGATTCACCTCATCGAGCGAGAAGGGAATGACCTGATTGGCCTCGGTTTCCACCTGGTTTTCCAGGTCGATCCCGCTCAAGCTGGCCGGTGCCAGAATCTTTTTGGTGATGACCGACGATGACGGCAGTGCGAGTGCAACGTTTTTGACTCGCGTGCCCAGGTTTTTCCAGGCGGTGCGCAGGGTATCGGCCACCTGATCGAGGTTGGTGATGTTGCCGTCCGTCACCGCATCCTTGGGCAAAGGCTCGATAACGTAGCGCTCTACCCGAAGCATGCCCTTTCCTGCATCGGACAGCTCCACCAGCTTGACCGCAGTCGTACTGATGTCGAGCCCAAGTATGGGTAACCCCTTGGCGGACAGCCAGTCAAGATTGATATTAAGGTGCAAGAGTTTTCCTTTACGCTTCTGTGGGTTGGCGCATTTTGTTGTTATTTTTTTTAGATGCTAGCAACAACACACGGTTTTTAACAGTTCTTTTCTCACCGCCCTGCGAGAGTTGAACAACTGTGTCCAATTTCCAACACCACTAACGCCTATAATCGGCGAAAACTTTAGGCACTAAATTTAAGGAACCAGATGTTTTCGAAATGGTGGCATTACGCACTGGCATTGATCGCCAGTCTCGGCATCGTCGGCACGGCGCTGGCCGGACTGGCAGCCGCACTGATTTACCCAAACCTGCCGCCGCTTGAAGCGCTGACCGACTACAAGCCCAAGCTGCCGCTGCGCATTTTCACGGCCGACGGCGCGCTGATGGCCGAATTCGGCGAGGAGCGCCGCGCCTTCATTGCCATAGACAAGGTGCCGGACTACATGAAGCAGGCGATCATCGCCGCCGAGGATGAGCGTTTCTATGCCCACGGCGGGGTCGATACCCTCGGCGTATTGCGCGCGGCCGGGTCGAACCTGCTCGCTGGCGGCGTCAAGGAAGGCGCGTCGACCATCACCATGCAGGTGGCGCGCAATTTCTTCCTGTCGAACGAGAAAACATTCACCCGAAAATTGTCCGAAGCCATGCTGGCGATGAAGATCGAGCACAACCTGTCGAAGGACAAGATTCTCGAGCTGTACATCAATCAGATCTACCTCGGCCAGCGCGCCTACGGCTTCGAAGCCGCTGCACGCACCTACTTCGGCAAGCCGATGCGCGAGCTGTCGCTGGCCGAGTTTGCCATGCTGGCGGGGCTGCCCAAGGCGCCGTCGCGCTACAACCCGGTGGTCAATTTCTCGCGCGCCAAGGCGCGCCAGGAATACGTCCTGGGACGGATGCGCACGCTCAAATTCATCGACCCGCCAACCTGGCAGGCCGCTGTCAAACAGAAGCTGGTGATTCGCCAGACGCGCCGGCAGGCAGACGTCAGCGCAGACTATGCAGCCGAAATGGTGCGCCAGACCCTGTTCGAGAAATACGGCGAATCGATCTACAGCTCGGGCTACAAAGTCGTCACCACGCTGCAGCGCACCCAGCAGGCTGCCGCCAACCGTGCCGTGTGGCAGGGAATTGCCGATTACGACCTGCGCCATGGCTATCGCGGGCCGGAAAAACAGATCGCCCTGCCCGCCGACAAGGCGCAGCGCGAAATCGTCATTGCTGCCGCCCTGGAAGACTTGACACCGGTGAGCGACATGCAGCCTGCGGTGGTATTAAGCGCCACCCCCAAACTGATCCGCGCGCAATTGCAAGACGGCACGGTCGTCGACATTTCGGGCAATTCGCTCAAGTGGGTGGCGAACTGGGCCGCCGGCAAGAAGGGGCGCCAGCTCGCCCCCGGCGCGGTGGTGCGCGTGCAGGCGGTCGGCAGCCAGCCGAAATGGCGCCTGGCGCAATTGCCCGAGGTGGAGGCCGCGCTGGTCGCCCTGAACCCGAAGAACGGCGCCATCACTGCACTGGTCGGCGGGTTCGATTTCAACCGCAACAAGTTCAATCGCGTGACGCAAGCCTGGCGGCAGCCGGGATCAAGCTTCAAGCCGTTCATTTATTCCGCTGCGCTGGAAAAAGGCTATACCCCGGCCACCCTGATCGAGGATGCGCCACTGTCGGTAAGCGCCGAAGAAACCGGCAGCACCGTCTGGGAACCCAAGAACTATGACGGCAGCACCAGCGGCCCGGTGCGCATGCGCACGGCGCTGACCAAGTCGCTCAACCTGGTCTCGGTGCGCATTTTGCAGGGCATCGGCCCGGATTATGCGCGCGACTACGCTCGCCGCTTCGGCTTCGACCCGGCACGCCACCCGCCCTATCTCACCATGGCGCTGGGCGCAGGCAGCGTCACCCCGCTGCAGATGGCGGCGGCCTATAGCGTGTTCGCCAATGGCGGCTTCAGCGTCAATCCCTATCTGATCGACAAGGTTTACGACAAGAACGGGCAATTGCTGATGCAAGCCAACCCGCAACAAGTCGGCGGCAAGGCTCCCCGCGTAATCGACCCGCGCAACGCCTGGCTGATGACCAACATGATGCAGGACGTGATGCGCTACGGCACCGCGGCACGCGCCAGCCAGCTGGGGCGCAGCGATCTTGCCGGCAAAACCGGCACCACCAATGACGCGCTCGACACCTGGTTCGCCGGCTACAACCCCGACTTGGTGGCGATCACCTGGATGGGCTACGATCAGCCGCGTTCGCTGGGGCGACGCGAGACGGGCTCGCAATCCGCACTGCCCATCTGGATGAGCTTCATGGACAGGGCGCTCAAAGGTGTGCCGCAAAAGGGCTGGCCGATGCCCGACGGCATCATCAGCGTCAAGATCAACCCGGCCACCGGCACCCGCCTGTCCGATACGGTGTGGGACACTTTGCTCGGCACGGTAGAGGGGGGCGAGGCTCCCAGCATGGTGGAGCATTTCTATCAGGAATCCCCGCCGCCTGATGCGCCAGCAGCCGTCTGGGGCGGCGACGCGGACGATTTCACCGGAGCCGAAGAGCCGTTCGAACGGGCAGAGCCCGAAACCCTGCCATGAAAAATCAGGACATGCGCCGCCGCATCGCGCACGTAGCGGCACGCATTCTGGCCGAAGACGGCAGCCTCGATTACGGCAGCGCCAAACGCAAGGCCGCACGCCAGCTGGGCGCACCCGATAGCGGCAGCCTGCCCGACAACCAGCAGATTGAGGAGGCCCTGCGCAGCTATCAGGCGCTCTACCAAGCGGATGAAACGCGCGCGCAACTGGCACTGTTGCGGCAGGTTGCCGTTGAATACATGGAGCAGCTGGCCGATTTTGATCCCCACCTGACCGGCTCGGTGCTCAGCGGCACAGCCGGGCGCCACGCCAGCATCAACCTGCAATTATTTACCGACCAGCAGAAGGAGGTCGAATTTCTGTTGATGCGTCTGGCCACGCCTTATCAGGCCGCCGAACATCGCACCGCAGACGTTCCCGGGCGAATCTATCCCCGCTTTGTTATCGACGATCCGCGCGCAACGGTCGAACTCGTCGTCTACCCGGCTGGCGAACTGCGTGGCATGAAACGGCTGCAGGCTGACGGTAGTCCGCGGCGCGTGCGCCTGCCGCAGGCGCGGGCGCTGACTTGACCGCCTATGATGAAAATCTGTGCTGGCATGGAAGATGCTGACCTGCTTAGACAGCATTCTTGATGAGTAAACGGCCGTGATCCGATTTTTCCGACACTACGTGCCCCTGAATTTGCTGCTGCTGGTGCTGATCGAAGCACTCATACTCGGCGGCGCCATCTACGCGGGGGTCAGCGCGCGCTTCCTCGACGGCAATGTGATTCCGGATGACCTCCAGCCCCTCTTGCCCAAGGCCCTGACCTTCACTGTCGTCATGCTCGGGTTGATGACGGCCAGTGGTCTCTATGATCTGGAATGGCAGGGCGGCGTTCGCGCGCTGCTGCAACGTCTCGGTCTGAGTTTCATGCTCGGTCTGGTGACGATGAGCCTGCTGTTCTATTTCTTCCCTGCCCTGCTGTTCGGACGCGGCGCATTCCTTCTGTCGTTCGGCCTGGCGCTGCTGGGCATATTGTTCAGCCGCGCGCTGTTCATCCGCTGGGCCCGCGCAGGCGCGTTCAAAACCCGCGCCCTGGTGATCGGCACCGGCAGCCGTGCCGCCCACATCGAGGCACTGCTGACCAAGCGTGGCCAGGCCGGCAATGTTCAAGTACTTGGCTATCTGCCGATGGGCGGCAGTCATCATTTCGTCAACCATGAATGCATTCTCGACACCCAGGAAACCCTGCCCGAGCTCGCCGCGCGCCTGCAGGTCAGTGAAATCATCCTCGCCGTGCGCGACCGCCGCAGCGGCGGCCTGCCGGTGCAGGATCTGCTCAAATGCAAGCTGCGCGGAATTCGCGTCCTTGAGCTATCCAGCTTTTTCGAACGTGAAAACGGCCACTTGCAGCTTGACTCGATGAACGCGAGCTGGATGATTCTGGCCGAAGGCTTTCACCAAGGCATGCTGCGCGACACCATCAAGCGGCTGTTCGACCTGGTCGTCAGTGCGGTCATGCTGACGCTCAGCCTGCCCATCATGATGCTGGCCGCATTACTGATCAAACTGGAAAGCCCCGGCCCCGTGCTGTACCGCCAGGAGCGCGTCGGCCAGGGCGGCCGTAACTTCACCATCCTCAAATTCCGCAGCATGTGCGTTGACGCCGAAAAGGACGGAAAACCGCGCTGGGCCGGGCAGAACGACAGCCGCGTGACGCTCACCGGGCGATTCATCCGGCGCACCCGCATCGACGAGCTGCCACAGGTTTTCAACGTGTTCTTCGGCGATATGAGCTTTGTCGGCCCGCGGCCCGAACGCCCCTATTTCGTGCAGGACCTGACCCAGAAAATCCCCTATTACGGCGTGCGGCATACCGTCAAACCCGGCATCACCGGCTGGGCACAGGTGCGTTACGCTTACGGCGCGACCGACGAAGACGCGATGCACAAGCTGCAATACGACCTTTATTACGTCAAGAATCACAGCCTCTTCCTCGACCTCATGATCCTGTTCCAGACTGCTCAAGTGGTGTTATGGGGAAAGGGCGTGCGCTGATCACGCACGTCTGAAACCGGCCATGCCCGACACCCTCTTTCTGCTCGCCGCCGTCGGTTATGCCCTGGCGACGCTGGCCTATCTGGGGCTGACCGGCCTCATCGTCGCCAGCTGGCGGCAACGCCCGCAGGGCCGCCTGCTGGTACTTGCCACCGGGCTCAGTGCAGCCTGGGGCGCCTTGTCCGCCCTCTCGGCATGGGGGATGCTTCCGTCGCGTCTGGAGCTTGTCGCCGAAGTCGCACGCAATGGCGTCTGGCTGGCGCTGCTGCTCTACATTCTGCAGCTGCGCCTGCCGCCGGGCGCCAGCCTGCCCGCACCGCTGCGCTTGATCCGCGCCCTGGGCGGCCTGCTCATCGGCGGCCTGCTGCTGGCCAGCATCATGCCCTTCATCGCCCCCACCCAGCCACAGCTGGCGCGATGGGCCGGCAATCTGGGGCTGGTGCTGCTGACCGTGACAGGGCTGGTGCTGGTTGAACAGGTCTACCGCAGCACCCGCCTGGAAGACCGCTGGGCGATCAAGTTTCTCTGCCTCGGGCTGGGCGGACTGTTCGTCTACGACTTTTACCTCTATGCCAATACGGCGCTGTTCGACGCGATGGATGCCCAGGTATGGGCGGCGCGCGGCTACGTGGCGGCGCTGGTGACGCCGTTGATCGCAATCTCCGCCGCGCGCAATCCGGAATGGGCGGCACCGGTCGGGCTGTCGCGCAGCATGGCTTTCCACACCGCCAGCCTGCTGGGGGCGGGCGTCTATCTGCTGCTGATGGCGGGCGCCGGCTATTACCTGCGCCTGTTCGGCGGCGAATGGGGCGACGTGGTGCGGACCGTGTTCCTGTTTGCCGCCGCCATGCTGCTGGTGCTGCTGATGTTTTCCGGCACCCTGCGCGCGCGCCTGCGGGTGTTCCTGTCCAAGCACTTCTTCAGCTATCGCTACGACTACCGTGAAGAGTGGCTGAAGTTCACCCGCGCCCTGACCGAAGGCCAGCCCGGCGAGCAATTGTGCGAACGTGCCGTCGAGGCGCTGGCCCGCCTGCTCGAAAGCCCAGGCGGCGCGCTGTGGATGCGTGAGGGCGATGGCGGCTATCAACGTGCCAGCCACTGGAACTGGCGTGACCTAAACGGCACCGAGCCGGCCGACTCGCCCTTCATTCAGTGGCTCGCCAACCAACAATGGGTGGTGGACCTGGACGAAATGAAAACCCGCCGTGACCTGTATGGCGACCTTGATATGCCGAAATGGATCCAGCATGCCGACGATGCCTGGCTGGTGGTGCCGCTGATGCTGCATGACGAATTGCTCGGCTTTGTCATACTGAAACATTCATTGGGCAAGGTCAGCTTCAACTGGGAAGTCAGCGACCTGCTCAAGGTGGCGGCGCGACAGGCTGCCGCGCACCTGGCGCAGATGCGCGCGTCCAACCAGCTTATCGTGGCGCGCCAGTTCGAGTCGTTCAACCGCACCACCACTTTCATCATCCATGACTTGAAAAACCTTGTCGCCCAGTTGTCCTTGCTGCTGGCCAATGCCCAAAAGCATCAGCACAATCCCGAGTTCCAGGCTGACATGCTGGGCACCGTGGAGAATGCAGTTGTCCGCATGAACAAGGTGCTGGCGCAATTGCGCCGGGGCAGTGACGAGACGCGCGCCCAGTCCGTGGCGCTGGCAGATATCCTCAATGAAGCCGCCGCCAGCAAGCAGGCATTCAAGCTGCGCCCCACGCTTGATCTGCCCCCATCCAGCCTGCGCGTGCGCGCCGAACGCGAACGGCTCGCCCGTGCCGTCGGCCATCTGCTGCAAAATGCGCTGGAGGCCACCCCGCCAAGCGGCCAGGTCACGCTGCGCGGCTTCGAGACCTCCGGGCAGGCGATTGTAGAAATCAGCGACAGCGGCAGCGGCATGGACGACACATTCATCCGCACCCGTCTGTTTCAGCCGTTCGACTCGACCAAGGGCGCGGGCATGGGCATCGGCGCTTACGAGTGCCGCGAAACCGTCCGCGCGCTGGGCGGACAACTGGAAGTGGACAGCATGCCGGGGCGTGGCACCTGCTTCCGCATCAGCCTGCCGCTGGACAATAATGCATACGTTGGAGGAGACGCCGCATGAGCGACGCCAAACAGAAAATCCTGCTGGTGGAAGACGATCCCGGGCTGCAAAAACAGCTCAAATGGAGCCTGGGCGACTACGAACTGGTGATGGCTGCCGACCGCGACAGCGCCATCACCCAGCTGCGCCGACACGAACCCGCAGTGGTGCTGCTCGACCTCGGCCTACCGCCCGACGCGGACGGCGCGACCGAAGGCCTGGCCACGCTGCAGCAAATCCTGTCGCTCGCCCCGGCCACCAAAGTCATTGTCGTCACCGGCAACCTCGACCGCAGCAATGCAGTGAAGGCCATCCAGCTCGGGGCCTACGACTTCTTCCAGAAACCCTTCGATCCCGACGTGCTGGCGCTGATGATCGCCCGTGCACTGCATGTCCACGCGCTGGAAATCGAAAACCGCCTGCTGGCGTCCAGGCAGCACGGCTCCGTCCTGCAGGGGCTGATCACCAGCAGCGAGCCGATGCTGAAGGTATGCCACACCGTCGAAAAAGTCGCTCCGGCCAACGTCACGGTGTTGCTGCTGGGCGAATCCGGCACCGGCAAGGAGGTGCTGGCGCGTGGCGTGCATGAATTGTCGCCGCGCGCCGGCAAGCGCTTTGTCGCCATCAACTGCGCGGCGATCCCCGACACGCTGCTGGAATCCGAACTGTTCGGGTACGAAAAAGGCGCATTCACCGGCGCCGCCAAGCAGACCATCGGCCGCATCGAATACGCCAGCGAGGGCACCCTGTTCCTTGACGAAATCGGCGACCTGCCGATGCCGTTGCAGGCCAAGCTGCTGCGTTTTCTGCAGGAACGCGTGATCGAACGCCTGGGCGGCCGCGGCGAAATCCCGGTCGACGTGCGTGTCGTCTGCGCCACCCACCGCGACCTTGCTGACATGATCCGCGAAGGCAGTTTCCGCGAAGACCTGTACTACCGGCTGTCCGAAATCACGGTGAAAATCCCCCCCCTGCGCGAACGCCCCGGCGATGCCATCCTGCTGGCGCAGGCCTTCCTGGAACGCAATGCACGCGAAATGGGGCGCAGCATCCGGGGCTTCACCGCCGATGCGTTGGGCGCACTCGAAATTTACGGCTGGCCCGGCAACGTGCGCGAAATGGAAAACCTGGTCAAACGCGCCACCATCATGGCTGAAGGCAGCCAGATCACCGCAGCCGACCTCGGGCTCGACCCCGGCCCCGCCGAGGCGCTGCCCTTCAACCTGCGCCAGGCGCGCGAACATGCCGAGCGACTGGCGGTCAGCCGCGCGCTCGCCCACAGCGACGGCAACATCGCCCAGGCAGCCGAACTGCTTGGCGTCACCCGCCCCACGCTGTATGACCTGATGGCAAAAATTGGCATGAAATAAACCCGCCGTAATTTGTCTATACGTTATGCGAACCTATTGGAGGCCTGTATGCCCACTTTCGTCCCTGTGTCCCGGTTGCTGTCGGTCCTGATACTCGGTGCCAGCCTGACCGCCTGTGGCGGGAAAGACAGCGCCACCCTCGTGACCGAAGCCCGGGCGATGGCCGCAGCGGGAGATTACAAGGCGGCGATCATCCAGCTGAAAAACGCCGTGGCGGAAGACAATAAAAACCCCGAGGCACGCTACGAGCTGGGCAAGCTCTATTTGGAGCAAAACGACCTGGCCAGCGCCGAGAAGGAGTTCCAGCGCGCGCGCGCGGCAGGTTATGCGGAAAATGCCGTCAATCAGATGATCGCCCGGTCCCTGCTGGGCCAGCGCGAATTCCAGCGCGTGCTCGACGAATTGCCTCCCCCGGCCGACAGCGACCCTGACGCCGCCACCCTGCAGGCCCTGCGCGCCACCGCCGAGATCAACCTGGGACGCAAGGAAGACGCGCGCAAAACGCTGCGGCAAGCGCAGCAGGCGGCCCCCGGCAATGCCGAGATCCATCTGGCGCTGGCGCAACTGGCGCTGGCCGATGGTGATGCCGACAAGGCCATGCAGGCACTCGACCTGGCATTGCGCATCGAACCCGGGCACCGCGACAGCCTGTTGCTGAAGGCCGATCTGCTGCGCGCCACCGGTAAACCGGTCGATGCCACCGCGGTTTATCGCGAAGTCCTCAAGATTGACCCGCGGCATGCCAATGCCCGGCTGGCTCTGGCGGGCATCGCTCTCGCCGGCGACAAACTGGCCGACGCGCGCCGCGAAGTCGACGCCGCCCTGAAGACCAACCCTGACAACCTGCAGGCGCATTACACCCAGGCGCTGATCGACTTCCGCGAAAAGAAGACCGAACGCGCGCGCGACCGTCTGGCGACCGTGCTGAAAAGCGCACCCACTTACGTGCCCGCACTGCTGCTGGGCGGCTCGATCGAATATGCACTCGGCAACCTGCAGACCGCCGAGGCGCACCTCAACAAAGTGGCCAATGCCACGCCGAACAACCCGTACGCGCTGCGCCTGCTGGCCGCCACGCAACTGCGCCTCGGACGTCCCGACGATGCAGCAAAAACGCTGGCCCCGGCGCTCAGCGCGGCCACCCGAGACCCCGGCGTGCTGGTCGTCGCGGGCGAAATCGCACTGGCCAAAAAGGACTTCGCCCAGGCCTCGGCGTACTTCGAACAGGCTGCCCGGCAGAGCCCCGAAAACGCCGCCATCCGCACCGAGCTCGGCATTTCCCGGCTCGCCCAAGGCGACAGCCGCGCCATGGCCGACCTGCAGGCCGCCGCCGACATGGAAGGCAGCAGCAGCCGCGCCGACACCTTCATCATTCTCAACCAGCTGAGACAGCAACAGTTCGACGCCGCGCTGGCCAGCATCGCCGCGCTGGAAAAGAAACAGGGCGCCGATCCGCTCATCTGGAACTACCGGGGCGCGGCCTACCTCGGCAAACAGGACGCCGCGCGCGCGCGCGACAGCTTCAGCCAGGCGCTCAAACTCGACCCCGCGTTCTTTCCCGCCGCAGCCAACCTCGCGCAAATCGACCTCAAGAACAAACAGCCCGCTGCCGCGCGGCAGCGTTTCGAGGCCATCCTCAAGGCCGACTCCAAGCACCTCAACGCCATGCTCGCGCTGGCCGACCTCGCGCTGCGCGACAAGGACGAAAAAGCCTATGTCAGCTGGCAGGAAAAGGCCGCCGCCGCTCACCCGCAGGCGCTGCAGCCGCGAGTGGCGCTGGCGCGCTACCAGCTCGCCAAGGGCAACAAGAACCAGGCGCTCGCCACCGCACGCGAAGCGGCCAACGCCAATCCCGACAACCCAACCGCGCTCGACCTTCTCGGCACCGTCCAGCTGGCGCTGGGCGACACCACCAACGCGCTGGGCAGCTACCGCAAGATGGTCGAACACCAACCCGCTCATGCGGCACCGCTGGTCAAACTCGCCAGCGCACAGGTCGCGGCCAAAGACCTGCCCGGCGCACGCAAGGCCCTGCAGGATGCCCTGCGCATCCAGCCCGATTTCCTCGACGCGCAAATGATGCTGGGCGGCGTCGAGATCCAGAGCGGGCGTTTCGACGATGCGCAAAAACTCGCCAAACAGGTGCAGCAGCAAAAACCCGACAAAGCCGCGGGCTTCATCCTCGAAGGCGACACCGCCTTTGCACGCAAGAACTACCCAGCCGCGCTTGCCGCCTTCGAGCGCGCCCACAAGCTTGAACCCAGCGGCATGCTGCTCGTTCGCCAATTGCAGGTCTTCAATGCCAGCGAGCGCACCGAAGAAGGCGAAAAACGCCTCGCCGCCTGGCTGGTCGACCATCCGCAAGACACAGGCACGCGCGCCCTGCTCGCCGAAAGCCTGCTCAAGCGCAAGCAGTATGCCGCTGCGGCCGGGCATTATCTGGTGCTGAACAAGAGCAGCCCCGACAATCTTGTCGTGCTCAACAATCTGGCTTGGGCGCTTAATGAAACGGGCGACAAGCGCGCAGTGTCGTTTGCCGGGCAGGCGCTGAAACTGCAGCCCGAGAATCCAGTGGTCATGGATACCTATGGCTGGATCCTGGCCAATCATGGGCAAGCATCCAAAGGCCTGCCACACCTGCAGAAGGCGCTTTCCAAAGCACCCGACAACGCGGAAATCCAGTATCACCTGGCAGCTGTGCTGGCCAAAACGGGGGATCATGCCCGCGCGCGCGGCGAGCTCGAGCGCCTCCTGGCCAGCGGCGCACGCTTTCAGCAGGAACCGGAAGCACGCGCCCTGCTCAGCCAGCTGAAAAAGCAAGGTGCGCTGATTTATTAGGCCTTGTCACTGTTGGTTGTTGACGTCATGCTTCCTCTTTGAGTACGCCTGTCCTTCGGCATCCAACAGGCGCCGCAGTAGGCAGCGGCTTCAGGAGTGTTCTATTGCAAGGAGCTGATGCGTTGAGGTGCGAACGCGCGAAACCGGGGCGAGGGCGCCCCTCCCGCAGCGCTGGCCACCATCCATAAATAATGGCGGAAGAGCCTTTTTAAGTATTGATTGAATGGAGTCAAACCTTGATGAACCGACGCAACGCCCAGCTGATCACGCTCCTGATATTGGCCCTGTCCGCCCCGCTTGGCGGCTGTGACGCCACCGCCAGACTCACCGAACAGGAGCACATCCAGCGCGCCAAGGACTTCGAGGACAAAGGCAACCTCAAGGGCAGCATCATCGAGCTCAAGAACGCCATCCTGAAGAACCCGGACAGCCCGCAGGCCCGGCTATTGCTCGGGCAGGTCTATCTCAAGACAGGAATGGGCACCGAAGCCGAAAAGGAACTGAGCCAGGCCGAAAAGCTGGGGGTTAACCGTGAATCCATCAAACCCCAGCTTGGTGAGGCCTTGCTGCTCATGGGAGAGTACAAGCGGGTACTCGATGAAATCAATCCTGGCGAGCAAACGTCCAAAACCAACCTTGCGCGCATTTATCAAATACGCGCTGAAGCGTTGACCAAACAAGGCCAGATTAAAGATGCCTGCAATCTTTATCAGCAATCGTATGAAATCGATAACACAAATCCACCCACGTACTGGGGGCTGGCCCAATGCGCAGTTTTTGCGCATGACATGGCGAAGGCCCGGGCATGGCTTGATGCCGCACTCAAAATAAACAGCCATCAAGCCAAAACATGGGTCTTTATTGGGGATCTGGAACAACTCAATAAAAACTCACCGGGCGCCCTGACCGCCTACGCGAACGCGCTGGAATCCGGGCCGAATAATCAGGACGCCTTGCGAAGCCGTGCCGCCCTCAATATAGCGCTCGGGCAGCTCGACTCAGCCCAGTCTGATATTGAAAAAATCACCAAGCTGGCGCCCCGGTCGATCCCTTCTCACTATCTGCAGGCCCTGCTTAATTTTGAGCGTAAGAAATACCCGGAGGCGCGCGATAACTTGCAGGCCGTTTTCAAGGCCACGTCCGACCACATGCCCAGCGTCCTGCTTGCAGGTGCAACCGACTATGCGCTTGGCTCATACCAGCAGGCCGAAACCCATCTCGCCCGCTTTTTGTCCCGCTTTCCGGGCCACCGCTATGCCCGCCGGGTGCTTGCCGCGACACAGATCAAGCAGAATCAACCTGACAACGCCCTGAAAACGCTGGCGCCCATCCTTTCCCCGGAAGTCGCCGATGCCCAGGCGCTGGTTTTGGCGAGCGAAGCGTATCGCATCAAGCGCGAGCCCTCAAAAGCGGCTGAGTACCTGGCTAAAGCCGCGGCAATCGACCCTACGAATGCGTCTATACAGACTCAGCTGGGGTTCAGTCATCTTGCTGCGGGGGACAGTCAACTGGCGATCGCCGAGTTGGGAAAGGCAGCGTCACTTAATCCAGACCAGCATAAAGCAGACGTTTTGTTGGTGATGACTTACCTTGACCGTAAAGAATATGACAAGGCATTGGCCGCGATTGACGCCTTGGAGAAAAAACTCCAGCACAGCGCGGCCACACACGCGATGCGGGGCGATGCACTATTAGGAAAAAATGACTTTTCCGGTGCCCGCAAGAGTTTCGAGCGAGCCCTGGCAATCGATCCGGCCTTTTTCCCGGCGGCCGCCAGTCTTGCAAAACTTGATGTCCGTGACAAAAAACCGGACGCCGCCCAAAAACGCATCGAGCGCATTCTGGACAAGGACAAGAACAACCTTCAAGCCATGATGGCAATGGCCGAATTGGCCGCGTTGAACCGGCAGGAAAAAGATTCCGTCAATTGGCTGGAAAAGGCCGCGAAGGCCCACCCGGACGCGATCCCGCCCCGCGCCATCCTGGTACGCCATCATCTGGCCAACAATGAACCGCAGAAAGCGCTGGCCCTTGCCAATGTGACGATCAGTGCCAATCCCGACACCCCTGCCGCGCTCGATTTGCTGGGATCGGTCCAGCTGGCAATGAACGACCACACCGGCGCCATCAGTACCTTTACCAGACTGGTCCGGCAGGCTGGTCAGTCGCCTGATGCCCACCTGCGCCTAGCCCTCGCCCAAATTGCAAACAATCAATTGGCCGATGCCAGGGCCACCCTGCAGAACGCATTGAAGCTCGAACCCGATCACCCGCAAAGCCTGGATGCCATGATCAAGCTCGAGATGAAAGAGAACAAACCTGAAAAAGCCTTGCAGATCGCGCGTCAAGTCCAGGCGCAACACCCCAAGACGCCGCTGGGTTTCGAGCGCGAAGGCGATATCCATCTCAGCCAGAAACGCCCAGCCCTTGCAGTCAAGGCCTACGGACTGGCACTGGTCAAGGGTGGCGGCCCGGATGGCTTCATCAAGCTGCACCGAGCATCTACACTGGCAGGCAATGCCAGTGCGGCGGAGCAGCAACTGACCACCTGGATCAGACAGAACCCGAAAGACCTGGTCGTACGCGGATATGCAGCCGAACACTATGCGGCAAACGGCAAAAACAAAGAGGCTATTGCCCAATACCAGGCAATCCTGCAGCAAGCCCCCCAAAACCCAGCCGCGCTCAACAACCTGGCTGGGCTTTATCAGCGCGAGGGCGACGGGCGCGCCCTTCAGACCGCCGAGCAGGCACTGAAGCTCGCCCCGAAAAACCCCGCCATTCAAGACACCCTGGGCTGGATCCTGGTCGAACAGGGCCAGACCCAGCGCGGTCTTGAATTGCTGGGCAAAGCCTTGGACGGGGCCCCGAAAAACGAAGGCATTCGCTACCATCACGCCGTTGCGCTGGCCCGTACGGGCGACAAGGCCCGTGCCCGTAAAGAGCTTGAGCTTTTACTCAAGGATGCCCCCGCTTTTTCCGGAGTCGAGGCAGTCAAAGCACAGCTCAAAAAACTCTGAGCATTTCAAAGCGGGTTGTCGGCGACGTCCATATAGCCCAACAAGGCATACACGCGGCTTATGGCATTGTGCAGCCAAGGGGCGAAACATCACTGACACCCCTTTCAAAGTGTCGGAAAACTTTACACAGGTGCGTTAAAAAACAGCCCGCCAAATTTCAACCAATTGATTTGTTTGCATATTTCATTTCTGGCATAGCTCATGCTTAGTTAATTTCACGGCAAGTAGTCCGGCATTACTGAATGAACGACGTCTTACTCAATTTAAGGAGCCATGAAATGAAACTCAACAAACTTACCGCCAGTCTGGTTGCAGTCGCCGCCATGAGCTTTGGCTCTGCTGCACACGCCATCACCGTGGGCGGCGTGACATGGGATGAAAACAGCATTTTCGACTTCAGCTCCACCACCAATCTGTATGAAACGATTGCCGTGGCTGTTGGCCAGACCTTCTCCGGCTACGGCCAGATCACGTCGGTCAATGGATCCGGCGCTTTCTGCCCGACCTGCCAGCTGACCTATGAGTTCGGCGGGTACACGCTGACCGCCTCCAGCATCCTTCCCGTCCCCACCGTCGGCGATACCTTTGCGGCGAGCGGTGGCTTCCTGAACATCTATGTTCAGGACACCGCAGCGGTTGGCTACACCGCCTTTAACTCCCTAACCAAATCGACCGCAACAGACGGAAGCTTGTGGCTTTCGTTGGTGGGCACCAATGGCATTTATGCCGCTCCGGACACTTTGCAGGGTAGCCTGACTGCAGTTGCCTCTTCCGGGCTCACCGGCCAGGGAACAGGCTATTTCGATGTGACTGGCGGTCTTGCTGCAGCGAACCTCGATACCAATGGCGAACCCGGCGGCGCTGATTTCACCTACACCTCATCGTTCCAGCCGATTCCTAATGGTGCCACGATTGTTAACGGTGGCGTTCTGGTTGCCACCCACTTTGGCACCAACGAAGTGCAAGGCAACTCGATTCCGGAACCCGCTACTCTTGCCCTCCTCGGCCTGGGCTTGGTCGGCCTCGGTCTGGCTCGCCGCAACAAAAAAGTCGCCTGATTCCAAGGCTGGCTGGCACAAAAAACCGCGCAGCAATGCGCGGTTTTTTTATGTCCGTTTTCCGGGCAGAAACTTTAAATTTGCGCAGCGTCAGCTTCGGTCGATCCCGAGTTGTGAAATCACGATGCGCTCGGCCAGTTTCTGCAGCGGGTTGCGATATCCGCCCGGCCGCCAGCAGCGATAGAAGCGCCCCAGATACGCATCGTACTGCTCGGTGTGCGGCGCGCCCTTGACCCCGCCACGCTGCAGCAACAGTTTCATGGCGGCCGTCACCGCCATACCGGCGGTGAATTGGCAGCCCATGCCCAGCGAAGGTACGCGGCGCTTCACGAAGTCGACAATTTCCGGATAGGCCAGGTAATGCCGTTGCGGCAAACGCGGCGACATGCCGACCAGAAAACGCACCGCCATGGTGATGTCATCGCAGCCTGAAAAGCCGAAGTAGTCATCAAAGCTCATGCCGTCGGGCTTAAAGCAGATCAATGAGGCGCCTGCGCCGAGGGGGGCTGAGCAAACAACGGGAATGCCGCGCTCGCGCGCCGCGCGGTAAAGCGCGGGGCGCAGGCTGTTGGCAAAGAAGTCGATCGCATCGATCAGCAGGTCTACGCCATCGAGATAGTCGGCCAGGTTGTTTTCGTCAATGCCATCAGGGAAAACGCGGACATTGGTTTCCGGATTGACGTCCAGCGCAAAGCCGCGCATGACCTCGACCTTGGGCTGACCGATGGTCGACATCGCAGCGCCAGCCTGGCGGTTGAAATTGGCGATTTCAAAGCTGTCGAAGTCAGTCAGGTTGAGCGCCCCGACGCCGAGCCGAACCAGCGCCTGCACGTGCACCCCACCGGCGCCCCCCATGCCTGCCACCGCCACACGTGCGCCACGCAGGCGCTGCTGTTCCTGCGGAGTCAGCCAGCCGAGGTTGCGGGAAAACGCCTCATCGTAATCAAACATGAATCAGCCGCCGCTCCTCAAGCGTTCCATGATGCCCTTCTGGTCATTCGGGTGGAAGAAATACGGGTAGATGCTGCGGTCGCCAGTGCCCGACCCCTTGCCGCCCACCGCCTCGATGCGCGCGCTGATGTGTGCCAGTTTGATATGCATGAGCACGACATCGGTATTGGATGCCGCATAGAAACGTTCATCGCCGATCTGCCGGAAGTCGAGCATGCGCTGGTAGAACGGCTTGTGACGGGGGGTGACCTCGATCACGGCGTCGGTAACGCCGTGAATCAGCCCGTACAGATAGGCAATATTGATCATGCCGGCCAGCACCTGCTTGCTGCCGGCGTGTTCGTCAATGGCCAGCTTGGTGATTTCGCCGACACTCAGTCCTTGGGCGCGCAGGGCGTCGATTTCTCCCTTGTAGCGCTCGTCCGCACTCAAGCCTTGTGGCGAGTCGTACCCGATATTCAGGCTGCCGACGATTTGCTCCGACAGATACGCCACCAGAGTGATCCGGTTGGGCTGCTTCTTGATTTCGCCCGCCTTATAGCCGCGCCAGGCATAGCGTTGTTGCACCAGCATGGTGGCAGCGCTGCGGGATGCGTCGGTATGCGCAAGGCGGATTTTGAATTGCTGCTCGCCCATGCTTTGCTCATTCGCGCCCGGGGCGTCGCGCATGACGGGGCAAAGATCCCTTAGTGGATAGGGACTCGGGATATTGACAATGGTCTTATCGAAATCGTCAGCAGGCAATGGCTGACGATTTGCAAACAAATTTTTGAGAATGCTTACCATACCTATTCTCCTGGCCTTCGCGGGCACGCCGGATGCGAAGAGATGAGATCAATTTATCGACATCCGGCGCGAAAACTTAAGGTGTGCCAGCTTTGAGCCAGCGCGCCGCGTCCCGCGCAAAATACGTCAGCACGCCATCTGCCCCGGCTCGCTTGAACGCCAGCAGGGCTTCGAGCACGCACGCTTGCTCGTCCAACCAGCCATTTTGTGCCGCCGCTTTCAGCATGGCGTACTCGCCGCTGACCTGATAGGCGTAGGTCGGCGCGCCATACGCCTCCTTGATGCGGCGGATCACGTCGAGATACGGCATGCCGGGTTTGACCATGACCATGTCGGCGCCTTCCTGCAGGTCCATCCCGACTTCCCACAAGGCCTCGTCGCTGTTCGCCGGGTCCATCTGGTAAGTGTTTTTGTTG
>JAGXGM010000069.1 GCA_024636675.1 Hydrogenophilales bacterium | reverse complement strand
CGGCTAGTCACTTTCTTTGTCGTCGCCAAAGAAAGTAACCAAAGAAAGGCGACCCCGACATACCCGAATTCCCGAAGATTAACCAGCGACTTGCCGCTTTAGCGGCTTAGTCGATTGGCTATGCAAAGCCAAGCGCGTCGGATGGGCGGCAAAGAACTCGCCCCGCTTTTGTAGTGTTAATTAATTTGTGAGCGGGGCTCAAACACCTTTGCCGCTGATCCACCCGACACACTTGATCTTCGGCGGGTCTGTTAGGGGAAGAAAATCAAAACCAGTTTAGCGATGAGCCGCCGCCACGAACCAGATCGAAGGCCTCGCTGAGGCTACCCAAGTACATAAAGCGTTCTGTCATCACCAGCCTGCTTTTGACGTTTTCCCCCTCTCAGCCACGCCGAAAATTGAGTCTGCCGGGTGGATCAGCGGCAAAGGTGTCTGAGTCCCGCTCACAAAAAACCAATTAAAAACAGCAAAAGCGGGGCGAGTTCTTTGCCGCCCACCCGGCAGGCTCAATTTGCGGGGTTTCGTGGATGGCGGGGTCGCCTTCTTTTGGTTACTTTTCTTGGCGAGATGTACAGCGAGACAAGAAAAGTAACTAGCCGCCGGGCTACCCCCGGCCAACAGTCAGCAGTCCTGCGAAGGTTTACCGGGCGCGCTCAACATGCTGTGCGCCAACATTTAACTGGATTGTTCGCTACGCTCGCAACGACGTACAGCGCGTCATTCGCGCCCCGTTTTGATCCAATCGCGCCTCCCCATGCACCACAACCGTTCACGCAAACACACCCACCCGACCCCGCACAAACACATAAGCATCTGATAACTAAGCACTCCAAAAGCTGGCACGCCCCCTGCTATATCCCCAAGTGAGTACCCAAACCGCAAGGCCAGGTTGCTCAGGCAGTCTCCTCCGATTTTGCGGCCTCTCCGGAGGCCGCCTTTTTTTCAGGTCGGAAAAACATGAACCGAACATGCGTGTCTTGATCGTTGAAAACCAGCCCGAGCGGCTGGCGATGCTGGTACCGGCGCTGGAAGCGGCAGGCTGCGTGGTCACCGCCACGCTCAATTCCGCGCGCAGCCTGGACGTCCAGATCCAGGCGCTGTGTCCCGATGTGGTGATCATTGCCCAGGACTCGCCCGACCGGGACACGCTGGAACACATCTGCGTGGTGAATCAGGATTGCCCGCGCCCCATTGTCATGTTCACCGGTGACGGCAGCCCCGGCGCCATTCGCGCGGCAACGCAGGCCGGGGTGACGTCGTATGTGGTGGACGGGCTCGACCCGGCGCGCCTTCGCCCGATTCTCGATGTGGCGGTGTCGCGTTTCGAGGCCTTTCAGGCGCTGCACGATCAACTGGAACAAACCCGCCTGGAACTGTCGGAACGCAAGCTGATTGATCAGGCCAAGGCGCTGCTCATCAAGCAAACCGGCGCCGCCGAGCCCGAGGTGTACCGCGAGATGCGCCGCGCCGCCATGGACCGCGGCTTGCGTATGGTGGATATCGCACGGCAGGTGCTGCAGAAAACGGGATGAAAACGATTGCTGCATCACATGCCCGGTACGCGCCCGCCCCCATCGGGTTGAACGCCCCTGCGTTCCCGCATTGTTGCCAGGCAGGCACGGGCATTGCTGGAACAGGGATGAAGCGCAGCAACGATCTGGCCTTGATAAACAACCCGATCGACTCCTGGACAAAGGCGTCCGCCTTCGGGGCGACGCCTTTTCATTTACGCGACGCGACGCAATGTGCGCCGCCCCGGAGCCGGACCCGGATTCCAACTGCATGATCAGAGCAAGCGAGATTTCATGAACAAGACGAAAGGGCTTTCCGTAGCCGCCGCGCTGATGGCGCTGGTGCCCCCGAGCGTGCGCCAGGGCGCATGGGCCGCCGGTTCAGACGCCCCCGAGCAGACGGATGTGAAGATCGGCTTCATGCCGCTGACGGACTGCGCCAGCGTGGTGGTGGCTGCAGCCAAGGGGTTCGACAAAAAATACGGCATCAACATCGTGCCTCGCAAGGAAGCCTCCTGGGCCGCGGTGCGCGACAAGACCCTGAGTGGCGAACTCGACGCCGCGCAGGTGCTGTACGGCCTGGTTTATGGCGTTCATCTGGGCATTGGCGGACCGAAACAGGACATGGCCGTGCTGATGACCCTCAACAACAATGGCCAGGGCATCTCGCTCGCCAATCACCTGCTGCGCGAGGGGGTCACGGACGGCCCGTCGCTCGCCGGGCTGATCAAGGCCGGCGAGCGCGCGTTCACCTTCGCTCACACGTTTCCCACCGGCACCCACGCGATGTGGCTGTATTACTGGCTGGCAAGTCATGGGGTCAATCCCTTCACCGAGGTCAAGACGATTACCGTCGCGCCGCCGGATATGGTGGAAAACGCACACCTCGGGAACATGGACGGCTTTTGTGTCGGCGAACCGTGGAATGCGCGCGGCATTTTCGACAAGGTGAGCTTTTCGGTCGCATCGTCCCAGGACGTCTGGCCCGACCACCCCGAAAAGGTGCTCGGCACGACGGCCGAATTTGTAAAGCGCCATCCCAACACCGCGCGCGCGATGACCATGGCTTTGCTTGAGGCCGCCCGTTACATCGACCATCCTGGGAACCGTTCCGAAGTCGCCCGGCTGATTGCGGCCGAAGCGTATGTCAACGCGCCGCTTTCGGTGATCGAGGCTCGCTTCCTCGGAAAATATGAAGACGGGCGGGGCAAGGCATGGGATGACCCGCACGCCATGCGCTTCTACAACGACGGCAGGGTGCCCTTCCCCTACCTGTCCGACGGCATGTGGTTCCTCACCCAGCACAAGCGCTGGGGATTGCTGAAAGCGCACCCGGACTATCTTGCGGTTGCCCGGCAGATCAACCAGATCGATCTTTACACCCAGGCCGCGACCCAGACCGGAACGCCCCTGCCCGAATCCGACCTGCGCGCGTCGACATTGATGGATGGCGTGGTGTGGGATGGCAAGCGCCCGGACGCGTACGCCGACAGCTTCGGGATCAGGTTCTGACAGACCGGCTCCCGGGCGCAGCGGCCCGATGCGCGACGGCAATGGCGCGCACAGTTTGAGCCCCTCCCCGATGCATGCCGCACCATGACCGTGCATTTCCCACCCGGAAATGGCCAGCGTCAATCAATTGATCCTGACAAATCAGTTACTTAAGGATCTGGCATGGTAGCTGCTTTACTTTGCTTGACGCGTTAGACCCTTCGGGTCGAAACAATGTCAGCACCCAGTAGTTTGGACAACGGCGTCCTTTCCGCACGGTTACACGCGCAGGGGACGCTTTTTTTCGTCCATCCGGCTAGTGCGCTCCGTGCAGAGGATGCCGGCGATGGCCGTGCTGTGACGATCAACTTGTATGGAGAATCATGATGAACAGAAGACAGGTCGTGAAGGGCCTCATGCTCACCCCCCTGGCGCTGGCGCTGTCGCTGGCCGGCTGCGGCAAGGAAGCCCCCAGGGAGACGACAACGCCCGCCGCTGAAATGGCGGCGCCTGCCGCGACCGGCGCTGTCGGCCCCGCCGAAAAGCCGGACCTGAAATTCGGCTTCATCAAGCTCACCGACATGGCCCCGCTGGCCGTTGCCTACGAGAAGCGATTTTTCGAGGACGAGGGCCTTTATGTCACGCTCGAGGCACAGGCCAACTGGAAGGTGCTGCTGGACCGGGTGATCGACGGCCAGCTGGACGGCGCCCACATGCTGGCCGGCCAGCCCCTCGGGGCCACCATCGGCTTCGGCACCAAGGCCGACATCATCACCGCGTTCTCCATGGACCTGAACGGCAAGGGCATCACCGTTTCCAACGCAGTCTGGGACGAGATGAAGAAGCACATCCCGCTGGGTCCGGACGGCAAACCGGTTCACCCCATCAAGGCCGACTATCTGAAGCCGGTCGTCGAGGCCTACAAGAAGGCCGGCAAGCCCTTCAACATGGGCATGGTGTTCCCGGTGTCCACCCACAACTACGAGCTGCGCTACTGGCTCGCCGCCGGCGACCTTCACCCCGGCTACTACGCGCCGGACAAGGGCGACACCAGCGGCCAGATCAAGGCCGACGTGCTGCTGTCCGTGACGCCGCCGCCGCAGATGCCGGCCACCCTGGAAGCCGGCACCATCAACGGCTACTGCGTGGGCGAGCCCTGGAACCAGCAGGCGGTGTTCAAAGGCATCGGCGTGCCGGTCATCACCGACTACGAGATCTGGAAGAACAACCCGGAAAAAGTGTTCGGCGTCTCCCAGGCCTGGGCGGACAAATATCCCAACACGCACATCCGGGTCGTGAAGGCCATGATCCGCGCTGCCCGGTGGCTGGACGAAAACGACAACGCCAACCGGCCCGAGGCGGTGAAGATCCTGTCCAGGCCCACCTACGTCGGCGCGGACGAGGCGGTCATCGCCAACAGCATGACCGGCACTTTCGAGTACGAGAAGGGTGACAAGCGCGACGTGCCGGACTTCAACGTTTTCTTCCGCCACAACGCCACCTACCCCTACTACTCGGATGCCGTCTGGTACCTGAGCCAGATGCGCCGCTGGGGCCAGATCCCGGAAGCCAAGCCGGACAGCTGGTACATGGACATCGCAAAGAAGGTGTACCGCCCGGACATCTATGCCCAAGCCGCGAAGGAGCTGATTGCCGAAGGCAAGATGAGCGCCGCCGATTTCCCCGACTTCGCCAGGGAAACCGGCTTCAAGCCGCCGCAAAGCGAGTTCATCGACGGCATCACCTATGACGGCAGCAAGCCAAACGCCTATCTGGAGCAATTCAAAATCGGCCTGAAAGGCACCGAGAAGCCGTAAGGCCTGCCCCGCCCCCAAGGGGGCGGGGGCCAACCTTGCCCTTTTGTACAAGGACACACCATGAAAAGCATCACCCTATTGAGTATCAGCCAGAACCCGGGGCGCCTGCTGCCGACAGCTGACCAGCTCATGCGGTTGGGTCGCGGCCTGATCTTGCCCCTGGTCGGCATCTTCCTGTTCCTGTTCCTCTGGGCCAACGCCGCCAAGATGATCGACACCTCGCTGGGCCAGTTCCCGGGCCCGGGTCAGGTGTGGGAGCAAGCCGCCAATCTGGCCGCCGAACACCAGCAGGAACGCCAGCGGGAACAGGATTTCATTGCGCGCCAGGACGTCCGCAATGCACAGATCCTGACGGCCAATCCCCAGGCCCATGTGGAAATCCGGCCCTACACTGGCAAGCCCACTTTCCTGGATCAGGTCGGCACCAGCCTGTTTACCGTATTGTCCGGTTTCATCCTGGCTTCCCTGATTGCCATTCCGCTGGGCATCCTGATCGGCCTCAACGAATCGGCCTACGCCGCCGTCAACCCGCTGATCCAGCTGTTCAAGCCGGTGTCGCCCCTGGCGTGGCTGCCGTTGGTAACCATGGTGGTGAGCGCGGTGTACGTGAGCCAGGACCCCGCCTTTTCCAAATCCTTCCTGATCTCCATGTTCACGGTGCTGCTGTGCTGCCTGTGGCCGACCGTGATCAATACCGCCGTGGGGGTGGCCAACGTCAGCAAGGACCTGCTCAACGTCAGCCAGGTGCTGCGGCTGGGTGCCCTGCCCCACGTATTCAAGATCATCGTGCCCGCCTCCCTGCCGCTGATGTTCACCGGCCTGCGCCTGTCGCTCGGCATCGCCTGGATGGTGCTGATCGCCGCCGAAATGCTGGCGCAGAGCCCGGGGCTGGGGAAGTTCGTGTGGGACGAATTCCAGAACGGCAGCTCCAATTCCCTGGGCCGGATCATGGTCGCCGTGCTGGCGATCGGCTTCATCGGCTTTCTGCTTGACCGCGCCATGTTGCTGCTGCAGCAAAAAGTGAGCTGGGACAAGAACGCGATCCTGCGCTAACAGACACCCCGGAGTCCAATCATGAACAAATATCTGCAACTGTCCGAAGTCTGTATCGACTTCCCCACCCCCAAGGGTCCGTTTCGCGCCTTGGACAAGGTGAGCCTGAACATTGCCCAGGGCGAGTTTGTCAGCCTCATCGGCCACTCCGGCTGCGGCAAGTCCACCGTGCTGAACATCGTCGCCGGCCTGCATCAGGCCACCAGTGGCGGCGTGCTGCTCGAGGACCGGGAGGTGAACGCCCCCGGCCCGGAGCGGGCCGTGGTGTTCCAGAACCACTCCCTGCTGCCCTGGCTCTCCGCCTATCAGAACGTCGAACTGGCGGTCAAGCAGGTGTTCAGGCGCACCAAGAGCAAGGCCGAGATGCGCGACTGGATCATCCACAACCTCGAACTGGTGCACATGACCCACGCCATGGACAAGCGTCCGGACGAAATCTCCGGCGGCATGAAGCAGCGGGTCGGGATCGCCCGGGCGCTGGCCATGGAGCCGAAAGTCCTGCTGATGGACGAGCCCTTTGGCGCGCTCGACGCCCTGACCCGCGCCCATCTGCAGGATTCCCTGATGGAGATCCACGCCGACCTCGGCAACACGGTGATCATGATCACCCACGACGTCGACGAGGCGGTCCTGCTGTCGGACCGCATTGTCATGATGACCAACGGGCCGGCCGCCACCATCGGCGAAATTCTGCAGATCGACCTGGCGCGGCCGCGCAAACGGGTGGAACTGGCCGGCGACGCCCGCTACAACCACTTCCGCAAGGAAGTACTGGCTTTTCTTTATGAACGCCAACGCAAGGTGGAGGACATCGGCGCGCAAAAAAGGGCGCCGCAGGCCGCAAGCTCAACCAGGGTGCCCCTCGCAAAACAGGCCTGACAGCGTCGGAAACGATACCCCTGCCGCCCCGGCCAAGCCCCGTGGCTGTGCTGGCGAGTGCGTTCAAGGCAGCTACGCGGAGAATTTCCGGCTGCATCCCGCAACACCGGCATTGCGCGGTTGCCCCGTGCTGCGGGTACGGCTAGACTCTCGGGGTTGCCTACGATGTACCCGTCCGTGAACTCACCCCAATTTGCCCGCCATGCAGCGCCGACGTGAGCTCCGCCCCGCGCCCGCGCTGGAACTGAAGACCACGCGGTTCGCCGGAATACAGATCATCCTCAACAGCGCCGAACCCGCCGCGCTGGACACCCACATCAGCACGCTGTTTGCCGCGACGCCGGACTTTTTCGGCGGCGAGGCGGCGGTGTTCGAGTGCGGCCGGCTGCCGGCCGACGCGGCCGCGCCCGACTGGGCCTGGCTGGTGCGGGAACTGAAAAGCCGCGGCCTGAACCCGTTCGCGGTGCAAAACGCATCAAATGAACTGGCCGCCGCCGCGGTGCAGGCGGGTCTGCTGGTATTGAACGCGGCTACGCCGGCACCGATGGCAGCCGAACCTGAACCCGAAGCTGCACCAGAACCGGCGCTGCCCGAGCCGGTAGCAGCCCCCGCGCCGCACATCGCAGCCAGTAACACTGTCCCCACCCGCATCATCGACAAGCCCTTGCGCTCGGGTCAGCGGGTGTATGCGGCAGGCGGCGACATCGTGGTGCTGGCGGCGGTCAACCCCGGCGCGGAAGTGATCGCCGACGGCAGTATCCACGTGTATGCACCGCTCAAGGGGCGGGCGCTCGCAGGCGCGCGCGGCGACGTCACGGCGCGGATTTTCACCACCTGTCTCGAAGCCGAACTGGTTTCGATCGCTGGCGTGTATCGCACCTTCGACACGGCACTGGATGCCGCCGTGGCGAAGAAGCCGGCGCAAATCCGCCTGGCCGACGCCAGCCAGATCGTCATCGAACCTCTCTAACCCCCACGTAAAAAGGAAGCTCTGTGGCCACCATCATCACCATCACCTCCGGCAAGGGCGGCGTTGGCAAAACCACCACCAGTGCCTCGATCGCCAGCGGTCTCGCCTTGCGCGGCTTCAAGACCGCCGTCATCGACTTCGACGTCGGCCTGCGCAACCTCGACCTCATCATGGGCTGCGAGCGCCGCGTGGTGTACGACTTCGTCAACGTCATCCAGGGCGACGCCAACCTGCACCAGGCGCTGATCAAGGACAAGAACACCGACAACCTGTTCGTACTGCCCGCCTCGCAGACGCGCGACAAGGATGCGCTCACCGAGGAAGGCGTGGAGAAGATCCTGAAGGAACTGGAACACCAGGGCTTCGACTACATCGTCTGCGACTCGCCCGCCGGCATCGAGCACGGCGCGGTGATGGCGCTGACCTTCGCCGACGAGGCCATCGTCGTCACCAACCCGGAAGTCTCGTCGGTGCGCGACTCCGATCGCATCCTCGGCATCATCCAGTCTAAAAGCCGCCGCGCCATCGAAGGCCGCGAGCCGGTGAAGGAACACCTGCTGGTCACCCGCTATTCGCCAAAGCGCGCGCACGAAGGCGAAATGCTGACCTATACCGACATTCAGGAGCTGCTGCGGATTCCGCTGCTGGGCGTCATCCCCGAATCCGAAGCGGTGCTGCACGCGTCCAACCAGGGCGTTCCCGCGATTCACCAGAAAGACACGCCGGTGGCCGACGCCTACCTCGACGCAATTGGCCGCTTCCTCGGCGAAACGCACCCGCTGCGCTTCGTCGACCACGAAAAACCGGGCCTGCTCAAGCGCCTGTTCGGAGGCAAGTAATATGTCCTGGCTCTCCCACATTTTCGGCGAAAAGAAAGCCACCGCCTCGGTCGCCAAAGAGCGCCTGCAACTCATCATCGCGCGCGAGCGCGTAGGCCTGTCCGGCCCGGATTTCCTGCCCGATCTGCAAAAAGATCTGGTCGCGGTGATCTCGAAATACGTCAAGATCAACCCGGAAGACATCAAGGTCGGACTGGAAAAGCAGGGAAACTTCGAGGTGATCGAAGTCAACATCGTGCTGCCCGAGATGCGCTGACCGGCGCACCACCCCGTTTTCGCCTCCGGTTTGCCCTTCGCCCCGCCAGGCATGACCTCCTCAGCATGCGATCGCCCGGCTGCACACCATCGTGCAGCCGGGCGATCGCATGCTGAATCAGTGTTTACGCCCCGTTTCCCTTATCAGGCCGGTGCATAGGCCGCCTCCTTCATGACCCCCGCCAGGGTGCCGTAGGCCGTTGCCCAGGCATCCCGCGTCTCGTCGGTAAACGCCGAGCCCAGTCCCTGCTCCAGCGTCCACAACAATGCGGTGCCGACGGTATCGTAATGCTCGGCCTGGACGCCGTAGCCGACGTGCCTGCGCGCCATGTCCTGCGCGACCGGCACCAGTTCGTCGAGCCGCGTCAGGCTGCTGACGATCGTCCCCAGCATTCTCATGAGCTTTCTGCCCTGCTCCTGCATGTCGCCCTTGAACATTGGCTTGACCGAAGGATCGAGCGTGAACAGTCGTTGATAGAACAGGCCCGCGGCGGTGTCCTGGATCGGGGCAACGGACGCCCAGGAAGTCTGGACAAGGGAAATTTGTTGCGGAGTCATGGTGTAGTCCTCGTGGTGTTGAAAGTTGAAATCATGTAATCGACCGCCGCTTTGACTTCGGCGTCGGTCAATTCAGGCTGGCCACCGCGTGGCGGCATTTCCTCGCCGGTCGCGCCGACAAAGCCGTTCAGCGCGTTGTGATGGAGCGCGTCGCGGCCCTTTGCCAGGCGTGCGGTCCACATTGCGGGCTGCTTGAGCTGCGGCGCGTCGGACAGGTCGTTGCCATGACAGGACACACAGACACGGTCGTAGATGCGCTTGCCTTCAGGCGGCGCATCGACGGCGAACACCGTGCCGGCGGTCATGCAGGCGGCCAGGACAAGCAGGCGGCGCATCTTGGCCGACTCACTTGACCGGCAGGCGCAGGACCACGCCCCCCATCACTTCGCCCATCTTGAAGTCCTTGCGCGGGCTGTCCTTGTGGTCGTTGTGGCAGCTGATGCACGCCTTGGCGATGGCCTTGTCCGGATAGATCGCGGTGAAGTACTTCTTGCCGCCCAGCGTTTCAGTCGTGTAGTAGGGCTCCCCCTTGTTGACGGCTTCGAGGCCGGCCTTCTCGACCGGCGTCTTGGCGTTGTTCTGCTTGTTGATCGGCCACAGCGAAAGCAGCGAGTAGCTGAACTTGGCGCCCTTTTCGGCCACCGCTTCCGAGCCGTAGCGGAACATCTGCGCCGGCAGCACCAGCGCCTTGTCGTCCTTCCAGTGCTCGCTCGCCTTGATGACCTTTTCCTGGTTCGCCAGCCGGTTGACGATCAGCTTGGTGTAGACCGTACGATCCGCCTCCATCACGCTGTGCAGCGCATCGGCGATGTCCTTGTGATCCCAGTCGGCTGCCTGGACGGAACCGGCAAGCGCAAAGCCAAGGAGGGTGAGGGGTAAGTTTTTCCGCATGGTATTTCTCCTGTTTTCAGTTACATAAAAATCCCGCAGCGCGGGGGCCGATACCCGGTAGCGGGCTCATTCTTCATCAGCATTCGGGTCGCCCGCTGCCTTGCGCGCTGCCCCGCGCTTCTCGGCTTCGAGCGCCATCTGGATGCTTTCAATCTGTTTGCTCGGCATGCCCTTGAAGTTGCCGGCGACGAGCTTGCCGTCGGCCAGGGCGTCGAGGCTGAATTGCAGGCCGTGGCAATTCATGCAGACGCTGCGCACCATCTTTTCGTTGGGTCGCAGGTTGTCGTTCTGGTTGTGTTGAACCAGCACGCGGGGTTCGTCTTCCGGCGTGATGATTTCGACGCGCGGCAGGTGGCAGGTTGCGCAGGACACGCCGCTGCCCTTGGCACCGCGACCGCTGATCTCCTCGTGCCACAGGCTGAAGTGCGGCGAGGCCTTGTAGGCGCGTGTATGGCCATCGTCGTGGCAAGTCAGACAGGCCTCGACCGCTGCCTTGCGCGTGTCGAAACGGTGCGAGCCATGGCACGACATGCAGGTCAGCTTGTCGTGCGCGGCCGAGGGTTTCATCGGCTGCTGCGCCATGCCCGGCTGCATCGGCGACAGACCCTGCTTCAGCCGCATGCCGTGCAGGCCGGTCAGAAATCCGTCGACCTCGGCCTTATGGCAGCTGGTGCACGCCGTGTGGTCGGGATTCCTGATCCAGGCGAGCGTGTCCGATTCGTCCTTGGCCTGGTGGCAGGACGAGCAGTTCACCCCGGCCTTGGCGTGCGCGGTGTGCTCCCAGTCCTTGACCACCTGCGGCACCGGGCGCAGCTCGATGCGTCCGTCCATGCCGCTTGCCGTGATCGGCTCGCCATCGAGGTATTCCATGTAGACCATGAAATCGCGCAGATGCCGCTCGGGCAGCTTGGCATCGGATTTCACTTTGTCGCCGTGCCCGTGACGAATCAGAAAATCCTCGTACAGCGCGCGGTTGTCGTGGAAGTTGTGACAGCCTCCGGTGGCGCAACTGGTGAACGCTATGTCCTTGTGGCTCGGACGCTCGGTCTCGATGTCGGCATGGCAGCGCACGCAGAAGTCGTCCGGCAGGGTGACGCCGATCGGCCGCGTGATCTCGGCCTTGTGCTCGGCATGGCAGCTCACGCACTGGCGCGCGTCGAGCTTGGCGAGGGTGTCGGCGTTTCTCGGGTCGGTAAACTTGCTGATCGGGTGCGAATCGTTCATCCCCTTCAATTCCTTGGCGTGGCACGACAAGCAGGCCTCCTGGATACCTTCGCGGCCCTTGAACGGTTCGGCATGGCAGGCCATACACTGGAGTTCGATCTGGTGGTGCGCGTGCGTCACCTTGCCGGGCATAAAGTTTGCCTGTTGCCCCGGCGTCTGGATGGCGTAGGCCAGCCAGGCGGCCAGCAGGCCGCTGGCACCCAGCCAAACCCACCACACACGATATTTGGCGAGCCGTTTCATCAGTAGTAATAAACCTTGAGGATGTGGAAACCGAGCAGCGCCGGCAGCGGCCACAGCATCAGCGCGTGCAGCCATTGCAGTGCGGGCCGCAGCGCGGTCGCGCGGGCAAGTGCCAGCCGATGCTCGCGGCCGAGAAACGCCGCCAGCGCAATGCCGGTGAACGACGCGCCGAGCATGGTCAGCGCCAGCCACTGGTTGAGTCCGTCGCCGGTGCGCCCGCCGGTGTGCGCCCACAGCGTGGCGAGCGCGACGCCGCCGAGCAGCGCATGCAGCCAGCGCCAATGGACGAAGGCGAGCAGGGTGATTTTTTTCCAGCGCTTGCGCAGGCCGATCAGGGCCAGCAACGCCGCCAGCACGAGCAAAGTGAAGCCGCTGACCTGCTTGACGAGGCCATCGCGCCACAGGCGATCCCAGTGCCAGGCCACGGCCTCGGTCGATGCGTAGGGCACGTTGAAAGGCTGCGCGAACAGCAGCGCCAGCAGAAGTCCCGCCGCCGCGAGCCACAGCAGGCGGTGCGCCAGCGGCATCGCCTCGCGCGGACCGGAGGTGCCAAGCAGGCTCTGGATCAGCGGATGGCAGCTGCCGCATACGCCACCAGCGCCGGTCGCTGCAGTGAGCGCAGCGACACTGGCGCAGCCGCCGGCGATGGATTCGGACAAGCGCCCGCGGGTCACGCCGGTGCAGTTGCAGACCGTGGCCTCGGCCGGCCAGGCGGCCACTTGCCGCGCTTCCGGCGGCCACGGATCGCCGCTGTGCCTGAAGCGCGCAAGCTGCCAGGGCCACAGCCGCCGACGCTGCTGCACCGCTTCCTGCACCCGCGACAGCGCCGCCCATTCGCCGAGCGCGAGCGCGCCGATCAAGCGCCCGCGCGAAACGACCAGCTTGCGGTAAACGCCGTTAGCCGCATGCGTGTGTGCGTGCGCCAGATCAGGCAGTTCCCAGGCGCCGACATCGCCCATGCTGAACACCGGCCAGTTCGCCACCTTGAGCCGGGTGGCCGACAAGGAGCCGACGTAACGCGCGTCCATCCCCGCGATGACGCGCGCCGCGACTGCCGCCTGTTCGAAACCGGGCGCTGCGAGCCCGTACACGATGTCGCGATGTTGCGCGCACTCGCCGACGGCATAGAGGGCGGGCGCGCTGGTGCGCAGGCAGTCGTCGACGACGATGCCGCGCTGGAACACCAGTCCGGCATCGCGCGCCAGTTCGATGTTGGGTCGGATCCCGGTGGCCAGCACCACGGTATCGCATTCGACAATGCGACCGCTGCGCAGGCGCAGGCCGGCGACGCGGCCTTCGCCCTGGATCGCCATCGGCCCGTCGTCGAGTACGACCGCGATGCCGCTCGACACGATCCGTTCCCGCATCGCCGCCGACGCCGCATCGTCCAGCTGATTCGGCATCAGTCGCGGATGGTGTTCGACGACGATCACCTCGGTGCGGTAGCGATGGAGCGCGCGCGCCGTTTCCAGCCCCAGCAGGCCGCCGCCGACCACCGCGACGCGCCGGCAGCGCATCAGCCGCGCCTGCAGCGCCTCGGCGTCGGCGAGATCGCGGAACGTATACACCCCGGCCAGCCCGCTGCCCGGAATGTCCGGCACATGGGCACGCGAGCCCGTCGCCAGCACCAGCGCGGCGTAAGCCTGCACCCGACCGGTGGCATCGACGACACGCTGTCCGGCGACATCGATCGAGGCGACGCGGCAGCCGAACCGCGTCTCCACGCCCTCAGGCACTGCCAGCCCGGTGGTGAAATCGGCCCAGCCGGCGTCGCCCGCGAGCAGCGAAGACAGGCGCACCCGGTTGTACGGCTGCCAGGGCTCGTCGCCGTAGAGCACGATCGGCCGGTCAGGCTGCGCCTGCCGCAACTCGACCGCCATGCGCACGCCCACGGGGCCCGCGCCGACGATCACATTGGGCGCGTAAAGGAGGGTTGACCGGTCCATCGCTCCTGCCTGGAAATCAAAAAAAAACGGTGCCCTGACGCATGACGCCAAGGGACACCGTTGTCCTTGCCTGCCCGGGCAACGCTGCACGGTCAGGCTCCAATCACCCAAGCAGAGAGCGTGCCAGCATCTATTGTTCGAGAAACACGCTGTGTAACGTGCAGCGTCGCGGGATGGGCGCACCAACGAAGTGCTGCGCGCGGCTCAAGCGGCGACATCGTGGTGCCGATGGACCACCCTCGCCGGATCATCGCGCCGGGGTCCGGCTGCATACCGACCGCCCGGCCGGCGCTTTCCCGGCTCAACCGCCCGAGGACGGCTGGAAGCGAATGGCCGAGTGGTTCGAGAAGCACGGAGTTTGACGTGCTTGTGCGCGGTGCGGAGCGTCCGGAATGGACCGGATGTCCACTGTCCTATAGTGAGTAGAAGCTTTCCCCAAACACCGACTATTTTGGAGAGGATCCATGTTCTTCCACCGTTTGAAGACACCGGGACTGGGACAGAACTCCTATATCCTGGGGTGCGGCGAAGGGCTCGCCGTCGTGATCGACCCGCGACGCGACATTGAAGAATATCTGCATCTCGCCCGCGAAAACGATCTCTCGATCGCCTACGTGCTGGAGACGCACCGGCAGGAAGACTTCGAATTCGGTTCGGCCACGCTTGCCCAAATGACCGGCGCAAAGATCGTCAGCGGCTGCCACGAACTTTTCGGTCGAACGGACGTGAAGCTGAAGGACGAGGAAGAACTCAAGGTGGGCACGACGCGATTCGTCGCGCTCGAGACGCCGGGCCATACGCCCGAGAGCATGTCCTACGCGGTTTACGTGAAGGATTCCGGCGAAAAATGCTGGGGCGTGTTCACCGGCGACGCCTTGTTCGTCGGCGATACCGGCCGCACCGATCTGCCCGACCCGGAGAAAACCGGGGAAGCCGCCGGCATCCTCTACGATTCGGTGCATCGCAAGATCGCGCCGCTCGGCGACCAGACGCTGCTCTATCCGGCGCACGGCGCAGGCTCCGCGTGCGGCGCCAACATATCGGACCGCGACGATTCCACCCTCGGCATCGAGAAGGCAACCAATCCGGTTTTCAAGAAAAGCCGCGAGGAGTTCGTCGCGCACAAGCTTGCCGAGAAGATGGCGCGACCGCCTTACTTCTCGCATATGGAGGAAGTAAATCTGCTGCCCGGACGGCCGTTCAAGTGGCCGCCCGGTGTCCACGTGCTGCAGCCGAAGGAATTCCAGAAACGGATGAAGGAGGGCCTGGTGATCGACACCCGCTCGCCGGAAGCCTTCGCCGGCGCCCATATCCCCGGGTCGTACAACATCTGGCTCGACGGCATGACGGCGTTCGGCGGCTGGATCGCCAACGAGAACACCCGCATCCTCCTGGTCACGGATCACCCTGAAGCCATGGAGCAGGCGGTCAAGTCGCTCGCGCGCATCGGCATCGACAGCGTGGAGGGCGTGCTGATCAGCGGCCTGGAAAGCTGGCGCGACGAAGGCCTGCCGATGGAGACGCTGGCGACGACGAGCGCCCCCGAAACGGCCACCTGGATGCAGCAGGACCGCGTTCACCTGCTCGATGTCAGGGACGAATACGAATGGAACGACAAGCGCATCCCGGGTGCGATCCATCAATACGTCGGCTATCTCGAAGAGAAGCTTCCGCCGTTGCCGAAGGACAGCGAGATCGTCGTCCATTGCAACGTCGGCCATCGCTCGGGCCTGGCCGCGAGCATCCTGAAGCGCAATGGCTACTCGCGCGTTCATAACATGCTCGGCGGTATCACCGCGTGGGAAAACCTCGGCCTTCCGCTGGACAGCTCCGGCGAAGACCAGCAAGTGGAGGCGTGAACATGGAGTCCGAATCGGGCGCATGGTCCCCCTATCTGGTCGGCGCGCTGATCGGGGTGCTTTCGATGGCGACGTTCTATTTCTCCAACAAGCCGCTGAGCGTGTCGACCGCCTTTGCGCGGCTGGCGGGCATGGTCGGTAACCTGTTCTCCCGCGGCCATACCGAGAACCTCAAGTTCTATCAGGACAAGAAGCCGAAGATCGAGTGGGGGGTGATGCTGGTGTTCGGCATGCTCCTCGGCGCCTTCATCGCCGCAGCCACCGGCGGCGAGCTCACCGGGGCGTGGGTGCCCGCGCTGTGGCAGGAACGTTTCGGTCCGGCTGTCGCGCCGCGCCTGGGGATGGCGTTCGTGGGCGGCGCGGTCATGGCGTACGGCGCCCGCCTCGCCGGCGGCTGCACCAGCGGGCACGGCATCAGCGG
>JAGXGM010000068.1 GCA_024636675.1 Hydrogenophilales bacterium | reverse complement strand
TTGCAGGCGATGGCGCAGGCATGACAGCCCACGCATACGTCGAGGTCGACGACCAATCCAAGTCTCATAATTGTGCTCGCTCTATTTTCTGGGGACTGCTCAGTTTTTTTCGTGATCGCGCGCGTCGTAACGCAGCACGTCGGGGCGCGCGTATTCGTCGCCGGGCAATTTCTTCAGCGCGTCGAACTGCGGCCATGAGCCGGTTTCGCCCGGTGCAGCCTTCCACAGCTTCACCCGCAGGTCGAACCATGCCGCCTGTCCGGTCACCGGATCAGAGTTGGTGACGCGGCGCTCGCCCGCTTTTTCCGGCAGCAGCTCGGAAATCAGGTGGTTGAGCAGGAAGCCCTTGGTCGCCTCGGAGGCGTTGTCCTTCAAGCCCCACGCGCCCTTCTGCTTGCCGATGGCGTTCCACGTCCAGATGGTGTTTTCCTGGGTGCCTTCCATGGTCTTGACCTGGCAGCGAATCTTGCCGTTGTGCGACTCGACCCAGATCCAGTCGAAATCCTTGATGCCCATTTCAGCTGCCTTGCGCGCGTTCATGTACATGTAGTTCTGCGCCATGATCTGACGCAGCCACACGTTCTGCGAGTCCCACGAGTGGTACATGAACATCGGGCGCTGGGTCAACGCGAAGAAGGGATATTCTTCCTTGTCGACGCGCTGCTGCTCAAGCGGTTCATACCACATCGGCAACGGATCGAAGTACTTCACCAGACGCTCGCGGTCGACCTGGTTGTTGGGCTGCGGGCCGTCGTACAGGCCCTGCCCCGCCAGGCGGAATTTCTGCAGCGGCTCGGAGTAGAACTGCATGATGATGGGCTCGACCTTGCCGACGAAGCCGACGTCCGCCGCCACATCCAGATAGTCCTTGTTGGCGAAGCGCATGTACTTCTGGTTGTCGGGCCAATGATGCGCGAAGAAACTCTCGTTCTCGATGTATTTTTCCCACTGCTGGGGATTGGGCTCACCCTTCAGCGACTTGGTGCCGTCTTTGCCGCGCCAGCCGGCGAGGAAGCCGATGCCGGGCGAACGTTCATAATTGACGATGAAGTCCTTGTAGCCACTGAACTTGCGCGTACCGTCGGGTTTGGTGAAGGCCGGGAATTTCAGGCGCGAGGCCAGTTCAACCATGACCTCCTGCCACGGACGCACGTCGCGGTCGGGGGCGACCAAGGGGTGGCGGATCGCATCGGCCGCTGAATCCGGCTCGGAAATCGGACGATCGAGCAATGAAATGGTGTCGTAGCGCTCGAGATAGGTCGTGTCCGGCAGGATCAGGTCGGCAAAGTTGGTCATTTCCGAATGGAAGGCATCGATCACGACCAGGAACGGAATCTTGTACTGGCCCGGCTCATCCAAATCCTTGGCGCGCAGCATGTCCTGAACGTTGGCCGTGTTCATGGTCGAGTTCCACGCCATGTTGGCCATGAACAGGATCAGCGTGTCGATCGCATAGGGGTCATGATTGACGGCATTGGTGATGACCATGTGCATCATGCCGTGCGATGAAAGGGGAATCTCCCAGGAGAAGGCCTTGTCGATGCGCAGCGGATTGCCGAACTCGTCGACCACCAGATCTTCCGGACGCGTCGGGAAGCCGAGCGGCGGACGCGACAGCGGCGTGTTCGGCGCGTTGATGATGTCGATGTTGTTTTCCGGCAGCTGGTGCGGCGGGATCGGCTTCGGGTACGGCGCGCGCGCGCGGAAGTTGCCCGGCGAATCGAGCGCGCCCAGAAGCATCTGGATCATATGGATCGCACGGCAGGAATGGAAGCCGTTGGAGTGTGCGGCGATGCCGCGCATCGCATACATCGCCACCGGACGGCCCACGACCTTGTCATGCTTGCGCCCCCACACGTCGGTCCATTCGATCGGCAGTTCAACCGTTTCCTTGAACGCGACGTGCGCCATTTCCAGCGCGATGCGCTCGATACTCTCAGCCGGCAGGCCGCATTCCAGTGCGACGTTTTCCGGCGCGTAGCGGTCATCAAGATAGCGCTCGACCATCATCGACATTACGGTCTTGACACGACGGCCATCCGGGGCAACGTATTCGCCGAACAGCGCCGGGGCGATGTCGCCGTCGACACCGTTCCTGAACGCTTCCTTGTCGATGTCCCAAATCAGCGGATGGTCGTTTTCGTCGCGCAGGAACAGGCCATCGCCCTTCTGGCCCGGGCTCTGCACCACCAGCCATGAGGCATTGGTGTAACGCACCAGAAATTCGTAATCGAATTTTTCGTGCTTCAACAGCACATGCACCATCGACATGGCCAACAGCCCATCCATGCCAGGCTTGATTGGCAGCCATTCGTCCGCAATCGCGGAATAGCCGGTGCGCACCGGATTGACGGTAACGAATTTGCCGCCCTTACGCTTCAGCTTTTCGAGGCCGATCTTGATCGGATTGGATGAATGGTCTTCCGCCACCCCCCACATCAGGAAATATTTGGCGTAATCCCAGTCGGGGGCGCCAAATTCCCAAAACGAGTAGCCGATGGAATAGAGGCCGGCCGCTGCCATGTTGACCGAACAAAAACCGCCGTGCGCCGACCAGTTGGGAGTGCCGAACTGCTGTGCCCACAGGCCGGTGAGTGCCTGCATCTGGTCACGACCGGTGAAGTAGGCCAACTTGGACGGATCGGTCGCTCGAATCTCCTCAAGGCGGTCGGTCAACACGTCGAGCGCCTGTTCCCAGGAAATCGGCTCGTAAATGCCTTCGCCACGCTCGGTGCCGGGCTTGCGCATCAGCGGCTGGGTCAGCTTGGCGGTGGAATACTGCTTCATGATCCCTGCCGAGCCCTTGGCGCACAGCACACCCTGGTTGGTGGGATGATTGCGGTTGCCCTGGATGAAGCGGACCTTGTTGCCCTCCATCGTCACCTTGATGCCGCAGCGGCAGGCACACATGTAGCAGGTGGTGTACTTGATTTCCTGCGCGTCGTGATTTTCGAGTTTGATTTTGGCGTTCATACGGTCTCTAAGCTCAAAATGGTCCCCAGCTGCTCCGCAATGGAACTGCTTTTTCCTGCCGGATATTAGGTGACTGCTGGAAGCAGCGCCAGCACATCGGCGCTGAAGGCTGTGGGGACGGCTATATATTAAAAGTTTCGAATATATTGTTATTTTGCACTTCAAGCCACCCACATGGCAAGTGAAACGGCTGATATCCCGATAAGCCGTTCTGATAATATTCCTTGTTTATCGAGGGGTTAAGCGCTTCAATTCACACTGATTCGACCGCACCGGCAATTCAGCCATCAGCGATTCGACGCGCCCGTTCGGACGCCACCCACAACAGCAAGCGCGAATCCTCGGTGGGAAAGGCCCGGCAGTCCGGCATCTCGGCCCGCGTCGCGAACGAGCGTGCCCACACACTCAACAGCAGGAGCCGGAAAAAAACGCATACGATCTTCGAAAATGCCCAGCCGCCATCTTGCCGCAGTGCAGCCAAGGCACAAGGGGATGTTTTGACTAGGCGCGCCAGTGGCCGGAGCGCCCGCCCTGCTTTTCCAGCAACCGGATGCCCGACATGGTCATGCCGCGATCGACTGCCTTGCACATGTCGTAGATGGTCAAGAGCGCCACGCTGACGCCTGTCAAGGCTTCCATTTCCACCCCTGTTTTGCCGACGGTCTCGGCAGTCACCCTGCAGGCAATCGACGATTCGGCTTCGTCGTGGCTGAATTCTACGCTCACCTTCGTCAGCGCAATGGGGTGGCATAGCGGGATCAGTTCGGCAGTGCGCTTGGTCGCCTGGATCGCCGCGATGCGCGCAATGCCGAGCACATCGCCCTTGGCCGCCTGGCCGCCCAGGATGCGCGCCAGGGTACCGGGCAACATGCTGATCTGGCCGCCCGCCACCGCAACGCGCCGGGTCTCATCCTTGTCCGCAACGTCGACCATCACGGCGCGGCCGCGTTCATCAAAGTGGGTGAATTCGCTCATACTCGGGAACCTTGTCGACAATCCGCATATCGTAATCGAAATGACTTTAACTGCTCACATCCCGCTCCACCGATGCTGCGCGCCCTGCTCGCACTAAGCCTGGTTGTCCAGCCGGTTGTAGCCGCCGACCTGCCCGATCTGGGAGAGGTGTCGCGACAATATTTTTCCGATCAGGAAGAACAGGCGCTGGGGCGCGCCATCATGAGCGACGTCTACGCCGATCCGCGCTATCTGGACGACCCCGAAATCGAAACCTATCTCCACCAGCTCGGCTACAAGCTGGTTTCGGTCAGCTCACGCAACCAGCGCGAATTCAACTTCTTCGTCGTCGACGATCCCAGCATCAACGCCTTTGCCATGCCAGGCGGCAACATCGGTGTACATACCGGCCTGCTGCTCGCCGCGCAAAGCGAATCCGAACTGGCGAGCGTCGTCGCGCACGAAATTGCCCACGTCACCCAGGACCACATCGCACGCATGGTCACCGCGCAAAGCCAGAGCCATTGGCCAACCATGGCCGCGCTGGCACTGGCGCTGCTGGCGGCGCGCTCCAACCCCAATGTGGCGAGCGCGGCGATTGCTTCCACCCAGGCCTATTCGATCCAGAACCAGCTCAACTACAGCCGCGACTACGAGCGCGAGGCCGACCGCCTAGGCTACGAAATGCTGACCCGGGGCGGTTTCGATCCGCGCGGCATGAGCGGATTCTTCAACCGCCTCGAGCGTGCCAACCGCTTTTACGACAGCAGCGCGCCCGCCTATCTGCGCACCCACCCGCTCACCACCGACCGCATCTCCGACATGCAGTCGCGCAGCGAAACCGCACCCTATCAGCAGGTGGCGGACAGCCTGGATTTTGAGTTGGTGCGGGCGCGTCTTCGTGCACAGGAAAACAGCCCCGCCGACGCCGTACTCGCCGCAGGCGACGCGCTGAAGGACAAACGCTACAGAAGCGAAACCGCCGCACGTTATGGCCTCGTTACCGCGCTGGTGCGGGCGCGTCAGTTCAAGGCGGCCGAGGCTGAGGTGCAAAAGCTGCTGTCCGGCAAACCGGCGCATCCAATGATCCAGCAACTGACAGCCCAGACGGCCCTGGCAGCCGGTAACCCGACGCTCGCCCTGCAGCGTTACCAGGTCGGGAGCGAGGCCCATCCCGGCTACCGCCCCCTGCAGTACGGCCATATCGCAGCGCTGCTGGCTGCGGATCGCAACCAGGATGCGCTGACCCGGGTCGACCGGCAGCTTGCGCTGTATCCGCTCGACCGCCGCCTATGGCGACTGGCTGCCCAGGCGCATGCCCAACTGGGCCATCGCCTGCTCAGTCATCGTGCCCAGGCGGAAGCGACTGCACTGAGCGGCAATCTGGTTGCCGCCATCGAACAAATCAGTCTCGGCCTCAAGGTAGCCGACGGCAGCTTCCATGAAATGTCCGCGGCCGAAGCGCGGCGACGCGAATGGCAGGAAGCCGAAAAATCACAGCGCAAGGATTAACATCCAGCATGCGCAAGCCCCCACCAGGCGTGGCTGGTAGGAATTTACCCTGCGATATGGCCGTAATAAATAGGGGCTAGGCCTTGCGTGGCAAAAACGAATTCCACTATGCTTCGGCCCATCCATAACTGGATAGCGTTCACTGCAGGGCACGCCCAAGGGAAAGCGCTTTCATCACTATGTTAAAAATTAGGAGGATGACTATGCGAAAGTTGCATCAAGTAGCAGCGGCCTGCGCGATCGGCGCCATCATGCTGTCGGGGAGTGTGCTCGCCGCTGAAGCTGCCAAAGAGCCCACCGGCAAGGACATCGCGTTTGACCGCAGCAAAGGCAACTGCCTGGCCTGCCACGCCATGCCCACGCAGCCAGATGCGATATCAGCCGGCATGTATGGTCCGCCGCTGATTGCCATGAGCGCACGCTACCCCAGCAAAGCCAAACTGCGCGCCCAAATATGGGATGCCACCGTGGCCAACCCCTCCACCACCATGATTCCGTACGGCAAGCATGGCGTGCTGTCGGAAGTGGAAATCGATAAAGTGACCGACTTCGTGTACGGTCTGTAATAAATAAATCGTTGCATTGTTCAATCAGGAGATTCGCCCATGAACGCACTTCGTAGAAACGTATTGAAAGGCGCTGCAGGCGCCAGCGCCGTGGCCGTAGCCGTGGCCGCCGGCCTGTTGAAGCCCACTCAGGCGATGGCCGCCTGGAACAAGTCAGCCTTCGAGGCCAAGAGCGTCGGTGACGCGATGAAGGGCATCGGCGCGACCAACCCGGCCGACAGCAAGGACATCACCATCAAGGCGCCGGACATCGCCGAAAACGGCGCCGTGGTGCCGGTGGAAGTGACCAGCGGCATCGCCGGCACCACCAGCATCGCGATCCTCGCCGAGAAGAACGCGTCACCGCTGGTTGGCACCTTCAACCTGTCCAATGGTGCCCAGGGCTTCATTTCCACCCGCATCAAGATGGGCCAGACTTCACTCGTGCGTGCAGTGGTCAATGCCGGCGGCAAGTCCTACACGGCGGCCAAGGAAGTGAAAGTCACCATCGGCGGCTGCGGCGGTTAATCCGCCCAC
>JAGXGM010000067.1 GCA_024636675.1 Hydrogenophilales bacterium | reverse complement strand
GGTTACCCGGTATATCCAGATCCCACACGCCTGCGCCGGTGCTGTCCAGCGCGAAGCGCCAGCGTTCCTCCACATCGCGCAGCCTGTCATTGACCTCGGCGGTCTCCCGCTCGGAAATGACGAGTTTGCGTATGAGCGGCGACACCAGCCAGGACAGCAGCAGCATGCCGGCCAGGACCAACCCGCCCAGCAAGGGCACCACGACCTGGAGTCGCTGTTTGACGGGACCGAACAGTTCCGCCTGGTCGATCTTCAGTACCATGCCGGGTCCAAGGGCGCCCATCGGGGTATGCGCCGCGACGACGTTCTGGTGCCGATAATCCTGCGTGAATACCGTGCCGGTTTTCCCGTCCAGGGCATGACTCATCGGCAACGGCCGTCCTTCCACCGCGCGGGCTATGCGCGGGAACACCCGCTGCGACCGAGTGAGCGGGAAGCACTGCATGTCCTGTTCCAGGGGGGCGCATACGGCAAGTTCCGCAGTTTTGCCGAATGTCACCGCATCGGCGATGGCGCGCGTCAGATGGGGCAGGGGGGATTCGGTCCTGGCCACGCCGATGCGGGCCCCCGCTTCATCCACCACATCGCGGACCACCTGCAGCGTCATTTGCCCGTCCCACAGCAGGCGCGCTTCGACCGGCGTGTTGAGGGGAACGCTAAGCGCCGGGTTTTCCGTCAGGCGGCCCGCGCGTACGATCTCGTTGTCGCGACTGTCACGAAAGGAGACACCCCAGAATCCGGTCGGCAGAAACGAATCCGCGATCTGCTGCAAGGCATGACGGCCGCCTTCGTTGTCTGGCTCCGCCTTGAGCAGCTGCAGGTTGTGGATCACGAAAGGGCGGGTGGAAACCGTCAGCGCATTGGTTATGCCCGCGCCGATCTCGCTTTCGAACAGGCGCCGGTCGCTCTGCAATGAGGCTTCCAGGCTTCTGACGAGGATAGCCTCTGCCTGCCGCTGCATCACGACATAGACCGCGATTCCCGAGGCGAGGGTCAATGCAACCAGGATGAGGCCGCCAACGATGCCGATGTGGTGACTTTTGTGTTGCCGGCCCAAGCGGTCTCCCCTGTCTTCACGTCCTGCATGCCTCCGAGGCACAGGTGAGCGCGATGTAGGATGTGGCGGATTGTGATGATGCGGATTTGGAACTTAGCACGCATCCCGGCAAGGGTTAAGTGTCCCGGCCATTGGCCGCATTACGCTTGGGTGTCCGGCCGATGCGCTGTTTCGACGCGTTCGTTCCAACCCGTCGATGCGCTTGTAACGACGGCAAATCCCACCCCTTAGGCATATCCCCCATACCGATGCATCGGCGTCAGCACAATGTCCTCGTGATAGTGATTGTGCAGCGCATCCAGCAGCTTGGCGTGGATGCCCCCAAACCCCCCGTTGCTCATCATCAGCACGTGGTCTCCGGTGCGGGCATCCGCTACCAGCTGGCCCACCAGCCTGTCGAGGTTGTCGAACACGCGTGCCTTCTCGCCCAGCGGAGCCAGCGCTTCGGCGGCGTCCCAGCCGAGGTTGGCGCCGTAGCAGTAGACGAGGTCGGCAAATGCGAGGCTCACGGGCAGCGCGGCTTTCATGACGCCGAGTTTCATGGTGTTGGAGCGCGGTTCCAGCACGGCGAGGATGCGCGCTTTTCCGACTTTCGCCCGCAGGCCTTCGACGGTGGTGGTGATTGCGGTGGGGTGGTGGGCGAAGTCGTCGTAGACGGTGATGCCGTGGACGGCACCGCGGATTTCCATGCGGCGCTTGACGTTTTCGAAGCGGGACAGCGCATCGATCGCGACGGTGGCGGGCACGCCGGCGTGGCGCGCGGCGGCAATCGAGGCCAGCGCATTCATGCGGTTGTGCTCGCCCATCAGCGCCCACTTCACGCGGCCCTGCAATGCGCCGTCGAAGAAGACGTCGAAGTGGCCGTTCGCATCGACGTCGCCGGCGGTCCAGCCCACTCCGTCTTCGGCGCGGGCATCGGGGTTAGTACTGCCGAAGCGCTCGACCGGTGTCCACAGCCCGCGCTCGAACACGTGCTCGAGGTTGGCGTCGGTGCCATTGGACACGATGAGGCCGTTTCCGGGAACGGTTCGCACCAGGTGGTGGAACTGGGTTTCGATGGCGGCGAGGTCGGGAAAGATATCGGCGTGATCGTATTCGAGGTTGTTGAGGATGACGGTGCGCGGACGGTAGTGGACGAACTTGGAGCGCTTGTCGAAGAAGGCGGTGTCGTATTCGTCGGCCTCGATGACGAAGAACGGGCTGTCGGTGAGCCGTGCGGACATGCCGAAGTTATGCGGGATGCCGCCGATGAGGAAGCCGGGGCGCATGCGCGCGTCGTCGAGGATCCACGCCAGCATGGCGGCGGTGGTGGTCTTGCCGTGGGTACCGGCCACCGCCAATACCCATTTGTCGCGCAGCACGTTGTCGGACAGCCACTGCGGGCCAGAGGTGTAGGGCAGGCCGCGTTCGAGGAGGGCTTCCATCAGCGGGTTGCCGCGGGTGACGACGTTGCCGACGACGAAGATGTCGGCGCCGATGTTGGCCTGGCTGGCGTCCCAGCCTTCGGTCAGTTCGATGCCGAGGGCGCGCAGCTGGTCGGACATCGGCGGGTAGACGTTGGCGTCGCAGCCGGTGACGGTGTGGCCTGCGTTGCGGGCAATGGCGGCGAGCCCGCCCATGAAGGTACCGCAGATGCCGAGGATGTGGAGATGCATGATTTATGGTGAGGGGTCAGGGGTCAGGGGTTAGGGGCGGGGCCGAGGAAAGAGGTGCGCCGCAATCACGGCTCTTTACCCCTTACGCTTCACGCCTTACCGAAACGGGATTATCCCACGGTGGCGGCGCGCGCCTGCTGGATCAAATGGGTCAGCAGGGCGCGCAGCTTGGCGGGACGCAGCGGCTTGTGCAGCAGCGGGAAGCCGGCCTGGCCGATGCGCAGGATGGTGTCGGGCGCGGTGTCGCCAGTGACCAGGATGGCGGGAATGTCGCTGCCGAATTTCTGCCGCAGTCGGGTAATGACTTCGATGCCGTCGGTGTCTTCGGGCAGGCGGAAGTCCGACACGATGGCATCGGGTACGCGGGCCAGACCGTCGAGCCATTGCTCGGCTTCGCTGGCGCTGCGTGCCGTGACGAGATCGATATTCCAGTTGTCGAACAACTCGGCCATGCCGCGCAGGATCGCGCTTTCGTCGTCGACCAGCAGCACCAGCGCATCGGCGGGAATCTGCCCCGGTACGCAGGATGGGGCGGCCGGCTTGATCAGCTTGGCATTGCCGCATGGCACGTCGATGCTGAACATCGATCCATGGTCCGGGCGCGAGCGCAGATCCACCCGGTGCCCCAGCAGCCGGCCCAGGCGCGAGACGATGGCAAGCCCGAGCCCGAGTCCCTTGCTGCGGTCGCGCGCCGGGTTGTGCAATTGGACGAATTCGTGGAAGACGTTTTCCTGCTGGTCCGGCGGGATGCCGCGCCCGGTATCGATGACGCTGAGGCGCACCATGCGGCCGCGGCGGCGGCAGGCGATCAGCACGCCGCCGTCGTCGGTGTAACGGATGGCGTTGGTGATCAGGTTGACCAGGATGCGCTCGATCAGCAGCGGGTCGCTGTACAGCGTGACGTCGCAGGGACGAAAGCGCAGCCGCAAATGCTTTTCGGCCGCCACCGCGCCGAACTGCTGTTCAAGTTCGCGCAGCATCTTTTGCAGCGGAAAATGCACCGGATGGGCTTCGATGGCGCCTGCGTCCAGCCGCGAAATATCCAGCAGGGCATTGAACAGCAAGGCCATGGCCGCGGTGGACGCTTCGATGTTTTCGATCAGGGTTTGTGCCTCGGTCTGGTGGTTGCGCGCTTTCAGGGCGGCGACGAACAGCGACAGCGCATGCAGCGGCTGCCGCAGGTCGTGGCTGGCGGCAGCGAAAAAGCGCGACTTGGCGTGATGGGCGCGCTCGGCCATATCCTTTTTCGCAGCGAGACCGGCGGTCGCTTCGCGGATGCGCTGCTCCAGTTCGCCGCGATGCGCCTGCAGGGCCTCGGCCATGTCGTTCACGCCGGCCGCCAGCGCGCCGACTTCGCCTGCCGGCGGCAATTGCGCCCGTGCCGTGAGATCGTGGCACGCGAGTCGGCCCACCACCTGCCCGACATGCCGCAGCTGCCCGGCCAGGCGGTTGGACAGGCGCCAGGCCAGCGCGCCGGTCAGCACCAGCGCCGCCAGCATCAGCAGGGCGGCGTGGATCAGCGTCTCGCGCTTGAAGGTGCTGATCTGGTCGCGCGAGACGCCGACTTCTGCGTGCCCCAAAAGGCCGTCGTCTGACGCACCGCTGACGGATATGAAAGGGGCGTTGCGCGTGTCGGCAGCGCGCAGGCGAATCTCGACGCGTTGCCGGTGATGGTCAGCCAGGACGGCTCTGTGCAGGGTGTCGCCGGTGCTGGCGACCAGTTGCCCGCGGGCATCGGTGACGCGGGCATAGGACAGCCGGTTGTTGCGGGCCTCTGTTTTGAGCAGTGCACCCACCTGCGCGGTGTCGCCGCTCACCAGCGCGTACGGCAGGGTGTCAGCCAGATGGTGGGCAGCGTTGGCAGCGCGCGCCTGCATGGCCTCTTCGGCGGTGGCAAGGGTTTGCGTGGTGAAAAAGGCCACCATTCCGAATTCGGTCAGCAGGGCGGGCAGCAGTGCAATGACCAGCATGCGGCTGCGGATGCTGGAAAACCACCGGCTGAACAGGGCGCGTATGTGATTCACAGGATGCTTACGGCCTTTGTATCAGCCGCTGGATGTGGAGCACGGCTTCGGTGCGGTTGGTGACGTCAAAGACGCGAAAGATCGCGGCAATGTGAACTTTCACCGTGCTTTCCGACATCGCCAGCATGCCGGCGATGGCTTTGTTGGCGCAGCCTTGTGCCAGCAGGCGCGCGACTTCAAGCTGGCGCGCGGTCAGCCCGCTGTGCGGCAGCGCAGTAAGTATCGTGGGGGTGGGCTGCGCGTCGTTCTGGTTGTCGCTCAGGCTGGCCGGCACGTAGAGGTTGCCCGCCAGGACCTGCCGCAGCGCGGCCAGCATCACTGCGGTGGAGGCGGCCTTGGGAATGAAGCCGAGCGCCCCGGCTTCCATGGCGTTGCGCATGTCATGCGTCGATTCCGACGCGGATAGAACCACCAGCGGAATGTCGGGGAAGCGGCTGCGGAATTGCGTGATCCCCTGCATGCCGGCGAATCCCGGCATGTTCAGATCCACCAGCGCCAGGTCGAGGTCGGCATGCAGGGCGGCCTGTGCAAACAGGCTGGGGTAATCGTGGGCGTCGATGATCTCGACCGGCGGCGTCAGCTGCGACAAGACCTGCCGCACCCCCTCGCGCATCAGCGGGTGGTCGTCGGCCAATAGGGTTTTCATAGGGGCGCTTCCTGCATGGCAGGAATTTTAGCGCCCCGTGCAGTTTCATGTGCAGCAGAATTTTGGGGCGGATTTCAGCACGCGCTTATTTGCCGCGCACTTTGCTTATGCCTTCATCGATGGCTGCTTCCAGATAGCCGAAATAGTAGTCCGCGATCAGCAGGCCGACGATGGGTTCGCTGATCGCCGCGCCGCGGGGGTCGAACACCATGACGGTGGGCACGAAGGTGACCTTGTGTGCGCGCGCGAATGCGCTTTCGTTGGTGGGCTTTCCGTCGAAACCGATCAGGCCGGCGGATGAGTCGATATTGACTTCGCGGATGATAACGCGGCTACGGTTGGCCGGATCCTTCTGCATGGGCACCAGGTATTCGCGCTTGGCGCGCTCGCAATAGGGGCAGCTGGGGCTGGTGAACAGCACCAGAATGGGCACCTGGCGCTGGGCGGCTATGCGCGCGTCGGCGTTGAAATTCTTCGCCTGGACCAGGCTGTCCATCGCCCGGGCGGGGCCGATCGATACCAGCCCCCATGCTAAAATCATGGTCCAGATTGCGATCGTTCGCATCATGTTTATCGTTCCTTCAGGTGGATGCGGATACGTCATGGTCGCGAGTGTCGCGGCATCCTTCGCGAAATCAAACAGTCTATTCCTACCGCTATGCATATCTTGACCATCGCTTCCCGTGAAAGTGCCCTTGCCATGTGGCAGGCGGAGCATATCCGCGACCGCCTCGCCGCACTGCATCCCGGTTGCACGGTGAACATCCTGGGCATGACCACGCGCGGCGACCAGATACTCGACGTCACGCTGTCCAAGATCGGCGGCAAGGGACTGTTCGTCAAGGAGCTCGAAGTCGCACTGGAAGCTGGTCAGGCTGATCTGGCGGTGCACTCTATGAAAGACGTGCCGATGGAGCTGCCGCCCGGATTCGAGCTGGCGGTGATCGGCGAGCGCGAGGATCCGCGCGACGCCTTTGTGTCGAACCAGTATGCGCGTCTGTCCGATCTGCCGCCGGGTGGCGTGGTCGGCACCTCCAGCCTGCGACGCGAAGCCCAGCTGCGCGCGCGCTACCCGCACCTGACGGTGAAGCCGCTGCGCGGCAACGTCGGCACCCGCCTGAAGAAGCTCGACGAGGGGAAGTTCGACGCTATTTTGCTGGCCGCCGCCGGTCTCAAGCGGCTGGGTCTGGGCGATCGCATCAAAAGCCTGTTGAGCGTGGAAGACAGCATTCCCGCAGCGGGTCAGGGCGCGCTCGGCATCGAAATCCGCAGCAGCAATATCGAAGTGGCGGCCATGCTCACCGCACTCAACCATCCCGAGACTGCCGCCTGCGTGCGCGCCGAACGCCAGGTCAGCCGGGTGCTCGGCGGCAGTTGCCAGGTGCCGCTGGGGGCGCACGCGGTACTGCAGGCCGGCCGGCTGGTGCTGAACGGTTTCGTGGCGAACCCGGACGGCAGCAGCTTCATTCATGACCACGCCGAAGGCGATCCGGCCGACCCCGAGGCGGTTGGCCAGCTGCTCGCCGACAAGCTGCTGGCGCTGGGCGCGCGCGCCATTCTCGACGCCTTGCCGACCGCATGACCCAGGCATTGGCCGGACGCACGGTGCTGGTGACGCGACCGGCCTCCCAGGCGGCCGCGTTGGCGCAGGCGATCCGCGCGGCCGGCGGCGCGGCATTCGAGTTTCCCGCGCTGGAAATCGAGGCTGTGCCGCTCGATGAATTGAGCGTGCCGCTGGCGCGGCTGGCCGAGGCCGACATCGCGATTTTCATCAGCCCCAACGCGGCGCAATTCGGGATGGACGCAATCCGCGCGGGCGGCAGTTTGCCTGACGCCGTTCGGGTTTTCGCCGTCGGACCCGGCACCGCGCGCGCGCTGCAGGCGCGGGGTATTGTCGATGTCATCACGCCGGACGGCCAGGACAGTGAAGCGCTGCTGGCGCTGCCGCAACTGCAGGATGTGGCGGGCAAGCAGGTAGTGATCGTGCGCGGGGTCGGCGGCCGCGCGCTGCTGGCCGATACCCTCGCTGCGCGGGGTGCGCAGGTGGATTTCATGGAGTGCTACCGGCGCCTGCAGCCGCAAGCAGATGCCGCGCCATTGCTGGCACGCTGGCGGGTGGGCGGGATCGACGCGGTGACCGTCACCAGCGCCGAGACGCTGCATAACCTGGCAGCGTTGCTGGGCGAGGCGGGCCGGCCGCTGCTGGCATCCACCCCGCTTTTCGCCTCGCATGAGAAAATCGCCGAGGCAGCTCGCCGCTTTGGCATTGCACGCGTCATCGCCACCCCCGCTGGCGATGACGGTCTGGTAGACGGTCTGGTTAACTGGTTCAGGAACACCCCATGAATGACACCCCCGAAACATCCGCTCCACCGCCCGCCCCGCAAGCCGCAGTCGCGCCGGCGCCTGCGGGCTCACGTCCTCACCTCTCGGCGGTGGCGCTGGTCGCCCTGCTGATCGCCACGCTGGCGCTGGCGGCCGCGGGCTGGTCGTGGTTCGACGGCCGAGAGCGCATCCGCGACCTGAAGACCGAGCTGGGGCGGCGGCTGGCCGAATCCGGGGCGGCCGTCAACGAAACCCGTCTGCTGGCGCGCAACGCCGACGACGCGATGCGGCAGGTCAGCGAAAGGGTCGCGCACATCGAAAGCCAGATGGTGACGTCGCAGCAACAGCAGCTCGCACTTGAAAGCCTGTACAAGGATCTGGCGCAGGGGCGCGACCAGTGGACGCTGGCCGAGATCGAGCAGGTGCTGCTCACTGCCGCTCAGCAGTTGCAGCTGACCGGCAACGTCAAGGCGGCGATCATCGCGCTGGAAGGCGCCGATACCCGATTGCAGCGCCTGGATAAACCGCAGTTCACCGCCCTGCGTCGCGCGATTGCGGCCGACCTGGCCAACCTGCGCGCGGTCCCTTCGATCGACGAAGTCGGGGTGAGTGCGCGCATCGAGGCGCTGGTGGCACGCCATGCCAACTGGCCGCTGGCCAGCGCGCAGGTATCCGAAGCGGCGCCGGCGCCGCGGAGCGGTGGCCGGACCACCGATATCGGCCAGGAACTGTGGACCGAGTTGAAGCGCCTGGCGCAGATCCGCCGTATCGATGGCAATGAAGCAGTGTTGCTGCCGCCCGAGCAGGCCTATTTCCTGCGCGAAAATCTGCGCCTGCGCCTGCTGTCGGCGCGGCTCGCGCTGCTGTCGCAGAACCAGGCGGCGTTTCAGGCCGATTTGCGCGCAGTGTCGGACTTGCTGACCCGCTACTTCAACACGCGCGATGCCGGCGTTGCCGCTGCGCTGAAAGAGATCGAGCGCCTGTCCCGCCTGCAGATCGCCCGGGAATTGCCGGGGATCGACGCCAGCCTCGCCGCGCTCGAGGCGTATAAAGGAGAGCACTGATGCGCTGGTTGATCTCGCTGATCTTTGTTGTGGTGCTGGCCGTCGCGTTGGCGATGGCGGGTCGCTACGACCCCGGTTATGTGGTGCTGGTATATCCGCCGTGGCGGATGGAGATTTCCTTCATCAGCTTTGTCCTGGCGCTGCTTGCTTTGGTGGTGGGCGGGATCATCCTGTTGCGACTGGCCATGCTCACGCTTAATTTGCCCAGCATCGTGCGTGAGCAGCGCGAACGTCGTGCCGCCAAAAGGCGGGATGAGAATTTTGTCGGCGGTCTCAAGGCGTATATCGAATACCGCTATCAGGATGCCGAGCAATCGTTGGGCCAATGGCAAGGCGATGAACTTCGCCTGGGTCTGGCGCGTGTGCTGGCAGCGCGAGCGGCGCAGGAAATGCGCGCCGTGCCGCAGCGCGAGCGTCATCTCCAGGCGGCCACCGAACATGGCGCCGAACTGGCTGCGCAGCTGTTCGAGGCCGAGGCGCATCTCGAGGCCAAGGACGCAGCGGCCGCACTGGTGGCTATCAATCGGGCCAAGGAAATTGCCCCGCAGCACACGACCCTGTTGCGGCTCGAACACAAGGCGCGCCAGATGACGGGGCAGTGGGACGAAGTCGACCGTCTGCTCGATGTGCTGATGCGCGGCAATGTGCTGGAACCCGGCATTGCCGTGCAGAACCGCCGCATGGCCTATGCTGAGAATCTGAAGCGTCGCGCTGACGACGACCGCGGCTTGCTGGAGTACTGGAAGAAAATCCCGGCTGATTTCAAGGTCGACCCTTGGGTAGCGCGCGCAGCCGCACGTGCCTTCATGGAGCGCGGCGGCCACGACACCGCGCTCGACGTGCTGGAAGCTGCGCTCGCCCGCGAGTGGCACGAGGACCTTGTGGCCTTGTACGGCGAGGCGCGTGGCAGCAGTCCGACGCGGCAGATCGAACAGGCTGAGAAGTGGCTGCGCGCACGGTCGCGTGACGCGCAGTTGCTGCTGACGCTGGCACAACTGTGCAGTGTGCAGCAGCTGTGGGGCAAGGCACAAAGCTATCTCGAGGCCAGCCTTGCTATTGCGCCGAGTGCGGAAGGCCACATCCGCATGGCCGAACTCAAAACGCAGAGCAGCCAGCCCGGTGAGGCGTGCAAGCATTACCAAAAGGCGCTGGCATTGTGTCGGGCGATGTAGGATTTGAGCGTGCCGTTGTCGGCTGGAAGGTTTGCGCTGGAGCCCGCCACGGGGTAATGTGTCGTATTAGTATTTTCTAATATTGAGAAGGAGAGCTGTCATGCGCACTACTTTTCTTGCCGTGTTCGGGGTTGTGCTGAGCACCATGCTACTGTCCGTACCCGACAGCCGGGCCGCAGAACCCAAGCCCGCCAGCCGGGCCGCAGAACCCAGCCAGTCCACGCAAACCGACGTTTACAAGATGGCCATCGACCGTAGCGTCAGCTTGCCCGAAGCGGCCGAATCGATGCGCCTGCGTGCCAATGCATTGAACCTGCAGCTGGTGGCCGAGCTTCCGCTGTCGAAACAGGTGGAAGCCATTACCGGCAAGCCGCAGCGCACCATCACCATTTTTCAGTTTTGCGACGCTGTCACGGCCAAGGAGCTGATTGACGTGAATCTGGATTTTGCCGTGTTCATGCCATGCCGCATCGCCATGATCGAAGACGCCAGCGGCCAGGGCTGGCTGGTGATGATGGACGTCAACGTCGATGCGATTGCAAAAGAGATGCGCGTGCCGCAGATGCTGAAAGATAGCATCAATGCGGTGCGCAATTCGCTGCTCGAAATTATGCGGGCGGGGGCCAAGGGCGAACTGTAAGCTTAGCCCCGCCGGGGTCAGCTGGTAGGCACGGCCTCGGCATCTGCGGCGTAGACGAATGAATCGGCAAAGAATTCGTCTTCGGGCAGGCCGCAGGCCTTGATAAAACTGTCGCGCGCATTCTCGACCATGGCGGGTGCACCGCAGGCGTATACCTGATAGCCCGACAAATCGGCGAAGTCAGCCAGCACCGCCTGGTGGACGAAGCCGGTGCGGCCTTGCCAGTGGTCGCCCGGCTCGGGGTTGGACAGCACAGGAATAAAACTGAAATTCGGATGCTCGGCCAGCCACTGCTGTGGCAGTTCGGGCATGTACAGGTCTTTCAGCGTGCGCACTCCCCAGTACAGCACCAGTTCGCGATCGGTGTGTTCGGCGAAAGCGTGTTCCAGCATGGCCTTGATTGGCGCAAAGCCGGTGCCGCCGGCAATCAGGATCATCGGCTTGTCGGAATCTTCGCGAATGAAGAAACTGCCGAGCGGGCCTTTCAGGCGCAGGATGTCGCGTTCCTTCAGGGTGGAAAACACCTGGTCGGTGAACAGGCCGCCTGGCACATGGCGGATGTGCAATTCCAGCAGGGCGTCATCGTGTGGCGGATTGGCAAGTGAGAAACTGCGGGACTTGCCGCCCTTCAACTGGAAATCGATGTATTGCCCGGCGAGGAACTGCAGGCGTTCGTTGGCGGGCAGCTTGATCTTCATTACCATCACATCGTGGGCACGCTTTTCCAGCTTTTCCACCCGGCACGGCAGAGTCTTCACCACGATATCTTTGGCGGCACCGATTTCTTTGGCTTCGATGACCATGTCGCTCAAAGGGCTGGCGCGGCAGAATAGCGCGCGGCCCTGCGCCTTTTCCTCGTCTTTCAGCGCGTTCGGTGAGTGTGTGCCATAGTCGAGCTGGCCGGACAGGACACGACCCTTGCAGCTGCCGCAGGCGCCGTTGCGGCAGCCGTAGGGCAGCGAAAAGCCTTCGCGTAGCGCAGCCTCGAGTATGGTTTCGTCATTCTTGACGAAGAACTGGTGCCCGCTGGGCTGAATGGTGACTTGGTGCGACATGATGTGGGCTTAAAAATGCGATGTAAACCAATGAATTATCGCCCGGGCAGGCTCGGTTTTCACCCCTGCATGCGTAGGGTTACAGATTGCGAATATTTCAGGCAGGCGCAATGAAAAGAATCTTGATCGTGGGTTTTGGCGACGTCGCCGAGCGGCTGGTGCGACGTTACGCAGGTCAAGCTCATTTCATCGGCTTGATTCGCCGCCCTGAGCGCGCCGCCGAATTGCGCGCGCTCGGAGTGACGCCCTGCCTCGGTGACCTCGACGTGCCGGCCACGCTGAAGCGGCTGCCGCGTGCCGACGGCGTGTTTCATCTTGCACCGCCCCCTAATGAAGGCCACACCGACCCGCGCACCGCACACCTGCTGCATGCGCTGACGCGTCGTGGCTGCCCGGGCACATTGGTCTACGTCAGCACCAGCGGCGTGTACGGCGATTGCGGCGGCAACTGGGTCGCCGAAACGCGTCCGGTGGCGCCGGTTAATGGCCGTGCGGTGCGGCGGGTAGACGCCGAGCGCCAGCTACGCGCCTGGGGCGAAACGCAGCGGGTACAGGTGAGCATCCTGCGTGCGCCGGGCATTTATGCTGCTGATCGCCTGCCGCTGGAACGCATCAAGCGCGGCACGCCTGCGCTGGTTGCCCAGGACGATAGCTACACCAACCATATCCACGCCGACGATCTGGCGCGGCTGGCATGGGCCGCCCTGTTCCGCGGGCGTTCGCAACGCATCTACCACGCGGTCGATGCGCATCCGCTGAAAATGGGCGACTGGTTCGATAGCTGCGCGGATGCGTTCGACCTGCCGCGCCCGCCGCGCATCGATCGTGTCGAGGCGGAAAAAGTGCTGTCCGAAGCCTTGCTGTCGTTTCTGCGCGAGTCGCGTCGGCTATCGAACGCACGCACTGCGCGCGAATTGCGGTTGAAATACCGCTATCCGACATCCGATGATTTGCTGAGAGAAATCAAGCAGGATCGCGGCCAACTGAAGCTGTTTTAATTAACGTGGCCTGTCGTCAGGCTCGCGCTTGAACTCGCCGTTTATCGTTTTGGGCGTGACATTTCCGCCCCCCTCCCTCGGGTGGGCATCGGCTTTATCATTTGCCGGACGCAACGGGTCAGGTTTGCGTCGATTCCAGGTGCCTGGGGCCAGCAACAATCCCAGTGCGAGGGCATCGCTGATGAATCCGGGGAAGACAAGCAGGCCACCGGCGAGCAGAATGCGGCCGCTGGCGAACATTGCGGCCAGGGGGTTCACGCCTGACTGCACTGAAAAGAGCAGACGCGCACCCCAGGCAACGCGTTCGACACGGATCAGCATGACCCCTGCGACCGCCGCTAGCAGCAGCCACAATAGCACCCAGCCGCCAATGGCACTGGCGACCCAGAAAATGCCGATGGCTTCCAGAACCGGAAAAGACAGCAGCAGTAGCACAATCCAACCAAAGCGCATGTGATGGAACCTTTGTTAATCTTGACAAATTTACCCGATGTCGCGAGCGCCGAGAAACTGGCGCGCGCGTTGATCGAATGCAGGGCGGCGGCATGCGTGAACGTTTTGCCGGCGTGCCGCTCCATCTACCGTTGGGAAGGCGCGGTAGAGACGGCGGAGGAGATCCCGCTGCTGATCAAAACCACCCGTGCAGCCTACCCACTGGTTGAAGAGGTCGTCCGCATGCAACACCCTTATGATGTGCCCGAACTGATTGCGATATCGATAACAAATGGCCTGCCCGCCTATCTCGGGTGGCTGGCCACGGAGACTGAAAAGCATGATCAAAAATAAGTGGATTCGTTTGCTCAGCGCGCTACCCGTAGTTTGGGGCGTGCTGGCGCTTTTTCCAGTGGTCCACGCCGAAGAGTTTCTTGACCCCGAGGTCGCCTTCAAGTTCTCGGCGCGAGCGCTTGACGCGCATACGCTGGAAGCGCGCTGGCAAATTGCCGACGACTATTACATGTACCGGGACAAGTTCAAGTTCGCGGTCGAGGGCGCGACGCTCGGCACCCCGCAGTTGCCTGCCGGCAAGGTGAAGGACGACGAATTCTTCGGCAAGGTCGAAATTTATCGCAAAGACGTGCGCATCGCGTTGCCGATCCAGCGTACGGGGGGCGCCACGTCGGTCACCCTGAAAACCGTTTCACAGGGCTGTGCCGACGCCGGGCTGTGCTATACCCCGCAGGAAACGAGCGTGTCGATCAAACTGCCGGACGTGGCAGCCGCGGCGCCCGCGGCGCCCGCTTCATCCGCTTCCGCGCTGGATGGCCTGCGCAGCCTGCTCGGCGACACCGGCATGCCGAAACTGCTGCCGCCGGACGAGGCCTTCCCCGTCGCCGCCGCCATGCCCGATGCGCAGACGGCCCGGTTCGATTACACGCTGACCCCCGACACCTATCTGTATCGTGACAAGCTCGCCTACACCGTCAAATCGCCTGCCGACATCAAGGTGGCGCGTGTCGATACGCCGGCGGGTGACATCAAGGAGGATCCGACCTTCGGCCGCACCGAGGTCTACCATCAGGATTTTTCTGCCAACGTGACGCTGTCGCGCGCGCTTGCCGCGGGTGAACAACTGGTGCTGGAAGCGACCTGGCAGGGCTGCAACGAGGCGGTCGGCGTGTGCTACCCGCCGATCACGCGGGACTTCATGCTGACTGCGGGCTCGGCCGGCGCGGCGGTCACTGCCAGCGCCCAGGCCGTGCCGGCCGAGCCTGTCATCGAATCCGACACCTCGCGCATCGAGCGCGTGCTGACGGGCGGCAGCTTCTGGCCGGTGGTCGCCACCTTCTTTGGCCTTGGCCTGTTGCTGGCGCTGACACCCTGCGTGTTCCCGATGATTCCGATCCTGTCGGGCATCATCGCCGGGCAGAACACCAAGGTGACCAAGACCAGCGGCTTCCTGCTGTCGCTCGCCTACGTGCTGGGCATGGCGATCACCTACGCGGTGGCCGGCGTGGCGGCGGCGCTGTCCGGCACCCTGATTTCCAACGCCCTGCAGAACCCTTGGGCGCTCGGCGTCGGTGCGCTGATTTTTGTCGGTCTGGCGCTGTCCATGTTCGGCTTCTACGAACTGCAATTGCCGAGCGCGCTGCAGAGCAAGTTTTCCGAGCGCGCCAACAAGATGAAGGGCGGCAACTTCTTCGGCGTGTTCGCCATGGGCGCGCTGTCGGCTGTCATCCTGGGTCCTTGTGTCGCGCCGCCGCTGGCCGCTGCACTGGCCTTCATCGCGCAGACCGGCAATACCGTTCTCGGCGGCGTCGCGCTGTTCGTGCTGGCGCTGGGCATGGGTGTGCCGCTGCTGCTGATCGGCCTGTCCGCCGGCGCCCTGCTGCCTCGCGCCGGCGGCTGGATGAACGCGGTGAAGTACTTCTTCGGCGTGATGATGCTGGCGATCGCCATCTATCTGATCTCGCCGGTGATTCCAGGCTGGATCAGCATGCTGTTATGGGCGATGTTGCTGATTGGCGCGGCGATCTACCTGCATGCGCTCGACCCGTTGCCTGCCCATGCGAGCGGCTGGGGGAAGCTGTGGAAAGGCCTTGGCGTGGTGCTGCTGATCGCCGGCCTGGCGATCCTGCTCGGCATGCTGGCAGGCAGCCGCAATCTGCTGCAGCCGCTTGAAGTGTATAAGGGCAGCGTCATCAAGGGCGGCGCAGGCGGGGAAGCGCTGGCGGCCGAGCAGAAAGGCCTGCCGTTCGAGAAGGTCAAGGATGTGGCCGAGTTCGACGCGCGCCTGGCCGCGGCCAAGGCCGACGGCCGCGCGGTGATGCTCGACTTCTACGCCGACTGGTGCGTGTCGTGCAAGGAAATGGAAAGTTTTACCTTCAGCGATGCCCGGGTGCAGGCGCGGTTGGCGGACGTGGTGTTGCTGAAGGCCGACGTCACTGCTAACAGCGACGCCGACAAGGCGCTGCTGAAGCGCTTCAACCTGTTCGGCCCGCCCGGGCTGATCTTCTGGAACACCGCCGGCGTGCAGTCGGACTACGAGGTGATCGGTTTCGAGAAGGCTGACAAGTTCCTGGCCAGCATCGACGCCGCGCTCGGCAAGTAATCCAGAGGTTGGTCGATGAACCCCCTGCGTGCGCAAGCTCGCAGGGGGTTCATCGTTTCAGCTTATGTGCCTAGGGCTGACGCCGCAGCACGGAAATGCTGTCCAGCAACGGGGTGACGAGGGGCTGAATCTTGCGCCGCATCAGCGAGCCGATGGCGGTGGTCTTGAGGAAGATCGGCCGCACGCTGTCGGCGTCCACCGCGGCCAGGCTATCGAGCGCGACGCAATCCGCTTCAAACTGCGGCGCCGCGTCGAGCAGGGCCGCGCGCGCCGGGTGGCGCGCGGCTTCGTCGGTCTGACGCAAGGGCGCGCACCACTGCGCCAGCGCATTCAGCGTGTGGTTGACCACTTCCTGGTTTTCCGGGCGTTCGAGAATCAGCGCGGTGGTGGCGAGGAAGGTCTGCCCCTGCGCCGACAGCGCTTTTTCCAGCATCGTGCAGTAAGAATTGTCGGCAAGAGCGGGCAGACTGGCGTGATCGGCGCGCGCGGGGCGCGGGTTAGGCAACTGATCCGGCTGAAGTTCGAGGAAGGCCACGTAATACGAATTGCGGCTGTTGCCGCGTTTCCAGATCGCCAGCCGCTCAGCATCGGTGAGCACGCCCGAGACCAGCATCACCGCGACGGTATCGAGAATGCCGACGTCGTCCTCGTGCAGGAATGCCAGGTGGTCGACCAGGAATTCGGCCAGCGTGCGCCCCATGCTGCCGCGGCACACCACGTCCCGCATCAGCATCAGCCGCGCGTTTTCGAGGGTCGGCATGCACCACCAGGCGTAGCGCGCCAGTTCGTCGGTGAGCGCGGGCGAATGCACGACCGCCACGACCGCTTCCTCTTCGGCAATCAACAGCAATTGCGCCAGATGGAGGATTGACAAGCCTGACTGCGACTGCCGCGTCCAGCGCGTGAGATGCACGGGGTAACCACCGGGCGAACCGAGGGCATGGCCCGACAGCTGCTCGCGTACCCGCTTCAGGTAGCGGTCGGCGCGCTCGTTGGGTTTCAGCGGCACGCTGGCCTCGCCCTGGGGCGTCAGCGCCCACAACGTCATGTTCGACTCGTCGATGCGGACGGCCTTGAGTTCGGTGTTGAAAAGAACGTTGAGGCGCAGTTCGTCTTCGGGGGACAGCTCGTCGTTCATAGGGTCTTGAATGCAGCGCGTGCGGCGTCCAATGTGGCGTCGATGTCGGCGTCGCTGTGCGCGGCCGAAACGAAGCCCGCTTCGAATGCCGAGGGCGCAAGATAGATGCCGTGGTCGAGCATGGCGTGGAAGAAGCGGTTGAAGGCCTCCTTGTCGCACTGCATCACCTCGGCAAAGCTCGCCGGCGGCTTCGCTGCAAAATACAGACCGAACATGCCGCCGACTGAATCGGCACAGAAGGTGACGCCGGCGTCTGCTGCGGCTTGGGTCAGCCCCTTCACCAGCCGCTCGGTGCGGGCGGCGAGGCGCGCGTGAAAGCCCGGTTCGCAAATCGCGGCGAGCGTGGCGAGGCCGGCGGCCACCGCCACCGGGTTGCCCGACAGCGTGCCGGCCTGGTACACCGGGCCGGTCGGCGCCAGGGCGTCCATGACGTCGGCGCGGCCGCCGAAGGCGCCCACCGGCATGCCGCCGCCGATGACCTTGCCGAGCGTGGTCAGATCGGGCTTGATGCCGAGCAGCTTCTGCGCGCCGCCCAGATCGACGCGGAAACCGGTCATCACCTCGTCGAAGATCAGCAGCGCGCCGTGCGCGTCGCACAGCCGGCGCATCGTCGCCATGAAGTCGGCGGTCGGCTTGACCAGATTCATGTTGCCGGCAAAGGGCTCGACGATGATGCAGGCAATTTCCGATCCGATCTCGGCGAAGGTGCGCTCCAGCCCGGCAACGTCGTTGTAATCGAGCACCAGGGTCTGCGCGGCGACCTCGGGCGGCACCCCGGCCGAGGTGGGGTTGCCGAAGGTGAGCGCGCCGGAGCCGGCCTTCACCAGGAGGAAGTCGGCATGGCCGTGATAGCAGCCCTCGAACTTGATGAACTTGCTGCGGCCGGTAAAGCCGCGTGCCAGGCGGATTGCGCTCATGGTCGCTTCAGTGCCGGACGACACCAGGCGCACCTTCTCGATACTCGGCACCAGTTCGATGATGCGGCGGGCAATGGTGAGCTCGGCTTCGGAGGGTGCGCCGAACGACAGGCCGTTGGCGGCGGCGTCGGTAACCGCCTTCACTGTGCCGGGGTGGGCGTGGCCAAGGATCGCCGGACCCCATGAGCCGACGTAGTCGATGTATTCGCGGCCGTCGGCATCCCACACTCGCGAGCCCTTGGCGCGGCTGAAGAAGACCGGGGTGCCGCCGACGCTTTTGAAGGCGCGCACCGGCGAGTTCACTCCGCCGGGGATGACTTGTTGCGACTGTTCGAAAAGTTGTTCGTTGCGGGTCGTGGCTGGTTTCATGGTGGAGGCGGTCAGGCTTCAGGTTCGGCTTCAAATAATTGGTTGAGATCGTGTGCGGCTGCGCGGATGTCGGGGGCAGCGAACAGAGTCGAGAGCACAGCAAGGCTGTCGGCCCCGGCATCCAGCAGCAGTGCCGCGTTTTCCAGCGTGATGCCGCCGATGGCGACCAGCGGCAGGTGGATCAGCGGCGCGGCGTCACGCAGCAAGTCGAGGCCGGCGCGTTCAGCGGCCGGCTTGGTGGGCGAGGCGAAGAAGCTGCCGAACGCGACGTAGTCGGCGCCCCCAGACTGTGCCGCCAACGCCAGCTCGAGGCTCTGGTAACACGAGACGCCGACGATCTTGTCCTTGCCGAGAATGATGCGCGCCTCACGCAGGCTGCTGTCGTCGCGCCCCAGATGCACGCCATCGGCATCGCACAAATCGGCCAGCCGCAGATCGTCGTTGACGATGAGCGGCACGCCGAAGCGGCGACACAGTGCGACCAGCTCGCTCGCCTGTTCGTGGCGGCGTGCCACGTCGCCGGATTTGTCGCGGTATTGCACGGCAGCCACCCCGCCCGCCAACGCCGCTTCGACCTGCCTCAGTAAATGGTCGGTGTCTGCGCTTTCGGGCGTGATGGCGTACACGCCGCCGGGAAATTGGGCCACAGGAAATTCAGGCATTGCCTTCCGCCTGCGCATCCTGAGCCCAGAAAAAGCGCTCGGGAATGTATTGCCCCATGCCTGGACGGAAGGCGGCCTTGAGCGTTTCATAGGTGAAATGCTGCGCATCGCGCACCGCCGTGGGGACGTCCTGGCCATACGCCAGCGTGGCGGCGATGGCCGAGGCAAGGGTGCAGCCGGAACCGTGATAGCTGCCCGGCAGGCGGTCCCACGCATCTGTGTGCACGTGGCCATTGGCGTCGTAGAGACTGTTCAGCACGCGCGGCGTGGTTTCGTGGGTGCCGGTAATAAGCACATATTCGCAGCCGAGATCGGTCAAGTGGGCGGCGCAGGCAGCGAGGTCCATGTCGTCCTCCTCCGACTCGAACAGCGCGAGCCTGCGCGCTTCGTGGCTGTTGGGTGTGAGGATGCTGGTTTGCGGGATCAGCAGGTCACGCATGGCAGAGATCATGTCCTCGGTGGCGAGCTCATCGCCTCGTCCGGACGCCAGTACCGGATCGAGGATGACCGGAATGTCCGGATAGTCGGCGAGGATTTCTGCGATGACCGCCATCGACTCGGGGCTGCCCAGCATGCCGAGTTTGAACGCGGCCACCGGGACGTCTTCGAGCAGCATGCGCGCCTGGTCCATCACCCATTCGGAGTCAATGGCCAACACTTCGTCGACCCGCGCGGTGTCCTGCACCGTAAGCGCGGTGATGACCGACAACGGATGGCAGCCCATGCTGGCCAGCGTCAGCAGGTCGGCCTGGATGCCCGCGCCGCCGGTCGGGTCGGACGCGGCGAAGCAGAGCACCAGCGGCGGCGTGGGTTTGGGGACGAATATAGAAGGCATGACGTCACTGCTTTAGAATCAAGCCTCGATTTTAGCCGATTCCCGGAACCCCCATGTCTGATCTCCCCGAATACAAAAGCTGGATGTGCCTGATCTGCGGCTACATTTATCACGAGGACGCTGGTGCACCTGACGACGGAATCCCGCCCGGCACGCGCTGGGAAGATGTGCCGATCAACTGGACCTGCCCGGATTGCGGGGCGCGCAAGGATGATTTCGAGATGGTGGCGTTTTGATGCGCGTTATTTGAGGTTCTTTTCAAGAAATGAGGGGCGATGACGTTAATACGTCTGCGGTGCCTGTGTATGGCCCTAAAATCTCGGCCAGGCCCGGTCTCCGTTCATGGAGTCGGCCTGCTAATGGCACGGTCGGACCGGGGTTAAATAATTATTAATAAGGAGACAGTGATGATTTTGCGATGGATGACAGCGTGGGTTTTGCTTGTTTTTTCGGCAAGCGTGTTGGCGGCTTCACCTTATGTTCAGGGTGATCCGGTGGCGAGTGGCAGTGCCCAGGCAGCCGCAGCTGCAGTCGAGGCCAAGCTCAAGAATGGCGGCTTCAAAGTGATTGGCAAGTACTTTCCTAAAGGCCAGACTGGGTATGGGGTGGTGGTCGCCACTGACGATGCCATGCTCAAGGAAGTGGGATCCGTGGGCGGACTTGCCATACTCGGCGCGGCGATCCGGGTGGGGGTGAAGGCGGACGGCAGTATTGCCTACACCAATCCCGATTACTGGTATCGCGCCTATTTCCGTCAGGCCTTTGACAAGAAGGAGCCGGCGGTCAAGGCGCTGCAGGCGCGTTTGAAGGGTGCGCTGGGCGCAGGCAAAGAGCAGGGAGGGGACGAGTTGCCCGGCAATCTGACCAACTACCGCTACATGGTCGGTATGGAGCGCGTCGACTCGTATAAGAACAAGCTAGCCGAGTACGGCAGTTTTGCCGAGGCTGTGAAGGTCGTTCGCGAGAACCTGGCCAAAGGTGCCGGCAAGACGAGCAAGGTCTATGAAGTCGTGATGCCTGACCGCAAGTTGGCCGTGTTTGGGGTGGCGATGAACGACAGCGGCAGCAGCGATGGTGAGTGGATCAATAGAATTGACATGCAGGACAACATCGCGGGTCTGCCTTACGAGGTTTACGTGGTCGACAATGTGGTGGGTTCGCCGCATGGCCGTTTCCGCATTGCCCTGGCTTTCCCCGACGTGGGGATGGGACAGTTCATGCGCATTTCGTCCCTGCCGAACACGATTATCGAGACCATGGGTGCCGTTGCTGGCGCTGAAAAGAAGTCCACTTCAGAGGCCTGGCAGTAAGGCTTCGGCTTGCAGGTAAAAAGGGGCGCTGCTTTGCAGCGCCCCTTTTTTATTTGGATTGATGGGCATGTGTGCGATTGCAGTGGTAGGCGCTAAAGAAGCCTGCGCCCTTGCCGTAATGATAAGCACACAGGGTGTGTGGCAGGTGCTGCGCCCCCAAGGTCCAGGTGGAGGAAGCGTGTGGATAACGAAGCTTTGAAGGGCGTCAAGGTGATGGTCATCGATGACAGCAACACCATACGCCGCAGTGCGGAAATCTTCCTGAATCAGGCGGGCTGCGAAGTCATCCTGGCCCAGGACGGTTTCGATGCGCTGTCCAAGATCACCGACCATGAACCGGATGTAGTGTTCGTCGACATCATGATGCCGCGTCTCGACGGCTATCAGACCTGTTCGCTGATCAAGCGCAATGCAAAATACCGCAGCACGCCGGTCATCATGCTGTCGTCCAAGGATGGTCTGTTCGACCGTGCGCGCGGCCGCATGGTGGGCTCGGACCAGTATCTGACCAAGCCTTTTACCAAGGACACGCTGCTGACAGCGGTGCGCGAGCACGCGTGTGCCAGGGCCTAACTGTTTTTCAAGGAGTATAGATATGGCGATCAGCCGAATTCTGGTTGTGGATGATTCCCCCACCGAACGTTTTTTCCTGTCCGAACTGCTGGTCAAGAACGGTTATCTGGTCAGCATGGCCGAAAGCGGCGAAGAAGCCGTCGCACAGGCCAAGCAGACGTTGCCCGATCTGATCGTGATGGACGTCGTGATGCCGGGAATGAACGGCTATCAGGCGACGCGCATGATTACCAAGGAAGAGGCGACCAAGCATATTCCCGTCATCATGTGCACCACCAAGGGGCAGGAAACCGACAAGGTTTGGGGCATGCGCCAGGGTGCAAAGGCCTACCTGGTGAAACCGGTAAAGCCCGAAGACCTGCTATCGCAAATCAAGGCGTTGGACTGAGCGGATCAACATGGCCAAGAAATTCAATCTGCGTGAATTTCAGACCACGCTGTCGCAACAGTTGCAGGCCGCGGCCAGTCGCGACAATACCGGATCCCGTCTGGGCTTCCGGGTGGGTGACGTGAACTGGCTGGTGAGCCTCTCGGATACCGAAGAAGTGATTCCGGTGCCGCCTGTCGTCAAGGTGCCTGGTGCGCGCCGCTGGTTTCGGGGTGTCGCCAATATCCGCGGCAACTTGTTCGCGGTGAGTGATTTTTCCGACTTCATGGGGCAGGGCGTGACATCCGATCACGCTGATTGCCGCCTGCTGATTCCGCATCACGATTTTGGCGTAAATGCGGCACTGCTGGTGCGCAACACCCTGGGTCTGAAAAACATCAAACATTACCAGTTGCGTGGTGATCACGCGGCATTGCATCCGTGGGTTGCTCGCCAATATGCGGACGAAGCGGGCACCGATTGGTGCGACATGGATTTCGGAAAACTGCTTGGCGATGCCGAGTTTCTCAAGGTTGAAGCGTAGTTTGGCAGCTGGTCGGGTATTGAAAAACAGGGCGCGCTGGCGCCGATGAGTGGAGGTTGGAAATGAACATGGCGATAACAATGAATGGCCTTAAAGGGCTGGCGGGTCGCATCACTGGCAAGGGTAGCGGAGAACACACCGCCCTGATCATGCAGAGTGTGCGCAAGCTGGCTGACAAGGAGCCTGGACGTGCCCCGCTGATCGGCAATCTGCCTGTCGACAAGCAATATCTCTATGCCGGCGGCTTCCTGGTCGTCTCGCTGATTTTGGCAGCTGGCTTCACCGTTTACAGCGCGATCCAGCTCGACAACCGGACCAGCTATGAGGCCCGGGCAGGTGAGTTGAAGGTGCTGTCGCAAAGCCTGCCGCTGACGGCCCAGCAGTCCGTGCTTGGCAACCTCGCCGCCTTCAAGAAGCTGGCTGAAGGCAAGATTGCATTCCAGACGGCGCTGACCGGACTGGTCGAAGGTGATGCCGATGTGCCCGCCTCCACTGGCGCTGCCCGCACCACGCTGGAAAAGATCAGCACGCAGTGGAAAACGTTCGACCCGCAGATCGTGCAGATTCTGTCGCAACGGAAAAACCTGGTGACCTTGAGCGAAAGCGTCAAGCGCATTAATTCCCTGAGTATCGATCTGCAAGTGGTTGCCGAAAAACTCAACAACCAATTGATCGATAAAAATGCCAGCGTGCGTGAAGTGTCGCGCGCCAGCCATCTGGTCATGCTGAGCCAGCGCCTGCCGAAAAACGCCAACTTGCTGTTGTCAGCCGACCTGATCGATCCTGCGGTAGTGATGCAGCTGGAAACGGACACCACCTCCTTCCGCGATACGGTGCAGGGGCTGATGCAAGGCGTCGCCAGCCGCAATGAAGACAGCATGCTGACCCTGGAAGACCTGGGGGCAAACATGGGCGACATGGTCGAGGCGGTGGGTGAAGTGCTTGCCAACACGCAGCCGTTGCTGCAATCCAAATTGGCGGCCAACAACCTGTTCGTCGGCAGCGACAGCCTGCTGGCTGATGCGAGTCAGTTGTCGCAGGATTACCAGGCCGTTGGCGGCGCAGGTTATCTGCTGGCGGCTTTGTTCGGCCTGCTGGCGCTCGGCTCGCTGGTGGTGCTGGGACTGGTCAACATCAACGAAACCAAATCGCGGGCACGCAAGAGCGAAGAGGAAAACAGCCGCAACCAGGAAGCGATTCTGCGGCTGATGGACGAACTGGGCGAACTGGCTGAAGGCAACCTCACCATCAATGCCAGCGTAACCGAAGACATTACCGGTGCAGTGGCCGACTCGATCAACTACACGGTGGAAGAGTTGCGTAGCCTGGTGCGCGGCATCAACAACGCCACGGTGCAGATGGATCAGGCTGCAAGTCAGGCGGGACATGTTTCCGAATCTTTGCAACATGCCTCGCGCCGGCAGTCGGAAGGAATCGAAGAAACATCGGCTGCGGTAGTAAGCCTGGCACAGTCGGTGCAACGGGTGTCGGGCAACGCCGCCGAGTCCGCTCGCGTGGCCGACCAGTCCCTGGCCGCAGCCGAAAAAGGCCAGCAGGCGGTGGCCAACGCCATTTCCAGCATGAACGGCCTGCGAGAGCAGATCCAGGAAACCTCCAAGCGAATCAAGCGCCTCGGCGAATCCTCGCAGGAGATTGGCGAAATTGTCGAACTGATTTCCGACATTACTGAACAGACCAACGTGCTGGCGCTCAACGCGGCCATTCAGGCAGCATCAGCGGGTGAAGCCGGGCGCGGGTTCTCGGTGGTGGCAGAAGAGGTGCAGCGGCTGGCGGAACGTTCTGCCGATGCGACCAAGCAGATCGCGGCGATCGTGAAGACCATTCAGTCGGATACCCACGACACGGTGGCGGCGATGGAAGTCTCGACCCAGGGCGTGGTCGAAGGCGCCAAGCTGTCGGATGCGGCAGGTCAGACGCTGGCCGAGATCGGCGACGTGTCGAAAACGCTTGCCGGACTGATTGCCGACATTTCTTCAGCCACGCAGAGTCAGGCGGAATCGACCGCCAAGGTGGCCGAAACCATGCAGGATATCAAGGCGATTTCGGCGCAGACCAGCAGCGGTACGCAACAGACGGCCGAGTCGATCGGCAGTATGAAGCAGCTTGCGCAGGATCTGAAGAGTTCGGTCGCGGGCTTCAAGCTCGCCTGACCGGATCGGCTGCGATGCGAAGCGAGAAGCCGCTCACGGCCACTGCAATCAACCTCGGGAACAACACACCATGAGCGCCATACTCGATTACGATACCGGCCCGTTGAACTGGGTGCGCGGCGACATCGATGCCGCCCTGCAAGCCGCCCTGGGGCGCATACAGGCTTACAGTGTCGATGTCGATCTCACCAATGCACTGCGTCTGGCACGCGACGATGCGCACCAGGTAACCGGCGCGTTGCGCATGGTTGGCCTGGAAGGAGCCGCCACGCTGGCGGGCGCGCTTGAGTCCGTCCTGGATGACATCAATGAAAACCGTTTGACGGCAAGCGATGAGGTTTTGCGCGCCCTGCGCAATGCCATGGAAGGCCTGCAGCGCTGGGTCAAGGATCTGGCTGATGGGCGCGGCAGCGGCGAGTTGGCGCTGTTTCCCCTGTATAAGCGCCTGCGCGAACTGCAAGGCGCCGAGCGTGTATTCGAAGGCGAATTGTTTTTCCCCGACCTGCGCTTGCGGTCGCAAGGCAAGACCGGCAATGACAGTCTGACGCAAGAAGCGCTGGCCGCCGAAGTCAAAACCTTGCGTGGTCTGTTTCAGCGCGGCCTGCTGGCTTTTCTCCGCAATGCAGAAGCGGATCAGGGGTTGCAGCGCATGCGTGATGCGCTGGCCGCGATCGAGCGCATCGCACCGTCGCAGGCCTCGCAAACCTTTTGGTGGGCGTGTGTCGGTTTTGTCGATAGCCTGATCGCACGCGGTGTTGAAGCCGACTTCCACGTCAAGCAGCTGCTCGCTCGCGTTGACCTGCAAATGCGCCGCTTGATGGAAGGCTCGCCGCAGGTTGCTGAACGCCTGCTGCGCGATGCGCTGTTTTTTGTGGCGAAAAGCCAGGCCATGGAAGGTCGCGCCGCGGAAGTCCGCTCAAGGTTCGGGCTCGATCGTTACCTGCCGGGTCGAGGCATGCTCGATCCCGAAGCGCTGGCGCGCATGCGCCCGGTGCTGGATGCCTTGCAGGCTGGCATGAAGGCCGCGCGTGACAACTGGCACGCCTGCGTGGAAGGCAATGCCGACCAGCTGGAACAGTTTCAGGTTCAGCTGACGCGCATGCAGCCTCAGGCACAGATGCTCGAAAGCAGCGGTTTGCTGCCGCTATTGAACGAACTCGCCGCTGCCGCCAACGCCGCCGCCGACCATGAAGGCGATGCGCGTGAGCAGATGAACCTGGAAGTCGCTGCCACCCTGCTGTTCATGCAAAACGGAATAGACAAGGAAGATGTCCTGCACGCCGATTTTGCGGTTCGTGCCGAAAGCCAGCAGGCACGCCTGCGCGCCTTGATCGAAGGCCGTGAGATGCCAGTCAGTGACGTGGAGTCGGCCAGCCAGCGTGAGGCTGAACGTGACATGCTGGTGCAGATGGCATTGGAGGTCGGCCAGAACCTGAGGCAGATGGAAGAGGCGCTGGATGCCTTTTTCCGCGATGCCGACGAGCGCGAAGCGCTGGCCAATCTGCCCACTTTGGCTCAACAGGCACAAGGCGCACTGACCATGCTGGAGCTGTCTGATGCCGCCAGCTTGCTTGGCGCTGCCGCCGCAACGGCACAATCGTTTGCCAGCGAAGGGTATCCGGACGAGGCGACCCAGCAACGCCTGGCCAATGCGTTCTCCAGTCTCGGGCTGTTTATCGAATCCTACTGCGCCGGACGCGCTGATGCCGCCAGCATCCTGCGGCCGGCGCTCGTCGAGTTTGGTGTAATCGACGCCGACAGCGTCGACGATGGTGCGTTTGACGACACAATTGAAGCGGGTCTTCCCGTCCGCAAGGCCGAAGTGCAGGCCGGCTATCTGGAATGGCGCGATCAATCCGACGACGCTGCAAAAAAAAAATACCTTGATGCCCTAACCGAACTCGGCCGTGACGCCGAGTTGATTGATGACGCCACCCTGAAACAGCAGACGCGTGCCGCACTCGACGCCAGCCGGGAGGCGGTCGAAGCGCCGCTGGCGCTTGATGCCGACATTGCTGCCATGACCGGCCTGGAATTGCCGCAACGGGCCATGCCTGAAGTTCTGCCGACGCAGGAGGAAGACGAGTCGGCTGCCGGCGAAGCGGCCCCCGCTTTCGTCGACCTGATGGAGCCGACAGCAACGGCCGAGCCGTTTGAAATGATGTCTGTCGAGGTCAACGCGCCTGCAGCCGGGGTCGTTGAACTCGCGCAGCCAGTCGATGCGGCTGAAGTGGTGCTTGCCGAGCCGGCAGCGACGGTCGTGATGGAAACGGCCGCGCCTGCTGAAGATGCGCTTCTGGCTGTGATCCCTGAAGGGGTCGAACTGGAGCTTCTGGAAATCTTCCTGGAAGAAGCCAACGAAGTGCTGGCGGCCATGGGCGAGGCTTGCCATGTTTGCCAAGGCAATCCCGACGACCCCGATTCTCTGACGATTATTCGTCGTGGTTTCCACACATTGAAGGGCAGCGGCCGCATGGTTGGCCTGAACGGACTGGGCGACACCGCGTGGCGTTTCGAGCAGTTGATGAACGGCTGGCTGACCGAGAAAAGGCCAGCCAGCAGCGACCTGCTGCGTCTGGTCGGACGCGCCCGTGAGGTGTTCCAGGACTGGGTGGACGCGCTGCTGGCGAACCAGCCGGTGGCGCTGCCGGTCCCCGATTTGCTGGCCGCGGTCGACCGGGTGTCACAGGGGCAACCGCTGGATGCCGTGCTGTCCCCGGTGGTTCCCGCGATCGAGCAGGTTGCGACCGCCCCAGCCGATATTGAGGTGACGCTGCCTGAAACGGCAATGGACGCCGACGCCGCATCCGAGGCCGCGTTCGAGCCGGAAATCGAGGCAGTCGATGCAGTCGATGCAGTCGATGCAGATGCGCCGGCAGTTGAGATGACCGCAGACGTGCGTGCCGAATGGCCGCTGCCGGCTGAGGCTGAGGTTACGGCTGAGGCTGAGGCTGAGGCTGAGAGTATTGCCGCGCCTGATCAGGCTGAGCATGCTGATCAGGCGGATGATGAAGCGGACGTCGCTGTGTCCATAATCGAGACGGCCGCTGCTGAAATCGTCGAGCCAGAATCAGCGCCGAGCGCCGGTGCGCAGCCCGAAGCCCTGGAGCCCCTGCCCGAGACGCGCGCCGCGGATGTGGGCGCCATTATCGAATATGCCGCTGCGCCGTTGGCACCCGCCGCCGAGATTGCTGAGCCGCATGAAGAGTCAAACGCGCCACAAGGGGATTCCGATCCACTCTGGGATGAGGTCCATGTGGAATCGCATGCCAGGGACGAAATATGCATCGGCTCAGTCTGCCTTTCCACCGGCTTGTACGAGATTTTCATGGTCGAAGCGCATCAGCGTCTGGCCGTTCTGCAGGAAGAAACCCGACGTCATGCAGACATCGCTGACAGTACCGTCAGTGAAGATGCGCGGCGCGCCGTGCACACCCTGGGCGGCATCGCGGGCACCGCGGGCATCGCCGTCCTGTGCGAGCTGTCGCAGGCGCTCGAGCAGTACTGGAACCGCTTTGTGCGGGTGGCGTTGCCGTCGGCACACCTGCCGCTGGTCCAGGATACGGTGGCGCGACTGTATGAAATGATCGCGACCATCGAGGCCGGGAATCTGCCAGAGGCGGCCAGCGATCTGATCGCAGCTTTGGGCGAACTGGAAGATGAGCAGGCCATGCCGGTTGTCGAGCCTGCCTTCACGCTGGTTGCCGAAACCGCTGATGAGATCCTTGCGCAGGCTGACGAAACACCGGCCGGGACCACTTTCGAAGTTGCCCCCATCGGCGCTGCTATCAGTGAGACGCCCGAAGTCCACCATGCCTCCGGCCTGCTTGATGTCGGCGCGCTGGTGCCCGATTTCAAACCGGCTGCGCCGGCGCCGGTATTCGAGCGGCGTGAGGTGGCTGATGAAATCGACCAGCAACTGCTGCCGATTTTCCTTGAAGAGGCCGAGGCCCTGGTGCCGGATACCAGTGCACAACTGCGCGCCTGGAAAGACGCGCCAGGCGAAGCCGCCGCGCGCGACGTGCTGCGCCGCAATCTGCACACCATCAAGGGCAGTGCGCGCATGGTCGGTGCGATGCGCCTCGGTGAATTGACGCACGTGATGGAATCCCGTGTGATCGCCGTCATTGAGGGCCATCTGAGCGCCAGTGCTGACGTATTCGAGACGCTGGAAGCGCAGCTCGATCGTCTGGCCGACGCGGTGGACCGTCTGAAACTGGGCGACCTTGCGCCAGCCATAGACGATGCGTCCGCGCCGCTGGAAGCCCCGGTCGAACCGGTGCTCGGTCAGGCCGAGGTTGCCGCTGCAGTGACCGCCACGACGGCGGATCCGCTTGCCCCTGCGAAGTCGGCCACGCGCGAAAGCAATGCCCTGACCCTGCGGGTGCGTGCCGACTGGGTTGACCGCATGGTCAACCAGGCGGGTGAAGTGGCGATTGCGCGCTCGCGGATCGAAAGCGAAGTGTTTGCCTTCAAACGCCACGTCAACGAATTGTCGGAAGCCCTGTCACGCTTGCGCGGCCACATTCGCGAAGTCGAGATCCAGGCTGAATCGCAAATGCAGGCGACCTTCCAGACCCACGAGGGGACCGACGAGTTCGATCCGCTGGAGTTCGACCGCTTTACGCGCTTCCAGGAAGTCACCCGCTTCCTGGCCGAAAGCGTGAACGATATTTCCACCGTTCAGCACATCCTGCTGGCGCGCCTGGGCGAAGCCGATGCCGCGCTGATTCAGCAGATGCGCCTCAACCGCGAATTGCAACAGGATCTGCTGCGCGTGCGTATGGTGCCGCTGTATTCGGTGGCTGAGCGGCTGTATCGCACGGTGCGCCAGACCGCGCGCGATGTGGACAAGCGCGCCCAGCTCGATATTCAGGGCGGCGAACTGGAAATCGACCGCTCGGTGCTGGAAAAGGTCACCGCGCCGCTCGAACACCTGCTGCGCAACGCGCTGGCGCACGGCATCGAAACGCCCGCTGCCCGTCACGCCGCGGGCAAGGCCGAATTCGGCGAAATCGTGCTCTCAGCGCGCCAGTCCGGCAACGAAATGATGCTGACCGTGAAGGACGACGGCGCCGGTCTCAATTACGCGCGCATTCGCGAAAAAGCCGAAGCCAACGGCCTGCTGTTGCCAGGGGTCGAACCGACTGAATCCCTGCTGGCCCAGATGATCTTTGCCGCCGGCTTTTCCACTGCCGAAACTGTCAGCCAGGTCGCCGGGCGTGGCGTCGGCATGGATGTGGTGAAGAGCGAAATCTCCGCCTTGGGTGGCCGCATCGACATTACCTCCACCCCGGGTGCCGGCACCTGTTTCAATATCTATCTGCCACTCACCCTGGCGATGACCCAGGCGGTGATGTTCCAGGCGGCGAAGCACGATTACGCCCTGCCGACGCCATTGGTTCGGCAGGTGCTTGAACTCAAGCCGCTTGAGCTTGAAAAGGCGATTGCAGCAGGCGAAGTGGTGTGGCGCGGCGCGCGCTACCCGTTTTCCTATCTGCCGCATCTGCTGGGCGACACCGACGCGGTGCACGAGGTCCAACGCTATAACCCGGTGGTGCTGCTCGCCAGCGGCACCAGCCAGGCCGCCGTGCTGGTCGACGCGATCGAGGGCACGCGTGAAATTGTGGTCAAGAACATCGGTCCGCAGGTAGCCCGAATTACGGGCGTGGCAGGGGCCACCGTGCGCGGCGACGGACGCGTGATCCTGATTCTCAACCCGGTGCCGCTGGCGCTGCGCTGGGCCAGCCTGCCGCGCACCGCAGTGGAGCGTACGGCGCCCGCGGCAGCCGAAGTCAGCGCCGCCCTGCAGCCGCCCTTGGTGCTGGTGGTCGACGATTCGCTCACGGTCCGCAAGATCACCACGCGTCTGCTGACGCGCGAAGGCTTCCGCGTGGACAGCGCAAAGGACGGCGTCGATGCACTGGAAAGGATGCACGATCTGATCCCTGATGTGGTGCTGCTCGACGTCGAAATGCCGCGCATGGACGGGTTCGAGCTGGCCCGCGTCATGCGCAACGACGAGCGTCTGAAGTCTGTGCCGATCATCATGATCACCTCACGGACGGCGGACAAGCACCGCAATCACGCGATGGAGCTCGGCGTCAATGTGTACCTGGGCAAGCCGTATCAGGAACAGCAGCTGCTCGACAACATTGCCGCGCAGCTGGAGCAAAAAGCGGCGGTTCCGGCATAAGCCGGCGCCATTGGCGGTAAAGAAAAACGGGCGCCATGCGCCCGTTTTTTTTCTAAAGCTTCAGACCGGCGAGGTCGCCGCCGGCCAGCGCATTGAGCTGCGCGTCGCCCTGTGACGGGTCTCGGTGATAAGCCGCAGTCAGCTGCCGCGCCGCATCCAGCCAGTGCGTTTCGGCTCTGGACACCAGGTCAGCGAGCCGCTTGGTATCGCGGCTGGCGAGCCAGCTTTCGTATGCCTGTGGCAATGCGGGAAATAGCGCGCGCCGTAACCCGGACAGATTGGCCAGATAAAAATGCAGCGAGCCGATGGCTTCGCGTTCAAGCAGGGTCGGCAACGTCATCAGGCAGTCGGCCAGATGGTCGCGCACGGCGCGCACCAGTAGTTCCGCGTGGCGGGAAGTGAGCTGGCCGAGCATTTCGTTCCAGCCCGCGCCCAGCATGGATTCTGCACGCGCCTCGCCGATCTCGTGCAGGATCATCGCCTCGCTTTCGGCCTCGGCCATGCGGTCGAGGCCGTATTCGACATCCCGCTCGAAGTCGTAGTGGGCAAACGCGCGCCCCAGTGCGGTGTCCTTTTCCTTCCACTGCCATTCCTCATACTTGTTCCACAGCAGGCGGCGCACCGCGTCCATGCGCAGGAAAATGGCGCCGTCGCGCATCGCCGCCGGCGGCGCAATCAGATCGCGCGCGTATTCGCAACCAGCCACCAGCACCTGCACGCCTTCGCGCATCTCGGCACGCTTGAGTTCAGCCAATACGAAATGGGGTTTTCGAAAATGTCCCAGCCCGCTGCTGTAAACCAGCCCCAGCGGGACCAGCGCACGGTTGATGTCGTCGGCTTCGAACGGATCGATGCCGGCCTCGCTCAGCGGCAACGGCGCAAAACTCTCTTCCTCTACCGTATCCCACAGACTTTCACGGGCATTCAGCCAGTCGCCAAGTTCGTCCTTGGGCAGACGCGCGCCATAGGGGATTTCCATTTCCCAGCGGTAGTACTCGCGCATTTCCAGCAGGAAGGTGCACATCGTCATGTCGCGCGCATGGCGGGCGTCGGCGATGGTGCAGTTCTTCTGCACTGTGTCGATGAGAGCGGAGAGGTTTTCGACCATGGAGGGCTCCTGGAAAACGGCTTCATTTACCAGTCTACAAGTAAAAACAGCCCGATCAACCGGGCTGTTTTCAGGGGTATTGCAACGCGCTTGGCGCGGTGGCCAACCGGCCAAGTTGCTGCTTAGTGGCGGCGGGTGGAGCCGAAGTAATTGAGGTCGGCACGCGAGCGGCGGCTGAGTTCGAAGCGCGCCGCATCGGCGCCGCTGAACTGCCCGGCGAGCTGGCCATACACCTCGCTTGCCCAGGCGCGGTCGTTGAGCGCGTCGGCGATGCCCTCGGCCCAGCGCAGCTTGTCGGCCGGGTTGCTCAGATGCGTGCCGCACTCGGCATACCACTTCTTCAGCGCCTCGGCCGGCAGGGCGAAGCCCTTCAGGCGGTCGATGAACTGGATGCAGGCATCGCCGTTGGGGCAGGTTGCGGCGGCCTCGGCAAAGAGTTCATCGGCACGGGCGCTGTTGCCCATGGAGGCATACAGGCGGCCGATGTGAGTCAGCGCAAAGTGATCCTCGGCCTGGGCGCGCGCCGCTTCCAGCAGGCGGCCGGCTTCGGCCGCGTCGCGGGTCGCGGCAAAGCTCGCCTCGGCGAGTTTGGCGAGGTCGTACACGGTGGCGTTGGGATCCGACTTCAGTGCCGCTTCGCGCGCGGCAAGATAGGCGCGCGCCTTGGACACGCCAAGTTCGCGGTGCTTCAGATGGGAGGCGGTGACCACCAGATCCTTGAAGGCGATGAAGTCGGTGGCGTTTTCCGCCGCGCGATCGAGCAGGCGGGAAAGCCAGCTGGTGTCGTCCAGGTTCTTGTCTACCGCCAGCAGGATCGGCTTGTAGCGCGAGAACTGGTAGCCGGTGCCGTCGAGCAGGGTCTCCGCGGCCTCGATCAGTTTGGCGGAATAGAACGGGTCTTCCAGTTCCAGCCGCACGCGTTCGGCCAGCGCAAGGAACTGCTTGACGCTGACGGCGTCCTTTTCCAGTTGCTGGAATTCCATGTAGCGCGCGTGGTTGGCCTGGCGTTTCTCCAGCTTGACCTTCACCCGGGCCAGGCGCTCGGCGTCGTCGGCCAGGTGCGCTTCCACTGCGGCCACCAGCCGCTGCATCTCGTCCAGCCCGGCCACCGCGTCCTCGGCCTTGTCAAGCAGGGCCGTGGCGCCTGCTTTGTCGCCCACGCTCGCCAGCCCCTCGGCCAGTTCGATGTATTCGCCGGTGGCGGTTGCCAGGTCGCCTGCCTTTTTCAGCGCGGCCTGCATGAAGGCGGCATCCCCCGTCTGCTTGGCGGATTCAATCAATGTTTTGGCCGCGGCAAAGTCGGTCGCCCCTTCGAGCGCGCGCTGATAGAGCACTTTTGCTTTTTGCGGGTCACCCAGCGTCTTGGTCACTTCGCCTGCCAGCGCCAGCAAGTCGGACACGGTGGAAAGCTTCTCTGCCGCCTTGTTGAAAATCGCTTCCGCGTATTCCGGGTCGTGCAGATGCTCAACCGCGGCGGCAGCCAGCTTGCTGTATTCCACCGCGCGCGAGATCTTCGCCTCGGCCTTTTCCAGCACTTTCTTGGCGAACGCGCTGTCGTCGATCACGCGCATCACGTCTTTCGCCAAATCAATCAGCGGGTCGAGATTATTGGTTTCCTTCAGCGCCTTTTCATAGGCGCCCACCGCTGCCGCCTTGTCGCCCAGCACCTTGAACTTGGCTTCCGCCAGGGCGACCTGCTCTTCGCCCGACATGCAGTAGTCCTCGGCGGTCTGCAGCAGTTCTTCGGCGCGATCCTGCTCGCCCAGCGCCCGGTAGACGATGGCGCATGCCGCCAGGTCCTTGGTGAACTGGCAATCGTCGGCCACGCGGTCCATCAACTCCTTGGCGTAGGCCGCGTCTGCGGGTTCCTGCAGGGCTTCCAGCGCCAGCGCGGCGTAATCGGCGCCGCCGCTGCATTGGGCTTCTTTGGGGGTGAGGATGTCGCGGGTGGCCATGGGGGTGTCTCCAGTTAAACGTTACTCAGCCGGGTGATTTTCCGCCTGTGGGGATGGACAGCCAAATAAGTAATGTCGATGGAGGCATTAGCCACGGCATATCGCAGGGAGCGTCAACCCGGCAGGCCCCGCTCCTGTGTCAGCAGCGTCCGCATGGCGCGCAATTCCTCGCGCACGGCACGCAGTTCCTGCTCGAGGTGGGCGCCCTCGCTCTGCACTGCCTCGGTGATGATCGCTTCTTCCTGTTTGGCCACCTGCTCGTGCATGCTCTGCATGGCATCGACGATGATGGCGATGAACAGGTTCAGCACCGTGAAGGTGGCGATCAGGATGAAAGGGATGAAGAACAGCCAGGCATAGGGGTAGTCTTCCATCACCGGCCGCACGATGCCCATGGACCAGCTTTCCAGCGTCATGATCTGGAACAGGGTGTACATGGAATGGCTGATGCTGCCAAACCATTCCGGATGGCTCGCGCCGAAGAGGCCGGTGGCCATGACCGCGGCCACGTAATAGACGACCACCATCAACAGGGCGATGGAACCGAGACCCGGCAGGGAGTGCAGCAGCGCCTCCACCACGAAGCGCAGCCGTGGCAGCATCGACAGCAGGCGCAGCACCCGCAGGATGCGCAGCGCACGCAGGATTGCCAGCGGCCCGCTGGCGGGCACCAGGGCGATGCCCACCACCGCGAAATCGAAGATGTTCCAGCCGCGGCGGAAGAAGCCCGGTCCCTGGGCGATGAGCTTGAGACCGATCTCCACCACGAACACGCCGAGAATCAGACTGTCGAGGGCGAGTAGTTGGGGACCGATGTGCGCCATGACCGTTGGCGAGGTTTCCATCCCGAGGATGATGGCGTTGATGATGATCAGGCCGATGATGAAGTTCTGTATCCAGTTCGACTCCACCCAGGCGCCAAGGGTCTGGCGCAGGGAAATGGCGTTTCGGCCGCGGCCTGCTTGCTGCATGTCTTGCTCCACTGCGTTTGAATATAAATGAAACCGGGTCGCTGAAAAAATCAGGCGCACCCGGCTGGTTGATCAGGCGCCTGGCTTAGGCGTCAGAGGACGTAGCGTGCGAGGTCTTCGCGTGCGGCCAGTGCGGCCAGGCGGGTGGTGACCACGTCGCCATCGATCACGTATTCCCCGGTGACGCTGCCGGCATCGAAGGAAATGTCCTCCAACAGCTTTTCCATCACCGTGTGCAGGCGGCGCGCGCCGATGTTCTCGGTGCGCTCGTTCACCTCGAAGGCGATCTCGGCGATGCGGCGGATGCCGTCGTTGGAAAACTTGAGCGTGACCCCTTCGGTCGCCAGCAGCGCTTCGTACTGGCGCGTCAGGCAGGCGTCGGTGGCGGTCAGGATGCGCTCGAAGTCTTCCACGTTCAGCGCCTGCAGTTCGACGCGGATCGGCAGGCGCCCCTGCAGTTCGGGGATGAGGTCGGACGGCTTTGACAGATGGAACGCACCGCTGGCGATGAACAGGATGTGGTCGGTCTTCACCATGCCGTATTTGGTCGACACCGTGGTGCCCTCGATCAGCGGCAGCAGGTCGCGCTGCACGCCCTGGCGCGAGACGTCGCTGCCTTGGGCGTCGCTGCGGGTGGCCACCTTGTCGATCTCGTCGAGAAAAACGATGCCGTTCTGCTCGACTGCATCCAGCGCCTGCTGCTTGGTTTCCTCATCGCTGATCAGACGCCCGGCTTCTTCCTCGGTCAGCAACTTGAATGCTTCGCGTACCTTGAGCTTGCGTGCCTGCCGGCGGCTTTGCCCGATGTTCTGGAACATGCCCTGCAGCTGCTGTGACAGGTCTTCCATTCCCGGTGGGGTAAAGATTTCCATGCTGGGGTTGACCGCAGCGATCTCGATCTCGATTTCCTTGTCGTCGAGTTCCCCTTCGCGCAGCATCTTGCGGAAGCGCTGACGCGCCGCGCCTTCCTCGCGGGCAGGTTCGGCTTCGCCGAAGCCGACGCTGCGCGGCGGCGGCAGCAGCGCGTCGAGGATGCGGTCCTCGGCGGCTTCCTCGGCGCGGAACTGCACCTGGGTCGTGGCCTGCTCGCGCATCTGCTTGACCGCGGTTTCCATCAGGTCACGGATGATGGTGTCGACGTCGCGCCCGACGTAGCCGACTTCGGTGAACTTGGTCGCCTCGATCTTGATGAAGGGCGCGTTGGCGAGCCGCGCCAGGCGGCGCGCGATCTCGGTCTTGCCGACGCCGGTGGGGCCGATCATCAGGATGTTCTTCGGCGTGATCTCCTGTCGTAGCGGCTCTTCTACCTGCTGGCGCCGCCAGCGGTTGCGCAGGGCGACCGCGACCGCGCGCTTGGCGGCGGCCTGGCCGACGATGTGTTTGTCGAGTTCGTGGACAATTTCTTTGGGAGTCATTGTTGGGTGAGGCGTTAGGCGTGAGGAGTGAGGCGTTACGGAGCGGGCTTTTTCACCGCGCGCCTCACAGGGTCTCAATCACATGATTCTGGTTCGAATAAATGCAGATGTCCCCTGCGATAGTGAGGCTCTTTTTGACGATTTCAAGTGGGGGCAGGTCGGTGTTCTGCAGCAATGCTACTGCGGCAGACTGGGCGAAGGCGCCGCCGGAGCCGATGGCGGCGATGCCGAGCTCGGGCTCCAGCACGTCGCCATTGCCGGTGATGATGAGCGAGTATTCGCGATCAGCCACCGCGAGCATGGCTTCAAGTCGCCGCAGCATGCGGTCGGTGCGCCAGTCCTTGGCGAGTTCGACTGCACTCCGGAGCAAATGCCCCGAGTGCTTGTCGAGCTTGGCTTCGAAGCGCTCGAACAGGGTGAAGGCGTCGGCGGTGCCACCGGCAAACCCGGCCAGCACCTTGTCCTGATGCAGTCGCCGGATCTTGCGGGCGGTGGACTTGATGACGATGTTGCCCAGCGTGACCTGGCCGTCGCCGCCAAGAGCGACCTCGTTGCCACGACGAACGGAGAGAATGGTGGTGCCGCGATATTGTTCCATGGGCGGGATTATCCTGAAAAAAAGCGGGTCGCGAAGTTGAAGGCGGGTCCTGTTTTGCCGCCCCGCATCCTGCGGACAATCCGGGTGTCTGTACTGGATGGGGGAGGACGGGGCCGCCGAAGCCCGGTCGGCCAAGGTGGACGAAATCAGTCCGGGTGGTGCGGGATAAGTTGCGCCAACTGATCGATTCCCATGACGCGGAAAAGTTCATGGATAAGCGCGTTGTGCCCGCGCAGGGTGATGGTCTTGCCACTGCCCAGACACTGCATCAGCACGCTGATGAACTGGCTGACACTGCCGTAATCGACGCGGGTGACCTTTGACAGATCGACCAGTACCTCGTGGTGGGTAGTTGCATAGCTGCCGAGTTGCTGCAAGGCGCTATCGTTGGCGGGGGTGATTTCGCCGGCTAGTTGTAGCGCATCGTCCAGCGGTTCGGCGGGTTTTGCCTGCACGACCTCGGCGGCCTGGACTTCGCTCCAGGAGGGTGGTGACACCTCAAAGCGCACCGCGTAGTCGACCGCCAGGTTTTCGAAGTTTTCCTCCTGGCCGAGCGTCTGGTAGAGCTCCAGCAGCAGCAGCCAGTGCACCGCCCGGCTGTGGGTGGCACGGTTGAGATCCTGCAGCAGCGCGGTCAGCGTGTCGACACCGCTGACCTGAAGCTTGCGACGGGCTTTGCGTGCAGCGGCGAGGATTTTTGCGCACTCGTCCGCGCCCGCTTCGTCGATCATGGCGATGCGTGAAAAGTCGATCCGTACCGCGGTATTCTTGGCCGTGGCCTCAATGCCCTCGCGCAGGGTGGCGGCTGCTTTCTTGTCGAGCAGGCCGGGTAATTCCAGGCTGGCGGCCTGATCCTGCTGCGGCTTGCTGGCGGCGTTGCCCTCCCCCATGGCTTCCCAGACCGGAGGCGAGCTTTCGAAACGCATCGCATAATCCAGCGCCAACTGGTCAAAGTCTTTTTCGCGATTCTGGATGCCGTAAAGGTCGAACAGCATGTGCCAGGCACGGCGATCGCCCGTGGCCAGGAGGTCCTTCAGCAAACGCTCGGCCATGTCGGATTGACCGCTGGCATAGAGGATCGCCACTTCGTCCACCGGCGACTGCGCCGCGCCGCTCGACTCCTCTACCACAATGCCGCTGGCGCCCATTTCCATGGTCAACAGCGTTTCGGTAGGCTGCGACTCGGCGGCTGGCGCAGGCGCAGGCGTTGGCTTTCGCGCCGGGCTGGGTGCCTTGTCCTTGCTTTTTTTGAAAAACGGAAGAGCCACTGAATATGCGTACGTCGGATAGAGGGTCAGTACTGGATACTAGCGTTGTCGCCCGCTTGCAGCAACCCGTGTGCGCGCGGCAAGCAGGGCAATGACGGCGAGCGCGATGACAATCGCGGGCCCGCTCGGCCAGTCGAGCAGCGCGGACGCGGTCAGCCCTGCCGCATACGCCAGTGCGCCCACTGTCCAGCCCACCAGCAGGCCGGGGCGTGCGGGAAGGCCGCGCACCGCCAGCGCCGGCAGGATCAGGCTGGCGAACACCAGATAAACCCCCACCACTTGAACCGACGCGGTTATCGCCAGCGCAAACACCAGATAGAACCCAAGTCCGCCGAGGCACTCACCGCGCCACGTCATGAACGCCAGCAGCATGCCGTAAAGCGCGGCCATCTGCATGGCCTGCGTTGACGTTGCCCACAGGATTTGCCCGGTGAGCAGTTCGGCCAGATGCTCCCCGCCATGCGGGTCGTCCGCCAGCAGCAGCACTGCTGCGCTGGCGGCGACCACGAAGGTGGAGCCGATCAGGGCTTCCTGGATCTGCGGCCAGCGCCGTTCGCACGCGGCCAGTGCCGCCGCGCCAGCCAGTGCCGCCGCGGCCGCCGCCAGCTGGGTCGGCCAGCCATCGGCGGCCAGATCAAGTGCGTGCGCTGCGACCACGCCGAGCACAGCCAGTTGGGCCACCGCCAGGTCGAGAAAGATGATGCCGCGTGCAAGCACCCGGCGCCCCAGCGGCACGTGGGTGGACAGCACCAGCAGGCCGACGATGAACGGCCATAACAGCAGGCTGGGGTCGAGGGCGGCGAGATTCAATGTGCGGCTTTCAACAACTGATCGAGGGTATCGTCAAACAGGCCGAACAAATCCTGCGCGCGATCGTTGCCGCCCACGGTGTAGGGCAGCGCCAGTGCCGGGATGCCGGTGCGGCTCGCCAGCCAGTCGGCCGGGCGCGAGCTTTGGTAGACCGCGCGCAGCACCATCTGCGCCGGCGTTTCCTGCAGCTGCGTGGCCACCCGTGCCAGATGGCTGACCGAGGGCTCGACGCCCGGCCTGGGCTCGAGGATGGCGACTTCGCGCAGCCCCAGCCAGGCCAGCAGGTAGGAAAAGGATTTGTGCTGCACCGCCACCGGCAGGTTTTTCAGCGGCGCGCCACGGGTTTCCCAGCGCGCGATGGCCGCCTGCCAGCGCGCGGCGAACACCTGGCCGCGCGCGCGATGCGCTGCCGCATTCGCCGGGTCGAGCTCGGCCAGCCGCGCCGTCAGCGCCTCGGCGACGCGCAGGATGTTGCGCGGGTCGGTGTGGAGGTGGGGGTTGCCGGCGGCATGCACGTCGCCGTCGGCGCGGTCGAGCCGCCCCGGCTTTTCCATCAGCGGCACGAACCGGGCCGCCTCGAAATAGCCGGGGCGGCCCGGCTGCACCGCGGCGTTATTGGCGTTCTGCAGCAGCACAGGCAGCCAGCCGACCTCCAGGTCGGCGCCGGTGCACACGACCAGATTGGCGCGCCGCATCTGCGCGATCAGGCTGGGCCGGGCCTCGATGCGGTGCGGATCCTGCATGGCGGTGGTGGCGGAATAGACCTTGACGTCGCCGCCGCCGATTTCCTTTGCCAGGGCGGCCCATTCCGGCTCGCAGGCAAAGACGTTGAAGGCGGCATGCGCGTATACGGGCAGCCACAGGATGAGCAAGACCAGCAGTCGTTTCATGCGCTTTTCCTTAGAACCTGTGGGCGCCGTGCGCGCCCAGGCTGTGGATGTACTGCACGAACCACTGGTTCTCGCTCACGTCCGCCATCGACTTGTCCTTCGAAACCTGCAGGCGCAGGCGCGAGAATTCGGATGGCGAGTAATCGAGCATCAGCGAATGGCGCGTCGGGCTGTAATCCGTAACTGGCAGGTTGGCGCTGTTGGCGCCAAAATCGACCGATCCCGAGTCCAGGCGGTCGTAGCGGTAGCCGGTGCGCCAGCGCGGCATGAACTGGTAGACGCCCTGGGCATAGAAGCCGGACTGGCGTGAGTGGTACGCATCCTCTGTGTCACCGTCCAGAACGTCGCAGGCGCCGCCGTCTTGCGTGTTGTCGGTGCATTCCAGGCTGCCGCGTTCGCTGCGGCGGAAATACTCTGTCGCGAACTTGAAATTCTGCTCGGACGCATTGCCGTTGGGTGCCCATTTCCAGACGAAGTCCGCCACCCAGATTTTGCTCTTACCCGAGAACAGGGTTTCGGCATGCAAGTCGTTGATGTCTTCGAGTTCGCCCTCGCGCTCGCTGGCTTTGGCGGCGAGATAAGACAGCCCGCCGCGCCAGCTGTGGGAAGCGCCGACATCGCCGCCCAGGTGGCCGAACAGCGCGTAACTGCCGGCGCCGTTCGTGTTGCGGTCGGTGCCAGGGAAATTGGCGCCGCGGCCGGCTTCAGCGCCGAGCTCCACGAACAGCTCGGTTGGCGCGACCCATTTCAACTGCAGGCCGTCGTTGCCGTAGCCCTCGCCGAACAGCGCATCGTAGACCAGGTTGTTGGTGGCGAAGTCCCAGGCGTGCGGGTGCTGCTCATTCTGGTAGCCGAGGCCGGAACGGAAGCGTCCGCCCTTGATCGCCAGTCCCTGACCAAGGCGGGTGGTCTGGAACCAGGCTTCCTCGATTTCGACTGCATCGTCGGCGAGCACGGCGATGAGATGGCCGCGGAAAGTCGGGTCGATGTTGGCGGAGATCACCAGTTCGCTGCCGCCCACCGAGAAGCCACGCTCAACGCCGCCATGGGCGTGCCCGCCCGCAGGGAAAAAACCGGTGATGCCGCGTTCGTCTCGATCCTCCAGGTGTGCGTATTGGCCTTGCAGGATGAGCGAGATGGCAGGGTTGAAAGCGTTGCTGCGGGTGGGATCGGCAGGCCGCGCGGCGGCTGGTTCCCGGTATTCGACGGTTCGGATTTGCGCCGTACCTGCGTTGGCCTCGGTGGCTTTGAGGCGCTCTTCGAGCGCTTGGATGCGGGTTTCGTAGGCAGATTTCAGTTCCTGCAACTCGGCGCGCAGGGCATCGAGTTGGGGGTCGGCGTGAACAGGGAAAGCGGCCGCGAGCGCGGCCGCCAGCAGGGCGGGTCGTAACATGGTTGAGCTCCATCAAAAATGAGAACGCGGTCGGCAGGCCAGCGGGGCCTCGACCGTCAGGTCCGGATTTCAGATGGCAGCAGGCGGGGCGCGGGCTTGCGCATGCTTGAAGCAGGCGGGGACGAGCGGCAGCGCCGCCGCCGGCAACTCGGCGTTGCCGGCGGTTTCGATGGGCAGGCTGAACACGGTTGCCGGCGCGGCGCTGCCGAGGTTGGCCTGGGCGACGCAGACTTCGCAGACCTTGTCGGGCAGCGCGCCATCGTGCATATCCAGATGGCTGACCGCGTGCGCGAACGCTGTCGCCTGACCGAACAGCAGGATCAGCGCAAACAGCCAGGCGAGTATATGGCGCGGGAACATCGGGCGCATTTTACTCGCGGGGCTTGACCGGCGGTACCGGGTCGTAGCCGTGGTCGCACCCCGGGCGGCAGCGGCCGATGCGCTTGGCGGCAAGCCAGCTGCCCTTGAGTGCGCCGTGCTTTTCGATCGCTTCCTTGCCGTATTCCGAGCAGGTTGGCAGGTAGCGGCACTGCCGGCCCAGCCAGGGCGAAAGCGCCAGCTGATACACACGAATCAGCCGGACGAGCAGCTTTTGCGCCAGGTTCATGGCGCCGCTCCGGCCGGGCTGTGGGCGGCACCGGAAAAATCGGCCAGCAGCCTGGCTACGAACGCGGGCTCGAGGTCGCGCACGATGAAGACGAAGCGGCTGCGGTGGTCGTCGTCCGGCCAGGCGTCGAGTGTCACTTCCGGATACAGCACGTGCTGCACGCCGTGCAGCACCACCGGCTGCGTCTCGCCCTGCAGGTTCACCATCGCCTTGAAGCGCAGCAGGTTTTCGGCGCGAAACGAGGTGAGCATGGACAGCGCCGACTGCAGGCCGTAGCGGTCGAGCGGGGCATCGAGCACCACCGAGAAGGCCTGGATCCGCGCATCGTGCAATGCTGCAGCGGGCTTGCCGCCGAGCTTGCCGGCCGCAGCGGGCAGGTAGCGCTGCGGCTTCAGCCAGCGCGCCACTTCGGGCGATCGGGTTTCGGCGTTCCACAGCCCCAGGTTCTGGATCGCCCCGGGATCGAGTTCGCCGTGCGTCACGGTCACGACGTCGGCAGCCGGATTGAGCCTTGCCAGCCGTTCGCGCAGCGCGGCCACCGTTTCGGCGGGGGCGAGGTCGGTCTTGGTCAAGAGCAGGCGGTCGGCCACCGCTACCTGCTTTACCGCTTCGAAATGTTCGTCCAGTTGGCCCATGCCGAACAGCGCATCAACCGTGGTCACCACGCCGTCCAGGCGGAAGCGCGCACGCACCCAGTTGTCGTGCAGGAGGTTGTCGAGCACTGGCGCCGGGTCGGCGATGCCGGTCGTTTCGATGATGACGCGCTCGAATGCCGGAATATCGCCTTTCTGTCGCGCCATCCACAGATTTTTCAGCGTCGGCGACAGACTGCCGGATATCGTGCAGCACACGCAGCCGCCGGAGAGCAGCGCCAGCGGGCCGTCCATCTTCTGCAGCAGCTGATGGTCGAGCGCGATTTCGCCGAATTCGTTCATCAGGATGGCGGTGCGCGGAAGGGTGCGCACCAAATGATTCAGTACGGTGGTCTTGCCGCTGCCCAGAAAGCCGGTGAGCAGGGTGATGGGAAGTGGCGCATCCATCCCGGGCACTTCTTCAAATATCAGGGGTGCAATATCAGGCGCGCAGCTTTTCCTGCATCTCGTGCCGTTCCTGTGCTTCGATCGAGTATTCGGCAGTGGGGCGCGCCAGCAGGCGCGGCAGGCCGATGGGGTCGCCGGTTTCTTCGCACCACCCGTATTCGCCGCTTTCGATCCGCTTCAGGGCGGAATTGATTTTTTTCAGCTGCTTGCGTTCGCGGTCGCGCACGCGCTGTTCCAGCATGTGCTCTTCTTCCATCGAGGCGCGGTCGTTGGGGTCGGCGAAGTTTTCGTTTTCCTTCAGATGCTCACCGGTGTTGGCGGCATTGCTGAGCAGCTCGTCACGCATGGCTTCGAGGCGGCTGCGAAAGAATGCCAACTGGTCCGCATTCATGTAGGCGGCAGCCGGCATTTTCAGCAGCGCGGCTTCGGTGAGGGGTTTGGTTGTGGCGGGCATCGAGACGCTCCATGAGTCGAAATAAGGGCAAATTCACCGCCCGGGTGTGCCGGCGCGAAGGTGCGCAGTCTGAACGTCATGCGTCAAAGGCGCAAGTCCGGACCTGGAGCCGATACGCCAAGGCATGACGGGCGCACCACGGAATTGGTCATTTGGCGGATGCAGGCGGATGCGGTGTGTCATCCGCCGCCGATTGGCCCATAATTTCAAACTGGATACGACTTTTGTTCATTCGGCTTCGCCTTCAGGTCATGATTGAGTCCACACATTTTTGCGGGGTGACGCGATGAAAAGCATCGGAATCGGACTGGTATTGCTGCTGGGCGGGTGTGCGGGGCTGGGGTCACCGGATCCGGCGTCGCCCCGTTACGTCTATCCATCGGGCTGGACGGCGCAGCTCAACCGGCCGCTGACGATCGAGCCGGGCGCTGCCACGGTGCGCCTGCAATATGGCCGGATCGTGCCGCGCAACAGCGTGCAGGAGCACGATCCATTCTGCGTGGTGGAGTTGAACACGGTGAGCGACAGGCCGCAGACACTGCAGCCCGGGCGCTTCGAAGTGCTGCGGGTGACGCGCAGTGTGAGCCACATTGCCGCAGCGCCGTCGCCGTTTACCGGGTTTGCGCATGTCGGCGATGACGGCCCCACTTTTCTTTATTACATCACCGAATTCCGGCTGCGCGATGCCGCGCAAGCCGATCTTCGTGGCATGACCTGCGCCTGGAACCAGATGGCACCGGGCAACCGGCCGCTGATGCGCCATCTCACGCTGGCTGAAATCCAGTCGGCACTGGGCGAGTGGATGCGGCTGATCCCGCCGGGCGCGCGCAGATGAAGCCTGCCGACACCCGCATCCTTCCTGGCACCCCGGTCAGACTGGACGACTGGGACGCCGACGATATCAAGATCATCGGCAAGTCCAAATCCGATGCGCGCGAACGCCTGGACGAATATCGCGCGCGGCTGGAAACCCTGCAGGAACTGCTGTACGCCGAAGGCAAGAACAAATTGCTGGTCGTATTGCAGGCGATGGACACTGCCGGCAAGGACTCCACCATCCGCCACGTGTTTCAGGGCGTCGACCCGCTGGGGGTGCGGGTGGCGGGCTTCAAGGCGCCGACGCCGCACGAGCTGGCGCGGGACTACCTGTGGCGGGTGCATCACCATGTGCCGGGCAAGGGTGAAATCGCGATCTTCAACCGCTCGCACTACGAAGATGTGCTGATCACCCGCGTCAACGGCTGGATCGACACCGCCGAATGCACGCGCCGCTACCGCCAGATCAACGACTTCGAACGCATGCTGTCAGAAACGGGCACTACCATCCTCAAGTTCTATCTGAATATCTCGAAGGACGAGCAGAAGAAGCGCCTGGAAGCGCGCCGGGACGATCCGGAAAAGCAATGGAAATTCCATCCGGAAGATATTTCCGTGCGCGAGCAGTGGACCGATTACATGACGGCATACGAAGCTGCACTGTCGGCCACCAGCACGGCGCATGCGCCCTGGCATGTCATCCCTGCCAACAGCAAGCTGGCACGCAACCTGATGATTTCCCGCCTGCTGATCGATGCGCTGGAAGGGTTGAATATGCGCTATCCGGCACCGGCGGAAGGGGTTTCCGGCACGGTGATTGTCTGACGCTTATTTGACCAGCGCCAGATGGGGCGCACGCGGGGTGAGCACGTGCGCGGCCGCCTGCATGTTGCTTATCGGTTGCCAGTTCGGAAAACTCTCCGGACGATGGATGTGATAGCCCTGCAGGTAGTCCACCCCGATGTCGCGCAGCAGTGCCGCCATTTCGGCATCCTCCACCTGCTCGGCCACCGAATGCATGCCGAAGTCACGCGCCAGCTGCGCAATTGAGCGCACGATGGCCTGGTCGCGGCGATCGTCCAGCATGCCGCGCACGAAGGCGCCGTCGATCTTGAGGAAGTCGGCCGGCAGGTGCTTGAGGTAGAAAAACGACGAGGCGTCACGCCCGAAGTCATCCAGCGCAAACTGGCAGCCGCGCTGGCGCAGCCCCTGAATCAGGCGCTGGGCATCGTCCAGATTGACCACCGCGGCAGTTTCGGTGACCTCGAATCCCAGACGCTCACCCGCTACGCCATAGTGGTCAAGCAGGTGGCAGACGGTGCCGAGGAAAGCTTCGTCAGCGACGGTCTTGCCCGACAGGTTGATGAAGTACACCGCCGTGTCGTCAGACTGGGCCGCCAGATAGGACACCACCGCTTCCACCATCCAGCGGTCGAGAATGGGCGCCTGGCCGTAACGTTCCAGCGCGGGCAACAGCTTGGCCGGCCCCTCGACCACGCCATTGCGCTGCCAGCGGATCAGCACTTCGTAATGCGGCTGGCCGCTGAGTGACGTCGGCTGGATCAACTGGCGATAGGGTAGAAACTGATTGGTTTCGAGTGCCCGGGCGAAGTCTGCCGCCCAGCCCATTTCTGCTTCCAGGCGGCGGAACCCGATCTCGTCCGCCTCGTACAGCATGACCCGTCCGCTGCCTTCCGATTTGGCGCGATAGCATGCCATGTCGGCCTGCACCATGAGTTCTCCTGCAGTGGTCGGCATCTGGGCAATGGGGGCGATCCCGGCACAGGCGCCGAGCGTGAAGCGGCGCCCCTTGTATTCGAAACGGAAATCGCGAATGCGCTGTACCAGTTGCCGGCAGGCCTGGATGGCTTCGGCGGGTTGGGTGTCGAACAGGATGAGGCCGAACTCGTCGCCGCCCAGACGGCCCAGATAGGCGTGACTGGACAGGGCTTCCTTCATCGTCTGCGCGATGTCGACCAGCAGGGCGTCGCCCACCGAATGGCCACAGGTATCGTTCACCAGCTTGAACTGGTCAAGATCGATGTAGCAGAACGCATGCTGTTGCGCCTGATCGCGCGCGGTACGCAGGGCGCGCTCCAGACGGCTCTCCACTGCGCGGCGGTTCGGCAGCCTGGTCAGGGGATCGTGGAAAGCCATTTCGCGCAGACTGTCGAGCAACTGTTTTTTCTCGGTTTCGTCGCGCAGCACATAGATGGTGCCGAGACCCCCATCGCCGCTGAGCGGCGCGCAGCTGTAGCTGATGGCCAGGTGCTGGCCGGACCGGGTATGCAGCTGGGCGGAGCCAGTCAGGCCGTGCAGCGCGGAAGCCGACGGCAGGAAACAGGCCGGCGCGTCGCCATCGCCGCGCTGGTCGAGTTGCATCACCGCATTTAGCGGACTCAGCACGGCATCTTCGAGGGCGATGCCGAGCAGGCTTTCAGCAGCCGGGTTGAGATAGGTCACCTGATTGCTCGGGCTGGTGACGATGACGGCATCGTTGATCGACTGCAGCGTGACCTGCCAGCGCGCCTTCTCGTTGCTGAGTGCAACTTCATCCAGCTTGCGCTGGGTGATATCGAAGCGGATCGACAGGTATTTTTGCGGCAGGCCGTCGTCGCCCTTGATCGGGATGATGGTCGTGGCCATCCAGAACAGCTGGCCGTCCTTGGCGCGATTGCAGATTTCACCGCGCCAGGTTCGCCCGCTCGAGATAGTCGTCCACAGATCGTTGAAAAACGCGGCATCGTGCCCGCCCGAATTGACGATGCGGTGTTTCTGCCCGATGAGTTCCTCGCGCGTATAGCCGCTGATCTTGCAGAACAGGTCGTTGGCGAAAGTGATGTTGCCGGCAATATCGGATTCAGACACGCCGGCCGTGCTGTCGAGCGCTTTCTGCTGCTCGTTGAGATCGGTGAGCACATGCTCCAGGGCCGAGCTCATATGGTTGAAAGCGCGCATGGTTTGCTGCAGCTCGGGCGGGCTGCTGGTGCGAATGGGAATGCGCGCGCTGTAATCCCCGGCTTCGATCCGGCGCGCGGTGGCGCGCAGCCGGGTGAGGTCCTGCAGGTTGATTTTAAGGAGAATGTGCGTCAGCCAGCCGAGCAGAGCGAAGGCGGCGGCGAGCAGCATGAACAGGCGGGTGCCGAGATGCCAGAGAAACTCTTCATAGGCATGGGCGGATGGCTGGATCGTCAGACTGCCATACGCGGTGCCGCCAATGACGAGTGGAGTCTGCATGACCGGAATCGACAGGTCGGCCAGCGCGGCAAACCAGCCAGGACGGCCGGCACGGTGCGCGGGCGCCTCCTCGCGCAGGACATCACCATTGGGCGCGGTGTATTCCACGTAGCGCACGTTGTTCTGGGCGATCGGGGTTTTCAGATGCGCCTGCAAGGCAATGTAATCGCTCGTGATCGCCGAGTCGGCCACCGCCTGCAACAGCATCGCAAGCTGCGCCGATGCCTGAATGCGCAATGCGGCGTCGGCGTCCTGACGGGCGATTTGCAACGCCTGCTGCCCGGCCAGGACAAACACCGCGATCAGGGTGAGCAGGAGCATGCCCATGATGCGACTTTGTGTGCTGAGATGGGCCAGCCGCAGGCGTTGAATAAGCGTGGGGGGCAGGGAAGGGGGAAGAATGGGCATACGCTGTGAATCGGCGGCAGATGCCGTTTCTGAAGCTGAGGTAAAACAATCGCCTCCGGCCGGGCGATTGCCCACAGCGGACGGGGGGTCAGCCTTTCTTGCGCGCGCGCGGATGCGCCTGGTCGTAGACCTTGGCGAGATGCTGCCAGTCGAGGTGAGTGTAGACCTGAGTGGTGCTGATACTGGCGTGGCCGAGCATTTCCTGCACCGCGCGCAGGTCGCCGGACGACTGCAGCACATGGGTGGCAAAGGCGTGGCGCAGCATGTGCGGATGCACGTGCTGACCGAGCCCCGCCTGCAGCGCCCAGCGGTTGAGTCGCAGCTGCACGCTGCGCTGCGTGAGGCGGGTGCCGCGCTGGCTGATGAACAGCGCGGCGGGGTTGACGCGCACCTCCCCGGGGATACCGTCCCCGCAGGACATAAGCCGCAGCCGCAGCGGCAGCCAGATGGCAAGGGCGGCGAGCGCTTGCCGCCCCACCGGCACGATGCGGGTTTTGCGGCCCTTGCCGGTGACCTGCGCTTCGCCCGATTGCAGGTTGACATCGTCGAGATCGAGTCCGGTGAGCTCGGACAGGCGCAGGCCGGACGAATAAAACAGTTCGAACATGGCGCGGTCCCGCGCGGCCAGCGGGTCGCCGTCATCGGCGCGGCCGCCGAGCAGCTGGCTGCAGGTGTCGGGCGACAGGATGTCCGGCAGCGCCCTGGCCGCCTTGGGTGGGCGCAGACCGAGGCAGGGGTTGCTCGCATAGCCGAGGCGGCGGCAGGCAAAGGTATAGAACCCGCGCCAGCTCGACAGCTGCCGCGCCACGCTGGCGGCCGCCAGACTCTGGCTGCGCAGCTTGACGATGGCGCTGCGGACATCGGTGACGGTCAGTTCGGCCAACGGTTTGCCGGCGGCCATTTCGGAGAGCCTGGCCAGATCGCGCTGGTAGGCAGCGACCGTATGCGGCGACAGCCTCCGTTCGGCGGCAAGGTGTTGCAGGTATTGTTCGATTGCGTTCACAAAACCTTGCGGGCGAGATTTCAGGTTTGCATCCGCGCCAGCGCGGCGCCGATCAGCTGGCCCAGCCGTTCCAGATACAGCGTGCCCATGCCGGGGTAGAAGCGCTTGTCCTCCTCCGACGCCAGCACCAGCAGGCCGATCGGCGCGGCGGCGGGCGCGGGGCGCAGGGGTATGCAGGCAAACGCGCGCAGGTGCGGCGACACTTCGCCGAACCAGTCGTCGGCCTCATTTACCGCCAGTGCGCCGCACACCGGCAGCGCCATCGCGGCCACGCTGTCGCGCACGGCCGGCGCTACAGGATCGGTCAGGCCGGGAGTGGTGTCTGCCGGCAGGCTCCAGACCCGCAGCGCATGGTGCGGCACCGCAAAGCCTTCGCGCAGATGGAGCACCAGCGCCGCGACGAGGTCCAGCGGGGTGCGGGCAGCCAGCAGCGCCAGCGTCAGCGCGTGCAGTTTTTCCGAGATGCCGTCGTTCTCCTCGCCGAACTGGATCAGCTCGGCCAGCTTGTTTTCCAGCATCCGCACTTTGTCGCGCATCGCGATCAACTGGCGCTCGCTCATCGACACCGCATGGGTGCCATGCGGATGCGGGATGTGCAGCTCCGCCAGCAGGGTGGGGAAGTCGTTGAAGAAATTGGGATGCCGCATCAGAAATTCGGCGATGTGTTCGGGCTGCATGTCGCTGTGGGTGTTCATATGAGCTCAAGTTCTCCTTCAAATACGGTTTCGGCAGGCCCGGTCATGTAAACCGGCTGGTCCTTGCCTGTCCACTCAATGACGAGGTCGCCGCCGCGCGTGTGCACGCTGACCGGGCTGGCGAGCCATCCCTGGCGGATGCCGGCGACCGCAGCGGCGCAGGCGCCGGTGCCGCAGGCCAGGGTCTCGCCAACGCCGCGTTCGTACACGCGCAGACGGATGTCGTGCGGGGTGAGCACCTGCATGAAGCCGGCGTTGACCCGTTGCGGGAAGCGTGAATTCGACTCGATGGCGGCGCCGAGGATGTCCACCGGCGCGCTGTCGAGGTCGTTCACCCGCAGCACCGCGTGCGGATTGCCCATCGACAGCACTGCGATTTCAAGCACGTGCTGTCCGATTTTGAGCGGATAGGTCAGTGCCTCGGTTTCAGCGGCGAATGGGATTTCGGCCGGCGCAAAGCGCGGCACTCCCATGTTCACCCGCACCAGGCCGTTGTCGAGCAGGTGCGGTTCGATCACGCTGGCGGCGGTTTCCACGCGGATCGCAGTCTTGTCGGTGAGGCCACGGTCGTGCACGAAGCGTACGAAGCAGCGGGCGCCGTTGCCGCACTGCTCCACCTCGCTGCCGTCGGCATTGAAGATGCGGTAGCGGAAGTCGACGTCGGCACGCGTGGGCGCCTCGACCAGCAGGATCTGGTCGCAGCCGACGCCGAAGTGGCGGTCGGCAATGCGGCGGCACTGCTCGGGGGTGAGCGCGACGGTCTGGCTGATGCCGTCGAACACGACGAAGTCGTTGCCGAGACCGTGCATTTTGGTGAAGCGTAATCGTGTGCCCTGTTGGGTATTCATGCGGTCATTAACCTGACGTAATCCTTCAAGATGCAGCGATCCATCACCACCGTCATGCCGCCGGCCTGCGCGCGTTGCGCGGCGGCCTCATGGACAATGCCTTCCTGGATCCAGATTGCCGGCAAGTGTAGCGTCAGGCATTGCTCGACGATAGCCGGCACGTGTTCGGGCGCGCGAAACACATCGACCAGATCGACTGCAAAGGGAATGTCGGTGAGGCTTGCGTAGGCCTTTTCGCCCAGCACCGCGTCTACCAGCGGGCGCACCGGAACGATGCGGTAGCCGTAGCGCTGCATCGCCTGCGCCACGCGGTAGCTCGGGCGCGCGGGCTGCGGCGACAGGCCGACCACGGCAATGGTTCTGACCGTTTTCAGCAGGGCGCGCAGGGTGTCGCCGTCCGGATTTTTGAAATTCACAGCTGCTTCTCCATCAGGTGATCGTCCATCACGAAACCGCCGCCGATTTCGAACACGCGCGATTCGACGACGCGGAAGCCGTATTTTTCGTAGGCGGCAATCGCCTGGGTATTGCCGCGGTTGACCTGCAGCCACAGGCGGCGAGCCTGCTGCCGGCACGCCCAGTCTTCGACCGCCCGCAGCAGCGCGGCGCCGATGCCGCGACGCTGCTGCGCAGGCGGTACGTAGAGCTTGTCGAGCTTGCAGTCCGATTCGTCGAGGAGGGCGTGGGCAAAGCCGGCCAGCGCCTGTTCCCGCCGCGCCACCCACCAGGCCTGGCGCGGATCGCCCAGTTGCGCGCGGATGCGCTGCGGCGCATAGCGGTCGGCCAGCATGGCGTCGATCTGCGCCTGTGGAATCAGCGGCGGATAGGTGGCCTGCCACACCGTTCTTGCCAGGGCGCTGACAGCGTCGACGTCGGCCGCCGCCAGCGGCTGCACGCTGGGCTGTGCGTCATGCATAGAGACTGGGTTCGCCAACCGGGCGGGTCTTGAAGCGGCGGTGCAGCCACAGGTACTGCGGCGGTATTTCGCGGATGCGGTCCTCGATGAACGCATTCATGCGCGCAACGTCGGCCTCCAGGTCGGCGCTTGGATAGTTTTCCCACGGTGGGTAGAACCGCACTGCGTAGCCGCGCCCCCAGGGCAGTTGGCGCGTGACGACCGGGATGATCTGGGCATGGGTGAGTTTGGCCAGGCGCGGCAGCGCCGAAACGGTGGCGGCCGAAACGCCGAAAAAGGGCGCGAACACGGCATTGAGGCGGCCATGGTCCTGATCCGGCAGGTAGTAAAACGGCAGCCCCGATTTGATCGCCTGCAGGGTCGCCTTGATCCCTTCGCGGCGTGAAATCAGGACGATGTCCGAAAAACGGGTGCGCCCGCGCCGCATGAACCTGTCGGCGACCGGGTTCCTGGCCGGCGCGTACATCGAGGCGATATGGTGGTCCATGGTCAGCCGCACCCCGCCCATGTCGAGTCCGACAAAATGCGGCGCCAGCCAGATCACCGGGCGCTTGCCGTCACCCCGCGCGGCCTCCGGATTGTCGATCCGGATCAGGCGGCGCAGCCGCGCTTCCGATCCCCACCACAGCACGCCGTGTTCGAGCAGCGCGCGCACCGATGCCTGAAAGGTCTGCCGCAGCCAGCGGCGCCGCAGCGCCTTCGGCGTATCTGGAAAGCACAAAGCCAGATTGGTGGCGGCGACGTGACGTCGCCGCCCGGGCAGCAGCGCCAGCAGTGCGCCAATGGTGTTGCCCAGCGCCGCCTGCAGCGGCAGCGGCAGCCAGTGCAGCAGCCACAGGCAGCCCACGCCGAGCCAGGCCGGGAGCAGTGAGGCGCGCAGCAGCCTGGGGGTGTCGGGGCGCGTCATGCTTCCGGCGGGGCGTCCGGCAGCGCGACGCCGCCGGGGCGCTTGTGGCGGTTGTAGCTCCACAGGTATTGCGCCGGGAAGCGGCGCACCACCTGTTCCACCCCCTGGTTGATGCGCATGGCTGCTGCGGCCTTGTCCGCCGGCAGGGCGTCCTCCACCGGCATCACATGCAGGCGATAACCGCGTCCCCAGCTCAATCGCTCGGCCGCAACGAAAAATGCCGCGGCGCCGGTCTTGCGCTGCAGGCTGGCAACCAGCGTCGGGGTGTAGGCGGGGCGGCCGAAGAAGGGCGCCCATACCCCATCGCCGCCGGTCGCCACCTGGTCGGGCAGGATGCCGATGCCCTCATGGTGCTTCAATGCGGCCAGCAGGGCGCGCACGCCCGACAGGTCGGTCGGCACCAGTGTCGCCTGCCCGCGCTGGCGACCGGCCAGCATCAACTGGTCGAGAAAGGGTTGGCGCGGCGGTTTGTACATGGCGGTGAACGGGTGCCGTGAGGCGTAATACTGGTTGATCATCTCGAAGCAGCCGATATGCGGCGCGATGATGATCACCCCCTTGCCGGCGGCGCGCGCGGCATCGATGTGTTCCCAGCCTGGCGTGTCCTTGACCAGTTTCAGCACCTTCTCGTACGGGCGCAGCCACACCGCCAGCAACTCGATGATGGCCTTGCCCGACTCGCCGATCGCCTGGCGCAGCAGGCGCCTGCAATCGGCGCCGGGTGTGCACACGCCGCTGTCGAGCAGGTTGTTGCGCACGCGCGAGGAATGGCGGCCCGGCGCCAGGTAGATCAGCCAGCCGAGTCCGATGCCGAGGCCGTGCAGCACGGGCAGCGGCAGGCGCGCAAGCAGTTTCAGCAACCGCATCAGCACGGCGCAGACACAGGTGCGCCTGGAAGCGCGACGCCGCCCGGCCGCTTGTGACGATTGTAGGTCCACATGTATTGCGCAGGGAAATGTCTGACGACCGCCTCAATGCCCTGGTTGATGCGGATGGCCGCGGCGGTTTTTTCCTCCGGCAGCGCATCGTCCAGCGGATAAACATGCATGTGGTAACCGAGCCCCCAGCCCAGACGCTCCGCCGCGACGAAAAAAGCCGCGGCACCGGTCTTGCGCTGCAGGCTGGCGAGCAGCGTCGGGGTATAGGCCGGGCGACCGAAGAAGGGCGCCCATACGCCATCGCCGCTGCTGGCCACATGGTCAGGCAGGATGCCGATGGCCTCGCGGCGCCTGAGCGCCGCCAGCAAGCCGCGAACGCCGGACATGTCGGCGGGCACCAGTTTCGTCTGGCCGCGCTGGCGTCCGGCCAGCATCAGGGTATTCAGCACCGGCTGGGGCGAGGGTTTGTACATGATGGTGAAAGGGTGCAGTGAACCGAAATACTGGCCGATGATCTCGAAGCAGCCGACGTGTGGCGCAACCAGGATCACGCCCTTGCCCGCTGCGCGTGCGGCGTCGATCTGCGCCCAGCCGCTGGTTCGCCTGACCCATTTCAGCACTTTCTTCTTGTCCGTCCCCAGCCACAAGGGCAGCAATTCCATGATGGCCTTGCCGTTTTCGCTGATGCTTCGGCGCAGCAGATGTTTGCAATCGCGGCCGGGCGTGCACAGGCCGCTGGCGAACACGTTGTTGCGCAGGCGCGCGGCGTGGCGCCCCGGCGCCAGATAGATCAGCCAGCCCAGCACGACGCCGAGGCCGTGCAGCACGGGCAGCGGCAGGCGGGCCAGCAGTTTCAGAAGGCGCATCACGCGGGATTGACGTGCAGGGAGGCGGCACGGCACAATGCTGGACCGGATGTTCCAGACATCCGGTTTTGAGCCGCCGCGTTAATCATGACAACTTGCGGGCGGGATAAAAATACAGCTAAAGCGTCGCCGCTCTGTTTGTCCCCCGAGCCGGTTGCGCAGTCAGTAACCGGGGCAACAGGAGCAGTCATGCAAAAGGATTTCATTTTTACGTCTGAGTCGGTATCGGAAGGTCACCCCGACAAGATGGCGGACCAAGTGTCGGACGCGGTGCTCGATGCGATTCTAACCCAGGACAAACATGCGCGCGTGGCGTGCGAGACGCTGCTGACCACCGGTCTGTGCGTCATCGCCGGCGAAATCACCACCTCGGCGGTGGTCGATTTCAACCAGGTCGTGCGCCAGACCATCAAGCGCATCGGCTACGACTCTTCCGACATTGGCTTCGACTACAACACCTGCGCAGTGATGGTCACCGTTGGCAAGCAGTCGCCCGACATTGCACAGGGCGTGAACGAGGGCGAGGGCATGTTTCTCGACCAGGGCGCCGGCGACCAGGGGCTGATGTTCGGCTATGCCTGCAACGAAACCGCGGTGTTGATGCCGATGCCGATTCATCTCGCGCACCGGCTGACCGAGCGCCAGTCCGAACTGCGCAAGGACGGCCGCCTGCCGTGGCTGCGCCCGGACGCCAAGTCGCAGGTGTCGATCCGCTATGTCGACGGTAAGCCGCATTCGATCGACACCATCGTGCTGTCGACCCAGCATCATCCCGAGGTCTCACACGCCGTGCTGACCGAAGCGGTGATCGAGGAAATCATCAAGCCGGTGGTGCCGAAAGGCATGCTGACCGCCGATACGCGCTATCTGGTCAATCCCACTGGTCGTTTCGTGGTGGGCGGGCCGATGGGCGACGCCGGCCTCACCGGCCGCAAGATCATCGTCGATACCTACGGCGGCGCGGCCCCGCATGGCGGCGGCGCATTCTCCGGCAAGGATCCGTCCAAGGTCGACCGTTCGGCGTCCTACGCCGGACGCTATGTGGCGAAGAACGTTGTCGCCGCCGGTTTGGCAGACAAGTGCGTGGTGCAGGTCTCCTACGCCATCGGCGTGGCCAAGCCGACCTCGCTGATGGTCGACACCTTCGGCACCGCCAAAATCCCGGAAGCCAGAATCGTCGAACTGATCGAGCATCATTTCGACCTGCGCCCCAAGGGCATCATCCAGATGCTCGATCTTTTGCGGCCGATCTACACCCGCACCGCGAGTTACGGCCATTTCGGCCGCGACGAGCCTGATTTCACCTGGGAAGTAACCGACAAGGCGGCGGAACTCAAGGCCGCCGCGGGGCTGTAACGCCATGCTGATGCACGGATTGATGTTCCTGTTCGGGCTGGTGGCGCTGATCATCGGCGCCGAGGCCATGGTGCGCGGCGCCTCGCGGCTGGCGGTGTCGTGGGGTATCTCGCCGCTGGTGGTGGGCCTCACCGTGGTCGCATTCGGCACCAGTGCGCCGGAAATGGCGGTGTCGGTCGGCGCTGCGCTGTCCGGCACGTCCGATCTGGCGATCGGCAACGTCGTTGGCAGCAACATCGCCAACATCCTGCTGATTCTGGGGATTTCCGCGCTGGTGGCGCCACTGCTGGTACACGAGCAGATCATCCGCCAGGAAGTGCCGATCATGATCGCCGCCACCCTGTTGGTGGCGGCGATGGCGCTGGACGGCAGCATCGGCCGCGTCGAGGCGGGCCTGCTGTTCGCCCTGGTGATTGCCTATACCGTGTTTCTCGTGGTGCAGTCGCGACGTGCGTCCAAAGATGCGGAGGCTGAATTTGCAGGCGAAATCCCGACCAGCCAGTGGGACCGACACTGGGGCGTGCAGACGGCGCTGGTGATCGGCGGCCTGGCTTTGCTGGTGCTGGGCGCAGACTGGCTGGTGGGCGCGGCGGTGGTGTTTGCCAAGTACTTTGGGGTGAGCGACCTCGTCATCGGCCTCACCGTGGTGGCGATCGGCACCTCGATGCCGGAAATCGCCACTTCGCTGATCGCGGCCTTGCGCGGCCAGCGCGACATCGCCGTCGGCAACGTCATCGGCAGCAATATCTTCAATTTGCTGGCGGTGCTGGGTGCGGCCGGAATGGTGTCGGCGGGCGGGCTTTCCGTGCCCGAGGCGGCACGCAACTTCGACCTATGGGTGATGCTGGCCGTCGCCTTTGCCTGCCTGCCGATTTTGTTCACCGGGCGCGAAATTGCGCGCTGGGAAGGCGCGGTCTTTCTCGGCTACTACGCGGCGTATCTGCTGTACCTGGTGCTCGCGGCGCAGCAGCACGCCAGTTTGCCGGCGTATTCCGGCGTCATGTTGAGCTATGTCATTCCGCTTACTGTCATTACGCTGGTGGTCAGCCTCCTGCGCAGACGAGGTGCCGCAGGCTAGGCTATAATCCGTTTTCCGAGGAGCGCTGCGAGGCAGTTTCATCTGTCCCCAGGCTCGGAAAGGCAACAACCGCGCTCCCCCTATTTTCTTAACCCTGCCGGGTTTGGGACGTTGGGTGAGCGACTCGTCGCCAGCCCGGGTTTAGCTAAACCCCCGCCCTCCCGGCCACATGCAATGGAGTTTCACATGAACGCTGTGGCTGACAAGCAATTCACCGATTTCGTAATCGCCGACCTGTCGCTCGCCGACTGGGGCCGCAAGGAAATCCGCATCGCCGAAACCGAAATGCCGGGCCTGATGGCCATCCGCGACGAGTTCGCGGCCGCGCAGCCGTTGAAGGGCGCGCGCATTACCGGTTCGCTGCACATGACCATCCAGACCGCAGTGCTGATCGAGACGCTGATCGCGCTGGGTGCACAGGTGCGCTGGGCGTCGTGCAACATCTTTTCGACCCAGGACCACGCCGCCGCCGCGATTGCCGCCGGCAGCATCCCGGTGTTCGCGGTCAAGGGCGAATCGCTGGGAGACTACTGGGACTACACCCACCGCATCTTCGAATGGACCGACGGCGGTTTCTCCAACATGATCCTCGACGATGGCGGCGACGCCACGTTGCTGCTGCATCTGGGTGCGCGCGCCGAGCAGGATATTTCGGTGGTGGCCAAGCCCACCAGCGAAGAAGAAGAGGTGCTCTACGCTGCAATCAAGGCCAAGCTGGCAACGGATCCGACCTGGTATTCGGTGCGTCTGGCCGCCATCAAGGGCGTGACCGAGGAAACCACCACCGGCGTGCATCGCCTGTACCAGATGCACGCGCGCGGCGAACTCAAATTCCCGGCGATCAACGTCAACGATTCGGTGACCAAGTCCAAGTTCGACAACCTGTACGGCTGCCGCGAATCGCTGGTCGACGGCATCAAGCGCGCCACCGATGTGATGATCGCCGGCAAGGTCGCCGTGGTCGCCGGCTATGGTGACGTGGGCAAGGGCAGCGCGCAGGCGCTGCGCGCCCTGTCGGCCCAGGTATGGGTGACCGAGATCGATCCGATCTGCGCCCTGCAGGCCGCGATGGAAGGCTACCGCGTGGTGACCATGGAATACGCCGCCGACAAGGCCGACATCTTCGTCACCGCCACCGGCAACTTCCACGTCATCACCCATGACCACATGGCGAAGATGAAGGACCAGGCCATCGTCTGCAACATCGGCCACTTCGACAACGAGATCGACGTCGCCGGCATCGAGGGCTACCAGTGGGAGGAGATCAAGCCGCAGGTCGATCACGTCATCTTCCCGGACGGCAAGCGCATCATCCTCCTGGCCAAGGGTCGCCTGGTGAACCTCGGCTGCGCCACCGGCCATCCCTCGTACGTGATGAGCTCCAGCTTCGCCAACCAGACCATCGCGCAGATCGAGCTGTGGCTGGAGCGCGACTCCGGGAAGTACCCGGTCGGCGTCTACACCCTGCCCAAGCATCTGGACGAGAAGGTCGCGCGCCTGCAGCTGAAGAAGCTCAATGCGCAGTTGTCCGAATTGACCGATCAGCAGGCGGCCTACATCGGCGTGCCCAAGACCGGCCCGTACAAGACCGAGCAGTACCGCTACTGATCGGCCCCGCCTGAAGGAGCGCACCATGCGTTTGCTATTGCTGTGGATTCTGAATGCCGTGGCTCTGCTGGCGGTGACCTGGCTGCTGCCCTCGATTCAGGTAGCGGGCTTCGGCACGGCGCTCATCGCCGCGCTGGTGCTCGGCTTTATCAATACGCTGGTGCGGCCGGTGCTGGCGATACTCACTCTGCCGATCACGGTGCTGACACTGGGGATTTTCTACCTGGTATTGAACGGTCTCCTGTTCTGGCTTGCCAGTGCGCTGCTGCCGGGATTCCACGTGGCCGGATTCTGGGCTGCCGTGTTCGGCGCGATCCTCTATGGCGTCATCACTTGGGCGCTGTCCGCGCTCATCCCCAATCAAAAAGGTTGAAGCATGACCGAACGTACATTCAGCTTTGAGTTCTTCCCGCCCAAGACGGCAGAAGGCGCCGAAAAGCTGCGCGCCACGCGCAAGCAGCTGGCACAGCTCAATCCCAAGTTCTTTTCCGTCACCTTCGGCGCCGGTGGCTCGACCCGCGACCGCACCCTGGAAACCGTGCGCGAAATCCAGGCCGACGGCAGCGAGGCCGCACCGCATCTGTCGTGTATTGGCTCGACCGAGGAGAACATCCGCGACATCCTCACCGAATACAAGAGCCAGGGCATCCGTCATCTGGTCGCGCTGCGCGGCGACCTCCCCTCGGGCAGCATGGATGCCGGCGCATTCAACTACGCTAACGAACTGGTTGAATTCATCCGCCGCGAAACCGGTGACTGGTTCGAGATCGAGGTCGCGGCCTATCCTGAAGTGCACCCGCAGGCGCGCTCCTACACGGAAGACCTGGCCAACTTCAAGCGCAAGGTCGACGCCGGTGCGAATGCGGCGATCACGCAGTATTTTTTCAATGCTGACGCCTACTTCAACTTCGTCGAGGACGCGCGTGCCCTCGGCGTCTCCATTCCCATCGTCCCCGGCATCATGCCCATCGGCAATTATGTTCAGCTGGCGCGCTTCTCCGACGCCTGCGGCGCCGAAATTCCGCGCTGGCTGAGAAAGAAGCTGGAAACCTACGGTGACGACCTGCCGTCACTGCGTGCCTTTGGGCTCGACGTAGTGACCGATCTGTGCGATCGCCTGCTCGCCGGCGGCGCGCCGGGGCTGCATTTCTACACCATGAACCAGGCGGGGCCGAGCACGACCATCTGGCAGCGGCTGGGTTTGTAGGTCCCCCGGCCGCTCCAGCCCGGAGCCTGGCCACCTCTTTTTACCTGTTCTCCGGCCCGCTGATCTGCGGCGCCGGCGAGTCAGCAGCCCGGCAGGCGTGAAGCTGCGCGCGGGCCGTGTCCGCTGGCTCCGATTGTTCTACCCGCCCCAATTCGCTTTTCAGTAGACGCCTCCCTGTGTATCGGCGAGGTCCGACGTGCCTTTCCCGATCCATCAGCTACGATGAAAGTACCTGAAATCGATTGAACAGGAGGTCAACATGGAAAGCATTGCATTGCCGGATACCAACGTAAGTGATTTTGCGCAGGCGCGTCGCGCGGCCGTGGAAAAGGCCGGCGAAGATCTCGCTCGTCCCGTTATCGTCGCCTGGAAGGACGACAACAGCGGCAAATCGGCCCCCGAAATCCCGGGTGGAAAGGATGACCGCTGGCATGATTATGGAGAGAGCAACGAGGGTGTGCTGGAATTGCAGGTCGGCAATGCCTATCACTTCATTTTTATGGATGCCGAGGGTTTCGTTGAACCCGATATCAACCTCGCCTCCCTTGAGGACCATGGGACGAAGTTCCTGTGCCTCAACGACGCGTGTACCCAAGAAGACCTGGAAAAAATAGGTTATCTTGGCGGCGGTCTCGGCGGCTAGCGCGCGCCCAGTCTGGCCACATAGCCGGGTTGGGGCTGCGGTTCTTCGGGCAGCGGCCCGGTGCGCGCGTCACTATTATGGTCGTGCTGTTGAGGATGGGCCTGCGCTGATGCGGTGTTGCCCGTGGCGCAGCCTACAGCGTACAGGCATTACAGCCAGCTGATGCGGCTCTGTAGCGTCGCCAGTTCAACCGCGGCATCCTTGAGCGTCGTGCCGTCGTCGCCTGAACCGGCTACCACCGCCTTGTCGGCGACCGGCACCAGATTGTCGAGCTTGAAGCGCCCTTTGCCGGTCTGGTCGCGCAGGAAACAGCCTTCGTCGAAGAACAGACGGTCGCCGCTGGCATCGATTTCTTCGGAGTCGATCGAGTGGTGGCCGATCAGGCGACGGATGCCAGCCAACCCGTCAGCCAGGTCAACCGGGGAAATGGTTTTTCGGTTGGCGTCGATCAGATAGGCATTCATGGCACGGCCTTCACGGTTGTTGAGGAGTCAGGGCAGACAGGCCTTGAGAGCCTTCAGGCAGTAATCGACATTTTCCTGTTTTGCAGAATAGCCCATCAGGCCGATGCGCCAGATCTTGCCGGCCATGTCGCCGAGGCCGGCCCCGATTTCCAGGTTGAATTCGCTGAGCAGGCGGGCGCGCACCGCGGCTTCGTCGACGCCTTCGGGCACGAAGATCGAGTTGAGCTGCGGCAGGCGGGCCGAGGCTTCGACCACATACTTGAGGCCCATCTCTTCGAGCCCGGCCTTGAGTTTTTCGTGCATTGCGCGATGGCGCGCCCAGGCATTTTCCAGGCCTTCCTCTTCCAGTGTCACCAATGCTTCGTGCAGGCCATACATCGGATTGATCGGCGCGGTGTGGTGGTAAGAGCGCTTGCCGGCCGACTGCCAGTAGCCGAGCACCAGATTGAGGTCGAGGAACCAGCTCTGCACCGTGGTCGTGCGCGTCTTGATGCGCTCGACGGCACGCTCGGAGAACGACACCGGCGACAGGCCGGGGGTGCATGACAGGCATTTCTGGCTGCCGGAATACGCCGCGTCGATGCCCCACTTGTCCATGTATAGCGGCGTGCCGCCGAGGCTGGTGACGCAGTCCATGATGGTGAAGGCGCCGGCGTCCTGGGCGATCTTGGCCAGTGCTTCGCCATCCGACTGCGCGCCGGTCGAGGTCTCGGCGTGCACGAAGGCGAGGATTTTCGCATCGGGATTGGCCTTGAAGGCATCGCGCACCTTCTGTGGATCAACCGGCGCGCCCCAGGCGTCGTCGACGATCACCGGCACGCCGCCGGTGCGCTTGACGTTTTCCAGCATGCGGCCGCCGAACACGCCGTTGCGGCAGACGATGACCTTGTCGCCCGGTTCCACCAGGTTGACGAAGCACATTTCCATCCCCGCCGAGCCAGGCGCCGAGACAGGGAAGGTCAACGCATTCTCGGTCTGGAACGCCATCCGCAGCATGGCCTTGATCTGCTCCATCAATTCGGCAAAGGCGGGGTCGAGGTGGCCGATGGTCGGGCGTGCCATGGCGTCAAGCACGCGCTGCGGCACATCGGAAGGGCCGGGGCCCATGAGAATGCGCTTGGGGGGGATGAAAGAAGCCGTCATAACCTTGTTCTCTGTATGGAAATTATCAATTAAAACAAGAGGTTGATTCTACGGGGAAATGACTGCGGCCGGAAACGCCGGTTGCCTCGTCTGGCACGCTTGCAGCCGTGGCGCCCACGTCCATGGTCTGAATTGCACCGCTTTGAATACCAGGCAAACGCTGCAAGCCGCCGCGCCGAACGGGCACGTCCAGAAAGTCAGCCGGGCGGTTCGCCCATCAGTGGCCGCATCGCCGTCAGCAGGCTGTTGAAGATGCGCGGGTGGGTCTTCTCCTGCTCGGCCAGCATCTGCTTCATGGCGTAGCGTTGCTGCGGCTTGGCGAAACACGCCGGGCAGTTCTCGAAGATCACCGGCAGGCCCGAATCAGCCGCAAACGCACGGGTCTGGCGTTCGCGCGCGTAGGCAAACGGCCGGATGATGCGCAGGTCGCCGGCGTCGTTGAGATAGTGCGGCGACATGGTTCTGAGCTTGCCGCCGAACAGCATCGACATCATCAGCGTCTCGGCGAGGTCGTCCAGATGGTGGGCCATGGCGACGACGTTGCAGTTCTGTTCGCGCGCGACGCGATAGAGGATGCCGCGCCGCATGCGCGAGCAGTAGGCGCAGTAGGAATCGGAGTCGCGGGTCAGCGTCTTCTGCGCCTCGACCATGATCGGCTGCGACTCCAGAAAGTAGGGCACGCCGAGTCCGGCAAGGTAAGGCGTGAGCGGAGACGGGTCGTACTGGTCGGACTGCGGGTCGACGGTGCAGGCCAGCAGTTCGAACTTCACCGGCGCCTTCTGCTGCAGATGATGCAGCGTGTGCAGCAAGGAGAGCGAATCCTTGCCCCCCGACAGGCCCAGCAGGATGCGGTCGCCGTCGCGGATCATGCGGTAGTCACCGATGGCGCGGCCGGCGGCGGTAGAGAGCGAGCGGGACGGCTTGATCCAGCCTGTCGTTGTCGTGTTCATGCGGAAAACTGCAGCGCGTGCAGCTGCGCGTAGCGGCCCTGTCTGGCGATCAGATCAGCGTGGCTGCCGACTTCGACGATGTGCCCGCCTTCTAGTACCACGATGCGGCTGGCGCGCTCGATGGTGGACAGCCGGTGGGCAATGACCAGGGTGGTGCGGTTGCTGATCAGGGTGTCGAGCGCGGCCTGCACGTGGCGTTCGGATTCGCTGTCGAGTGCCGAGGTGGCTTCGTCGAGAATCAGCAGCGGCGCGTTTTTCAGGAGCGCGCGCGCGATGGCGATGCGCTGGCGCTGGCCGCCGGAAAGCCGCATGCCGTTTTCGCCGACCAGGGTGTCGAGGCCGTCGGGCATGGCCTGGATGAAGTCCCAGGCATGGGCGGCGACGCAGGCGGCGCGGATCTCGTCGGGGGTGGCGTCGCGCTTTGTGCCGTAGGCGATGTTGTGCCCCAGCGTGTCGTTGAACAGCACCACGTCCTGCGACACCAGCGCGATATGGCTGCGCAGGTTCTGCAGGCGGATGTCGCGGATGTCGATGCCGTCGAGTTCGATCACGCCGGCGTCGGGGTCGTAGAAACGCGGCACCAGATTCGCCAGCGTGGTCTTGCCCGAGCCGGAAGCGCCGACCAGCGCGACCGTCTCGCCAGACGCGATGTCGAGCGTGATGTGGTCAAGCGCCGGCTCGGTCTTGCCCGGATAGGTGAGCGACACGCCGCGGAACGAAAGCCGGCCCTCGATGCGGTCGAGCGTGCGGGTGCCGCTGTCGCGTTCGGCGTCCTGGTCGAGCATGGTGAAAATGGTTTCGGCCGCGGCCAGCCCGCGCTGCAGCTGGTCGTTGACGGCAGTGAGCCTTTTGAGCGGCGCAAATAGCAGCAGCATCGCCATGAAAAAGGCGACGAAGCCGCCCACCGTGATGGCGTTGCTGGTCGCCTGTCCGGCCGCGATATAGACGATGGTCGCCAAGGCCACCGCGGCGATGAACTGGATGACGGGCTCGTACACCGCGTTGGCAGCGACGCGCTTCATCTCGAACAGGCGCGCCAGATTGGCGGCATGGCGGAAGCGGGTCTGCTCGTAATCCTCGCCGCCGAAGAGCTTGACCACGCGATGCCCGCCGACCGCCTCGTCGACCACCTGGGTGAGGTCGCCGATGTTGCGCTGCGCCTTGCGCGACAGCCCACGCAGGCGCGTACTGGCGATGCGCACGATCCACAGCGTGAGCGGCACCATGCCGAACACGATCAGGGTCAGCTGCCAGTTCAGCCACAGCAGATAGCCGAGCAATCCCAGGATCGTGACGGTGTCGCGCACCAGGGTGGTGAGCGAACTGGTGGCCGACTGCGTGACCTGGGTGACGTTGAACGCCAGATGCGCGATCAGCTGGCCGCTCGGATTCTGGTCGAAGTAGCGCGTCGGCAGCGTCATCAGCTTGTCGAACATGGCGCCGCGCAGGTCCATCACCAGGCGGCTGCCCACCCACGCCATGCAGTAGGTGCTGACGAAGCTGGTGATGCCGCGCACGAGGAACAGCGCCAGCAGCAGAATCGGTATCCAGCGGATGAAGTCCTGGTCCTTGGCGACGAAGCCCTGGTCCAGCAGCGGCTTGAACAGCGCCGGCAGCAGCGGCTCGGTGGCGGCGGTGAGCACCAGCGCGACGAGGGACAGCGCGAACATGCGCCAGTACGGCTTCACATAGCCGAGCAGGCGCAGATACAGCGCTTTGCTATCCGGTGCCGGGGTCATAGCAGCAGCACAGTGGCGAGCCCGAGGAAGATGAAGAAGCCCATGCTGTCGGTGGTGAAGGTCAGCAGAACGGACGAGCCGACGGCGGGATCACGCTTCATCCGTTCCAGCGTCATCGGAATGAAAATGCCGGCCAGCGCCGCGACGATCAGGTTGAGCAGCATCGCCAGCGCCATCACCCCGCCCAGCGCCAGGTTGTCGTACAGCAGCCAGGCGAACACGCCGACTACCGAACCCCACAGCAGGCCGTTGAACAGGGCGACGCCGAGCTCCTTCACCACCAGGCGGCGCGCGTTGGCCTGGGTGATCTGGCCCAGCGCGAGGCCGCGGACGATCAACGCGATGGTCTGGTTGCCGGTGTTGCCGCCGATGCCGGCGATGATCGGCATCAGCGCCGCCAGCGCGGCGAGCTTTTCGATGCTGCCCTCGAAGGCGCCGATCACGCGCGAGGCGATGAAGGCGGTGGCAAGGTTGATCGACAGCCACATCCAGCGGTTCTTCGCCGAGCGCCACACGGTGGAGAACAGGTCTTCCTCTTCCTTCAGGCCGGCCATCGACAGCATGTCGGCGTCGGCCGATTCGCGGATGTAGTCCAGCACCGCGTCGACGGTGAGCCGCCCCATCAGCCGCCCCTGCACATCCACCACCGGCGCCATCACCAGGTCGTAGCGCTCGAATGCCTGCGCCGCCTCCTGCGCCTCGTCCTCGGGGTGAAACTTGATGAAGTCCTCGACCATCACCGCCGCCACCGAGACCTCGGGGTCGGTCGTCAGCAGGCGCTTTAACGGCAGCACCCCGATGATCGCGTCCTCGCGGTCCACCACAAACAGCTTGTCCAGCTGGTCGGGCAGCTCCCCGAGCCGGCGCAGGTAGCGCAGCGCGACTTCCAGCGTGACATCGACGCGGATCGTCACCATGTCGAAATCCATCAGCGCCCCCACCGTGTCCTCGGGGTAGGCGAGCGCCGATTGCAGGTGCGCGCGTTTCTGCGCGTCGAGGCTGGTGAGCAGTTCCTGGATCACGTCGTGCGGCAGGTCGGCCGCAATGTCGGCGATCTCGTCGGTGTCCAGCGATTCGGCGGCGGCCAGCAGCTCCGCCTTGTCCATCATCTCGATCAGCGATTCGCGAACCGAGTCGGACACCTCCAGCAGAATCTCGCCGTCGCGTTCGGACTTGACCTGGGCCCACACCAGCCGCCGCTCGTCCAGCGGCAGCGCCTCCAGAATGTAGGCCACGTCGGCCGGGTGCAGCTCTTCCAGCTTGCGCTGCAACTCCGCCAGATTCTGCTTGTGCACAAGGTTCTCGACCAGATCCTGCCGCGGCCCGCCCTGCTTATGGACGAGCTCCTCCACCAGCCGCATCTTGGCGAGCAGGTTCTGCACCTGCGCCAGGCTGGTTTCGAGATTGTCCTGCGACTGGTTTTCGAGGTTTTCGGTCATGGGGCGGGTCGGCTAAAAGCCCCGCGATTGTAACGCGCCAGGGTTTGCCGGCGTGTCCCGGCTTGGCTAAATGCTGCCAAAGTCGACCAATAGCTGGCTTACCCTGATGGGGATTTCTTCGGGTCGCAAAGCCAAATCGACCCGCAATGGACTTCAGGGATTTGCGGCGGACGTCTCATGTTCGGCCATTCCGGTCGGTCGCGGCTTCCCACAACCAGTCATACAGGAACGTCTGCTTTCTAGTAGATGAATCGGCTCTTGCGGCTGACAAGCCAAAGCGGGCATAACAGCTCACAGTAAATTTCCATGATGGTTCGGTCCTATGCCGAGGAGTCAAATTCGAAGATGATCACAGCGATGTGGGACTTTTCCATTTCCTGATCGGAACGCACGCGGGCGTGTTTGCTAAACTCCCCGACGCGACTCTCTACCCGGTTGCCTACACACATGAGAGGAGATTTACCGTGACCCAGGCCGCTGTCCCCGCGCCATCGATCCATCTCACATCGTTCGCCTGCCCACATTGCGGGGCTCACGCGACGCAATATTGGTACAACGCGCGCGTTAATAAATACACGGATGAAAATCCAGTTCCGGCGATTTTCTCTGAAGAGCGTATCGAGGCGTTTGAGGCGAGATTGGCGGCTGCCAAAGAAGAAAGCGAGCGGACGACTCTCGAGCACGTTATCAAGTTGGCCCGGCGCCTCCAGCTAGGTGAGCCATTTCTAGGTGAGAGCTCGGGTGCCCTGTACAACGCGCCGAGTCTAGCGAACGTCTTCGTAAGTCGTTGCCACACGTGCAATCGACTTTCCATCTGGTTGCATGACCGGTTGCTCTACCCGCCGACAATGACCGGCCCCGCCCCCAATGGCGATCTGTCAGCAGATGTGATGCGCGATTACGAGGAAGCCAGAGCAATCCTCGACCGCTCACCTCGCGGGGCTGCGGCCTTGTTACGGCTGGCGGTCGAGAAAATATGCATTGAGCTCGGCGCTGGTGGGGACAATATCAACAAACGGATTGCTGATCTTGTCTCCAAGGGGCTGCCCGAAGAGGTGCAGCAGGCGCTCGACACGGTGCGCGTAATCGGCAATGAAGCAGTGCATCCAGGGCAACTAGACCTGCGAGACGATCGGGATACCGCTATGGCCCTTTTCAGCCTCGTCAATTTCATTGTCGAGGATCGAATCACACGGCCGAGACAGCGAAGTGCGATCTACGAGATGATCCCACCGGGCAAGCGTAAGGCCATTGAGGCGCGCAATGCGAAGGCGCTGGACACAGAGCAGTAGTGACTAAACGCCTACGCCATATTCAGCCCACACTCATGTCATGACTCACTCCACTGTGGAAACGAGTGACCCGGTATCTCCTGCCCTCCAGCGGTTGGGACCAGACATCGATCTCCTGCACGGCGGTGTCTGCGGACTCGAACTGATCGTGCGCCGTGCGGAAGAGCTTGACGATGAGGGGGTGAGGCGCGCTCTGCCGTTCTTGGGGTTGATCTGGCTCTACGCCACGGCAATGCGGGACTTGCTGCACACCAAGCGACAAGATGGTTCGATGCTGTGGAACGCCCCCGCGCTAGCTGCTCTCTGCCGCCCGCTTCAAGAGGCATTCCTGTCACTGTTCTATTTCGCCATCGAAAATCCTCTGTCCGAGGAAGGTGCATTTCGCCAGCTGCTGCTTGCAAGGCACACGGTCTACAAGCGATGGGATCTGCTTCGGCGAGCCGATCAGGGAAATGAAACTGTCGCGCGCGAGTGTGGAGCCGCCCTCGCCGATTGGGATTCGACCAATCAGGCGGTGCTCGGCCATCCGTTCATGGCAAAACTCGCGCCAAAGGCGGCCAAGGACATAGCCAATAATGGGGATAAATACATTCTTGATCCGCTCGATGCTGTGTGGGAGCGGGCGGGCATGTCGCGCGAACTCTATGATGTGATTTTTCGCTACCTATCGCAGTACGCTCACGCCACGCCGTACGCGCTTAGTAGCCTTCAGTACCATCAAGCCGATACTGAAAACGGCGCAGTTAATATGACTGTACCCGTTGGCCTCGCTCTTGCCTGCGTCACGAAGGCCCTTGAATACGCCGGCAACCTTCATCCGGAGATCGAGGCATTATTACCGAGGGCATTCCATGAGTTCATTGGCGCATAAAGTACTTCAATTTACAGCCCCCGGTTCGAGCCCGATCAGGTAGCAAACTAGGGCTCGAACCTACCAGCCATGTGTGGATATCCGCCTGGCTGGTATTGCTAGTTCGGCGCCAGTCCATAATTGCAACATTCGGACGCTGCCAGTAGCTGCTTGCGGGTGACCGGAATGGCCGAACAAGAGACGGTCGGGCTCCCGGTTAGTGACAGGTCTTCACGTCACGCTTCACTCATTCAGGACGGCAGCAAAACAACTCGACTCAGCGCGGCACCTGCGAATAACCCATGTAGCGCTTGATGACCGCAACACGCCGCTGATACGTGCGCGAGCCGCGGTTGTGCTCGTACAGACGCGGGTTGGGCACCATCGCGGCCATGCGGGCGGCCTGGTCGCGGTTGAGGTTGGCGGCGGAGGTTTTGTAATAACGGCGGGCGGCGGCTTCGGCGCCGTAGATGCCGTTGCCCCACTCGATGACGTTCAGATACACCTCGAGGATGCGCCGCTTGCTCCAGGTGGCTTCGATCATCAGGGTGATGACCGCTTCCTGGCCCTTGCGGATGAAGCTGCGTTCGCCGGACAGGAACAGGTTCTTGGCGAGCTGCTGGCTGATGGTGGAGCCGCCGGCGACGAGTTTTCCTTTCTTCAGGTTCTTTTCGACGGCGGCCTGGATGCCTTCGACGTCGAACCCTTCATGCGTGAGGAATTTGCCGTCCTCGGCGGCGACGATGGCGCGCTTGAGGTGGATGGAAATGCGGTCGTAGGGGACCCATTTGTGGCGCAGCTCGGCGTCTGGGTTCTTGTCCTGCTGGCGTACCAGGCCGGCCGCCATGAAGGCGGTGGAGGTGGGGTTGTGGTCGATCCACCACAGCACATGCGCGAAGATCCACAGCTGATACAGCAGCACCAGCGCGATCGCCAGGGCGATGCCCTTGCCGATCCAGCCAAACACGGTCCGCATCACGTGCGCAGTCCCCGCAGGGGGGACGCCGCCAGACTCTCGCCTTCCAGGCGGTCTTGGCGCAGACCCGCGATGACGGGGGCGGTGTCGGGGCGCACGCCGCGCCACAGATAAAACGCTTCGGCCGCCTGTTCGACCAGCATGCCGAGGCCGTCGGCGGTGGCCGCGCCGTGCGCGCGCGCGAAGGCGAGAAAGGGGGTGTCGCGTCCGTACATCATGTCGTAGGCCAGGGTGTCGGCGGTGAACAGGCGCGGCGACAGCGGCGGCAGTTCGCCGGCCAGGCTGGCGGCGGTGGCGTTGACGACGAGGTCGAAAGGCGTATCGAGGCCATCGAAGCCGCATGCGCGGATGCCGTGGCCGAACAGTTCGGCGAGTTCCTGGGCGCGGCTGACGGTGCGGTTGGCGATGACGAGCGCTGCGGGGTGCTGGTCGAGCAGCGGCCCGATCACCCCGCGTGCCGCGCCGCCGGCGCCCGCCAGCAGGATGCGTTTGCCGGCGATTCCACAGTTCAGGTTGCGGACGAGGTCGGCCACCAGTCCGGCGCCGTCGGTGTTGTCGCCGAAAATGCCGTCGGCATCGAACGCCAGCGTGTTCACCGCCCCCGCGTGTTCGGCGCGCGGGCTGAGACGGTTCGCCAGCGCAAACGCCTGTTCCTTGAACGGCACGGTGACGTTGGCGCCGCGTCCGCCCGCCGCGATGAACTGCGCCACGCTGTCGGCAAAGCCGTCGAGCGGCGCAAGGATCGCCTCGTACGTCATGGCCTGCCCGGTCTGGCGGGCAAAGGCGACGTGGATCAGCGGGGATTTGGAGTGGGCAATCGGGTGCCCGAATACGGCGTAGCGGTCGGTCATGGCGGCCGTATTCTAGCGGCTAAGCAGATGCGTCGGGTTTTCTGTTTTCAGCCGCGGCAGGGCGGCTCAAGCCTGCGTCCAGGGCAGGCCGCGGAATTTCCAGCCGTTGAGTTCGTTGCGGTGGCCGGTGGCCTTGTTGAGGTCGCCTTCGAAGCCTTCCAGCACGTTGTAGCAATTGCCGCGTCCAGCTTCGGCGCAGGCGGACGCGGCGCGATGCGAGCGCGCGCCGGTGCGGCAGATGAAGATCAGCAGGACTTCCGGATCGGTGGCCTGGGCAAGTTGAACCAGAAAATGGGGATTCAGCGCCCAGCCTGGCCAGAATTGCCATTCGACACGCAGCGCATCGGGGATGACGCCGTTCAATTCGAGTTCCGCGCGCGAGCGCACGTCGATCATGCGGGCCCCGGGGGCCACTTGGAGCAATTCGCGCGCTTCATGTGGCAGCAAGGCGCCTGCAAATGGCCAGGAATTCGTCTGGCTGCGGGTGTGGGCGGTGTCGAGCAGCTCGGTAATGCGTCCCATGGCGGATTCCTTTATTCTTGATGCATTATATGAAATTCACTGTCCCGCACAATTGGCACCAAAGCAGTGCGTAAATTGATGACGCTGCGTGATTTTGGTGCATGGATGAAAGTGAGCACGGCACTATCCGCTGCATAGGCCTTGTGGCACAATGATTCAAGCCCGATTTTCCGCATGGCACGGTTGCTGCTAAGTGCAAGATAGCTTTCAAAAATCAATTACGGCCTCCCGTGGGGAGGCCATCATTTCGTCTATTTCAGTTTGAGGAGATTCAGCATGGATGCGTTACACGTGATCAAGATGATTCAGGACAACGAAGTAAAATTCGCTGACCTGCGCTTTACCGACACCCGCGGCAAGGAGCAGCACGTGTCC
>JAGXGM010000066.1 GCA_024636675.1 Hydrogenophilales bacterium | reverse complement strand
TTAGATAGATAGGAAACAAAAGATGGAAACGGGTACTGTTAAGTGGTTCAACGATGCAAAAGGTTTTGGTTTCATCACCCCGGATAACGGCGGCGAGGACCTTTTCGCACATTTCTCCGCAATCAATTCCAACGGCTTCAAATCCCTGCAGGAAAACCAGCGCGTCAGCTTTGAAGTGACGACTGGCCCCAAGGGCAAGCAAGCTTCGAACATCCAGGTCGTGTCGTAATCTTTCCGACCTGATGTGAAAAACCCCGGTTCGCCGGGGTTTTTTTTGTTCGTAAGTTTCGAGTGTGAATCCCCATGGCGCTTAAAGCCACCATCTACAAAGCTGACCTACAGATTGCCGACATGGATCGGCATTACTACGCCGACCACACGCTGACCATCGCACGCCATCCCTCGGAGACCGACGAGCGCATGATGGCGCGCGTGCTGGCCTATGCCATTTATGCAACGGAAGGTATCGCCTTCACCAAGGGATTGTTCGACGTCGACGAGCCGGAAGTCTGGGTGAAGAGCCTGGTCGGCGAGATAAAGCTGTGGATCGACCTCGGTCAACCCGACGAAGCACGCATCCGCCGCGCATGCAGCCGCGCCGAACAGGTCGTGGTGCTGTGCTACGGCACAGGGTGCGAGGTGTGGTGGAAGCAGATCGCCAGCAAGCTCACGCGTTTTGCCCATCTGACCGTGCTGCAACTGCCCGCCGAGACCACTCAGGCACTGGCCGCGTTGGCCGCCCGCGGCATGCGCCTGCAATGCATGGTGCAGGACGGCGAGATCTGGCTCAACAGCGACACGGAAAGCGTGCCGGTGAAACTGGCGCGCCTGCAATCCGCCCGCTGAGGATTTATTGGTCCGGCGGACAGTTCTTGATGCACACCGTTTCGGTCACTTGCTGTCCGCCGCAACCGACAAAACAGGCATCGTAAGCGGGCAGGCAGCCGCAGTCTGCCTGGCAGCGCTGGTCGACAAGCTGCGCGCGCACGCTGTCACGCGTCGGCATCACCGGCTCACGATATGGCGGCGGAAAATACGGCCCCGGCCATGGATCCCACCAAAAGGGATGACGGAAGGGATAGGGATAACTGTGCATCCAGTCGAAACGCAGCTCCATTTCGTAGTGGCGCAGCGCGGCGGCATACTGTCTCAGATCGCGTTCGTACTGCTTCAGCGCTTCTGTATAGCGCGCGTCCACCTGCGGTTCGATGTCCTTTACGCAGGCCTCAAAGCGGGCCTGGCACTCGGTCTGGCACGCGATCTTTCTGGCCTCGCAATCCTCTACGCAGGCCCGGCCCTGTGCATCGGACGGTGGAATCAGGCGGACCGTCGTCTGGTATTGCGGCGTGGCGCAACCCGCCAGTGCGGCGAGGAGAATCAATGCGGACAGGGGTAACGTCAGGGCAGGCAGGCGCATCAGGCAATCCAGATAAAACACACGCTTGCTTGAAGCATAGGTTTTTTTCAGGATGGCGGCGGGCCGAGAAAGCGTTCTTCGAGTTCCTGCAGATTCAGTTCCTGCAGAATCTGCTGCAGGCGCTCGCGCGCATTCCGGCGCGGCTCGCCGGTACGGGTTGCGATGATGAGTTCGTTCTTCATCGAGTGCTCCCAGCCGACCAGTTCGGTGACGGTGATCTGATAACCGTGTGATTCGAGCTGCAGGCAGCGCAGCACGTTGGTGAGCTGGCTGCCGAATTCGCGGGTGTGGATGGGATGGCGCCAGATTTCCGATAGCGGCGTTTTGCCGAACGATTCGTTTTTATGTTTGCGCAGGACGGTTGCGACCTCGGCCTGGCAGCACGGCACCAGCACGATGTGGCGCGCCTCTTTGGCCAGCGCAAACTGGATCGCATCGTCGGTCGCCGTGTTGCAGGCATGCAGGGCGGTGACGATGTCGATACGCGACGGCAGGGCATCGGTGGTGATCGACTCCGCTACGGTCGCATTGAGGAAAGACATGCGTGCAAAACCCAGTCGATCCGCCAGTTCACGTGAACGGGCCACCAGTTCATCGCGCGTTTCGATACCGAAAATGTGGCTGCCGGGGCGGTCTTTCAGGAACAGGTCGTACAGGATGAAACCCAGGTATGACTTGCCGGCGCCATGATCTGCCAGGGTCAGCGTGTCCTGTCGGCCGAGCACATCATCCAGCAGGGGTTCGATGAAATTGCACAGGTGATAGACCTGTTTGAGTTTGCGGCGACTGTCCTGGTTGAGCTTGCCATCGCGCGTCAGGATGTGCAGCTCTTTCAGCAGCTCGATCGACTGACCGGGGCGCAGCAGCTCCGTCAGTGGATCGGTGTAAACCGCTTTCTGTGCGCGGGAAGCGGCGGGAACAGCGCGCTTCATGCCGCGCCGATCGCGGTATGCCGGATAGGTGCCGGGGTTTGCAAATGTGGGTCCATGGTCGGGAAGTGGCGGGGGGGAAGGTCGCAGGGTATCAAAACCACCGGCAGGGCAGAACCACTTCGTATAATGCCGGTTTGCTTAAACTTGGGTTCAAGGTCTTACTGTGTCTGTCGTCAACATTTCCTGCTACAAATTCGTATCCCTTACTGACCGCGAGGTTCTCAAGGCCGATCTCACCGCGCGCTGCCAGGCGCTCGGGCTGAGGGGCACCATCCTGCTTGCGCCGGAGGGCATCAACGTGTTTCTGGCCGGTTCGCGCATGGCGATCGACGCGATTGTCGCCACGCTACGCGCCGATCCGCGCTTTTCCGATCTGCAGCCCAAAGAAAGTCTCTCCGACGTGCCGCCATTCAGAAAAATGCGGGTGCGGCTGAAGCAGGAAATCATCACGATGCAGCATCCACTGATCCGTCCGGAAGCAGCGCGCGCGCCGTCGGTGGAGGCCGCCACGCTGAAGCAATGGCTGGACCGCGGCTGCGACGACGAAGGCCGTCCGGTGGTGATGCTCGATACCCGCAATGACTACGAAATCGCCGCGGGCACCTTCAATGACGCTATCGATTATGGCATCGGCATCTTCAGCGAATTTCCGCCGCGCCTGGCCGAGCACCGCGCCGACTATGCGGGCAAAACCGTCGTGTCGTTCTGCACTGGTGGCATCCGCTGCGAAAAGGCCGTCATCCATATGAAGGCCATCGGCATCGAGCACGTGTATCAGCTTGAAGGCGGCATCCTCAAATACTTCGAGGAAGTGGGCGGCGCGCATTACCGTGGCGACTGCTTTGTATTCGATGAGCGCGAAGCGGTGAGCGCGGATTTGCAACCTGCGGGGAAGGGTGCACAGGCAATGGTTTCAAGTGGGTTCGGACACGCTTTATCTCGCCAATAACGCGCTAATTCCGGTTGATCAAGATCCGCTCAGGGGCTTTTGTCTTTCTGTGGTAGCGTGCATTTTTGATCGTGTGTTTGCAGCTTATGGGCCTGATTTTGATTGAGCGCAGCCCCCCGGGTTGCCCGGCAACGGGTTCTGGCCATCAGCGCTTATGGTTTGGCGCCATGGGCATTCTGCTCCTGGCCCTGGCCGGTTGCGGCGGGGGAGGGGGCGGCGCAACGAGTTCTTTGGTCATTCCCGACAGAACCGTCAAAGTGGCAGTAATCGATCAAGGCTTTGACATCAACCACCCCGAAATCCGCGATGCAGTGGTGGGCGCGATCGCTTGCACCCGGGATGCGCCGAGCGGGGTGACCTGCGACCCCAGCACCAGCATATCGGATAGCACAGGTGACCTGCATGGCACTTATGTCGCGCAAATCATTGCGGGTGAGACGGTGGGTTACACCGACGATGCCGCCCTGCTCCTGGGCAAGGCCACTGGCGATGCCACCGGTCTTTACGTAAGTGAGATCGCGGCTGCGACCAACTGGGCCCTGGATTCAGGAGCGCGCATCGTTAACTACAGCCTGTATCCAATGTTTGAAGTTGACCCCTATTATTTAGGTCCCGCCTACGACAAGGCAGTCAACAAAGGCGCGGCGCTCATTATGGCGGCAGGCAATGGCGAGGTCATTGGCGGCATCAATGTCGCCATCAACCTGTCAAGCTATGCATACAGCTATCCTTCCTTGTTCAGCAATGCCGACTACACAGGCATTTCGATCCTGGCTGGAGCGGGCTTCGCCTCAGGCGGCACCTATGCGCTCCAGAGTTTCTCCAATTACCCTGGTGCTGACACCACGATCCAATCGCGTTTCCTGGTTGCGCTGACCCCTGTCAATGTGATTGAAGCCGACGGAACAACCGTCGCCACATTCAACGGCACATCGGCTTCGGCCCCCGTCGTCAGCGCCGCCCTGACCAGTCTGCTGGCCCAGTGGCCGCACCTCACGCCGCAAGAAAGCACCGGCATCCTGCTGGACACGGCTGACCGCACCTTTTCCGGCTATGACCCGTTCTATTTCGGCCAGGGCGTGCTCGACGCGGAACAGGCACTGCAGCCTGTGGGCGTAACCGCACTGCCTGCAGGCAATCAGCTTGGTGGTGCGTCATATTCCGTTGCCAGCACCGGATTCGTACTGCCGGCAGCATTCGGTGACGCCGCGAACAGCCTGTCGCTCGACGCGGCGATGTTCGACAGCTACGGCCGGGACTATTCGTTCAATTTGGCCGGCCAACTGGGCCAGGCCGACTTCTGGAAGACCGCCAGGGAGCACTGGATGGGGCTGCTCGCCGGCGACACCCACGAACATCGGGACACCGGGCTTTACGCCAAGACATCGTTCGACCAACAAGGTGGCTTGACACAGTCTTATGCAGATTTCACCTCCGGGAACGGGCACCGTTTGAATCTCATGCGTACCCGCGGGCGTTCACTGGAAAACGAGGCCGCGCCTGTACAAATGCTCTCGCTGACGGGCAATGGGTCGCTCGGCGCCTACGATTGGCTCGACCGCGTTGGCGTCGCCTGGCAGCTGAATGACATGGTACATCTGGATGCCCGTACGACGCGCGCCACGGCCCCATCGGGCGGCATCGCTTCGGCGCCATCCGCCTGGCGACATGAGACCCGCCTGAGTTTTGAGCCCGATGCGTCCACAAGCGTCAGCATCGGCCTGGCGCTGACGCAGGAGTCAGGAGCCGCGATGGGGGCTTCAGGTACCGGGGCACTCGCGCTGAACCAGTCGTTCTCTCAGGCGGCCACATTCAGGTTGCGGTACGACCTGGGCCGGCGCTGGGCAGCTTTTGGATCGGCAGAGTTCGGCACCATGGAAGTGGAAGGCGAAACACTGCTCACGGACATCAGCAACGTGATGACCAGTGAATGGGCGGCGGGTGTCGCCTGGCAGGGAGACGACCGCTCTTTCGGCCTGGCGCTCAGTCAGCCGCTGCGCGTCGATCATGCACGCGCCAGCTTTAACCTTCCGGTGGGACGCTTGGCAGATGGTACGGTGCTGCGCCAGCGCCGGTCAGTCAGCCTGACGCCTACCGGGCAGCAACTCAACCTGGAGTTGGCGTACCGGCAGCGCTGGGTTGGTGCGGCTGGCAGGCATTCTGCGTTGGGGCTGCATATGATTTATGCACACGATGTAGGGCATGTCGCCGACGCGCGCGTCCTGACATTCATGGGCAGTCATCGTTATCAGTGGTAAGCGGTCGAATGCCGCAAGAAAACAACCCTGCGACCGGATGATTTCATCGGCGAACTGCTTGCCAGCTCACTTGGCGCCCAGATGATCGTTTCGTGACTGCGTCCGCGCGAATCGCCATTCAATTCAGCGCGCGGATCGACTGCATCGGCGGTACACGGGTGATGTGCCGCGTAGTGAGCCAGCCGCTCATGCCGACCAGCAGCGCGCCGCCCAGCGGCAGCACGAGCCACAGCCAGGGATGCAGCCGTAGCGGCAGCTCGAACAGGCGGTTGGCGATCAGCGCCATGGCGATTTCGGCACAGGCGCTGGCGAGCAGCCCGGCCAGCAATCCCAAGGCGATAAATTCGCTCCACAATCCCTTCGCCAGATAGGCGCGCTGCGCGCCGAGAGTGCGCAGTAGCACAGCTTCCTGTTGGCGCGCGTCGAGGCTGGCCAGGAGGGTGGCGACGACGACGGCCATGCCGGCCGCGAGCAAGAATCCCAGCAGCAGCTGGATGGCGCCGATGATCTGCGCAAACACGGCTTCGATGTTCGCAATGAGCTTGTCGAGCGCAAGTACGGTGATGCCGGGAAAGGCCTTGACGAAACCGGGCAGCACGTCAGTGGCGTCCGGCGGCACGTAGACGCTGGCGATGGCGCTGGCGGGCAGGGCGTCGAGCTGGCCGGGGGCGAAGATGACGAAGAAGTTGGGCTGCATCGAGTCCCACTTCACGCTGCGGATGCTGGTGATGCGCGCGGCGATTGTCTGGTCGCCCACCTGGAAGCCGAGCTGATCACCGATTGCGAGATTTAGCCGTTCGGCCATGCCGGATTCGACCGAGATTTCCGCGGAAGGGTCGCTGCTCAGCAGCGGGGCACCCGCCGGCGGTGTCAATTCCGCATCGGCTTGAGCCGATAGCGGATTGCCTACCTTTGGTATGGCCTTCACGGGTGCGTCAGCGCGGCGCTCGCCGTGCCACCGCCCGGCCAGAATGGCGTTGTTGGCGGGCAGGGTGGCGGTCCAGGTGAGGTTGAGCTCGCGCCGCAGGGTGTTGCTGTCGCGCGCGTCTTCGGGAAGCGTCTCGGCGATGGACACACCGTTTTTGCTGACCAGACGGCCACGCACCATGGGATAAAGCGCGGAGGCCTTGAGGCGGTGCTCCGACAGATAGGCGGCAACGGCCTGCTGCTGGTGCGGCGCGATGTTCACCAGGAAATAATTGGGGGCTTGCGGCGGCAGTTGCTGCTGCCAGCCGGCGATGAGGTCGCTGCGCACCAGCGCCAGCAGGGCCACCAGGAACAGCGCCAGGGTGAAGGCACCGAGCTGCAGGGTGCTGTCGAAGCGGTGGCGCAGCAGCTGCGCGAGGCCAAAGCGCAGCGGGCCATGCGACAGGCGTTGCACGCCGCGACCGGCCACCAGGGCCAGCCGCGCCAGCAGGATCAGTACACCGACCAGCGCGATCAGCGCGCCGACGAAGCCGCCGACCAGCTTGGCGTCGCCCGCGTACCACGCGATCAGCAGCAGCAGCGCCGATCCGCTGACGGCGGCGCTGAGCCACGCAGCCACCGGCAGCGGCGGCAGATCGCGCCGCAACACCCGCAGCGGCGGCACGCGGATCAGGCGCATCAGCGCCGGCAGGCTGGCACCCGCGAGCGCCAGCAGGCCGCTGGCGATGGCGACGCCAACTGGCGCCAAGCCAAGTGACGGCAGCCGGGTGACGGCACCCGGCAGAATCAGCGCCGCGAGCGCCTGTTGTGTCAGGGCACCGATTGCCACGCCGGCGAGGCTGCCGAGCAGACCCAGCGTCAGCAGCTGGATAGCATAGAGCGTGCGCAGTTGTGTGGTGGTGGCGCCGAAGCAGCGCAGCAGCGCGGCCTGATCGTAATGACGCAGCGCATGGTGGTGGGCGGCGATGGCGATTGCCGCCACCGACAGCAAGAGGCTGATCAATGCGGTGAGCTGGATATAGCGGTCGGCGTTGGCGAAGGCGCCGCGCAGCGTTTCGACGCCTTCGCGCGAGCCGATGAGGCGCTGGGTGCTGTCGAGTGCGGGTTTTACTGCTGCACTGAAAGCGGCGAGTTGCTCGGGTTCGCCGGCAAACTGATAGAGGTAGGTGAGGCGGCTGCCGGGCTGCAGCACGCGGGTTGTTTCGACTTCGTCGGCGCGCAGGAACACGCGCGGGGCGAGGCCGAATACGCCGCCGAGCTGGCCCGGTTCTTCGGCCACGATGCCGGCGATGCGGAAGGTGGCTTCGCCGATCTTCACGCTGTCGCCGACACTGGCCGAGAGCAGCGGCAGCAACGACGGCTCGACGTAAATCGAACCAGGCGGCGGCTGCGCCGGACGCGCGGCGCCGGGCTCGAAGGGACGGTCGGCGATGCGCACCACGCCGCGCAATGGGTAGTCGGCATCGACTGCGCGCAGCGTGGCGAGCTGGAAGGCGTCGCCACGGCTCACCATGCTGGCGAATTCGAGCGCCTGACTGGTGGCAAGCGCACCGCTTTCAACGGCGGGCACAGGCCAGTCCTCGATCGGGCGCGGGCTGGTGACCATCAGGTCGGCGCCGAGAAAACTGGCGCCCTGCTCGCTCATCGCGCGCTTGATACGGTCGCCGAGAAAGCCGGTGGTGGATACACTGCCGACGCCGATGATCAGCGCCAGCAGCAGCACCCGCCATTCGCCGCTGGCGCGTTCGCGTCGCAGCAGCCACAGGCCGAGCCTCGCGAAAGTCATGCGAAGGCCGCCTCGCGCATCTGGCCGGCGACCAGGTGTAGCCGGCGCTGGCAGCGCGCCGCCAGTGCTTCGTCGTGGGTAACCAGGATGAGGGTGGTATGGGCCGAGGCGTTGAGCTCGAACAGCAATTCGATGATGCGCGCACCGGTGTCGGCATCGAGGTTGCCGGTAGGCTCGTCGGCAAACACGATCTCGGGGTCGGTGGCGAAGGCGCGCGCGAGGGCGACGCGCTGCTGCTCGCCGCCGGACAACTGGCGCGGCGTGTGCGCGGCACGCGCGGCCAGGCCAACGCGGTCGAGCCAGTAGGCCGCGCGCGTGCTCGCATCGGCGCGGCCGGCCAGTTCCAGCGGCAGCAGGATGTTTTCCAGCGCGCTGAGCGCAGGCAACAGTTGGAACGACTGGAACACGAAGCCGATACGACCGGCGCGCAGCCGGGCGCGGGCATCCTCGTCGAGATCGCCCAGACGCTGGCCAAGCAGCATGATTTCGCCCGCAGACGGCTGGTCGAGTCCTGCCAGCAAACCCAGCAGCGTCGACTTGCCGGAGCCCGAGGCGCCGGTGATGGCGAGCGTTTCGCCGGCTTTGACCGCGAGCTCGACTTCGCTCAGGATGGCGAGCTCGCCGTCGGCGGTGGTCACGCGCTGCGACAGGGCGCGGGCGATGACGACACCGTGCGATTGCAATGCGCTGGTTGATTCAGCAGGGAACTGGGCGCTGTCTGGGGGCGTCATTGAAGGGTGATCAGATTAAGGGAAATGAATGAATTATCGCGTATGGGTGCTGTTATTGCTGTGGTGGATGCCGGGTGGCGTACTGGCCGGCTCGTGCACGGTGTTGATTGTCGGCGACAGCCTGAGTTCCGGTTATGGCCTTGCCGCGGGAAAAAACTGGGTGGATCTGCTCGAGGCGCGTCTGAAAAAGACCGTGCCGCCGCAAAAAAATCAGCAATGGCGCGTGATCAATTCCAGCGTGAGCGGCGACACCACGCAGAACGGCCTGCAGCGCCTGCAGCCGGCGCTTGACAGGCACCATCCGCAAGGCGTGCTGATCGCACTCGGCGGCAACGATGCCCTGCGCGGCACGCCGCCGGCGGTGATCCGGCAGAACCTGGTCACGATGATCCGCCAGGCCAAGGCGGCGGGCGCCTGGGTGGCGCTGCTCGAAGCGCCGGTACTGCCCAATTACGGCAAGCCGTATGCCGACGCGGTGGCGAAGCTGTATGTCGACGTGGCGCGCGAGGAGAACATCATTCGCGTGCCGTGTTTTGTCTGCGGGGTGGGCGTCACGGACGGCATGATGCAGGCCGACCGCATCCACCCGAACGAGAAGGCGCAGCGCCATATGCTCGACGCCGTGTGGCCGTACATTCAGCCGAAGCTGCGTTGTCCGGTGAAAAAACCATGAGCGGCGCGACCTGCCCGTGCGGATCGGGGTACCAGTTCGAGACCTGCTGCGGGAAATTTCATGCCGGCGCGATCGCCCCGGATGCCGAGCGCCTGATGCGCTCGCGCTACAGCGCCTATGTGCTGGGGCTGGAAGATTACCTGAGGGCGACCTGGCATCCCGATACCCGCCCCGCTGCAATCGAACTCGACGCCACGCCGCCCCCGCACTGGCTGGGGCTGGCGGTGAAGGCGCACATGCCCCTGGACGACAATCATGCCATGGTGGAATTCGTTGCTCGCTACAAGCTCAATGGCCGCGCATTCAGACTGCACGAAACCAGCCGCTTCGAGCGACTGGATGGGCGCTGGCTGTACGTTGACGGCGAGATTCACGACTGAGGTCAGCCATTGCGGTGCATGCGAAATGAACAAAGCCCGCTTGTGCGGGCTTTGTTCATTTCGTGCCAATAGATGGGGTGGACGATGGGGCTCGAACCCACGACAACAGGAATCACAATCCTGGACTCTACCAACTGAGCTACGTCCACCATTGATGTCGTTGACAATGCCAACAACGGAAAAACTTGGTCTGCCCGACAGGAATCGAACCTGTAACCCCCAGCTTAGAAGGCTGGTGCTCTATCCAGTTGAGCTACGGGCAGAGACACTCATCGGGCGCTATTCTTACTTGGGACAACAATTGGGGTG
>JAGXGM010000006.1 GCA_024636675.1 Hydrogenophilales bacterium | reverse complement strand
TAGCGGCAGGTGGCCAGTGGCAGCCAGAGGTAGTCATCGGAGCAACGCGTGCGAATGCCGCGCCCCGACGGGGGATGCCACCAGTGCTGCACGTCGCCTTCGGCAAACTGCCGGGAAGCGCTGCGCAGCAGGTGCTCGCGCACCTCGGCCGGCGCGGCGTGGACCAGAGCCATCACGTCCTGCAGTTGATCGCGAAAGCCGAAGGCGCCACTGGACTGGTAGAACGCGTTGCGGGCCCACAGCCGGCAAGCCAGCGTCTGGTACGTCAACCAGCCATTCGCCAGCAGGTCGAACGACTTGTCCGGCGTGCGGACCTGCACCGCGCCGAGCGTGCGCGCCCAGTGCTGCTTCACGGCAGCCAGCGCCTCCTGGGCCGGGGCAGGTCCGCGCCAGCGCCTCACCAGCGCTCGCGCGTCTTCAGGGGTGGCCCCGGCGCCGAGGCGAAAGACGATCTCGCGCGTCTGACCGTCCTTCAGGTCGAACGCCACGCGCAGGGCTGCGCACGGATCGAGCGCAAAACCGACCGAGCCGCAAAGCCGCGCGGCGCCCATGGCGCCGGGCCGGCGCAGGCTGCCCTCGGGCCCGAGGAATGCCTGGCGATCGCCGCAGGAGCTGACGACGTCGTCGACGGCCACATCGACATCGAAGAAGGCCGTGCGCTGCGCAAAGTCGATGTTCGTGGGGTTGTGGGCGAACAGCGTGGCGCTCTCGCCGCTGGCGTTGCCGCGCGTCGTGCCCACGTGCATCGCGGTCTTCGAGCGCTCGTCGCCGAGCACCCATTCCAGGTAGCCCGTGGCCGAGAGCCGCCGCGCACGGCCCGATCGATTGCACACGGCCAGGATCACGAACTTGGTCGGCGCGTCGATGGCCACGAACATCGTGAGCGCCGAAGTGATGCCGTCTTCGTCATGCTCGAAGACGCTGTAGCCGAAGCCGTGTCGCGTCACATACGGCCCCTTGCCTGCGCTCGGCAGCATCGTAGGCGACCAGAAGTGCCCGCTGTCCTCGTCGCGGAGGTAGAACGCCTCAGTGTTGGGATCAGTCACCGGGTCGTTGGTCCAGGGGGTCAGACGGAAGACTTGCGCGTTCTCGCTCCAGGTGCAGGCGCTGCCACTTTCGGAGACGACGGTTCCGAACTGCGGGTTCGCCAGGACGTTGACCCAGGGCAGCGGCGTCATCCGGCCCGCCGAGACGGTGATCACGTACTCCCGGCCGTCGGGCGTGAAGCCGCCGAGCCCGTTGGCGAACAGCAGCCCGGTGGGCTGACCCGAGGCGGTTTCGGGCGTGGCCGCCGTTCGCACTTGTGCGGGCGCGGCCGGCAGCGGCGCGCGCGAGACGACGGCGGCCGCGCCGAAGCGTTGTTCGACCTGCGCCTCGAGCGGACCGGCGCTGGCGTCGATGACAATGCGGGCGAACGACTGCAGCAGCACGTGGGCCTCTTCGGACAGCGCACTCTTGGCCCGCACAAAGCTGCCCCCTGGCTTGTCGGCCAAACCCGCGTCGCCCGATTCCAGCAGTGCGGCCGCGACCTGCGCCTGAAGATCGGCAGGTCCGGCGCCATCGTCGTCGACGAGGATCACGAGATCTGCGGACAGCCCCATCTGCCGCCACCAGGCATGGGCATGCATGAGCTGCCGAACCAGACCCATCTGCGCGAGCGCCTCGACCTGGAGCAGGACAATGGGCAGGTCACCGGAGATGGACAAGGCCCACAGGCCGGGCTGCCCCAGGGCATTGCGTGCGAGCACGTCGATCCGGGCGCGCCAGCGGGCGTCAGCGACCAGGAGCGCGGCTGCCAGGTGCGTAAACAGGCGCGCATCCGCCTCGCTGGCGTCGCTCTGCGCCAGCACATCGCGGGCTTGGCGGCCTGCCTTGGCCGCGAGATCGTCCGCAAACTTCGGTTCGCGGCACCGCGCCGCCAGCGCCGCGCAGGCCTCGTGCGACGCCCCGATGCCGGTGAAGAAGTCCATCACCGCGGTCTGGCCCGGATCGAGGGTCACGCTACAGCGGATGGCCACGACCGGGTCGAGCACCGCGCCCACGCTGCCCGACAAGGCCGTGTCGCTGTCCAGGGCCTGTGGATCGTCGGTGCCGCGGCCGCGGCCGATGAAACGCATGCGGTCCGTCTCGTGCGAGAAGCCGAAGGCGTCGGGCGCCACGAGCAAGTGGAACATCGAGGGCGGGTCCTCGTCGGGTGACCGGGCGCGCCGCGAGCAGACCAGGGTCTGCGCCGGGCCTATCACCTCGGTCTCGATGAAGAGCTTCTCGAACGCCGGGTGCGCGTTGACGGTGGCCTGCGCTTCGAGGACGATCTCGGCGTAGCTCGTGAGTGTCAGCGTTCTGCGCAGCGCTGAACGGTTGGTGATGCGCAGCCTTCGCAACTCGACGTCGTCGTCCGGCGCTACGGCGATGTCGGTCAGGGTGTCGATGTCCAGGCAGCGCGCGTGCCAGGTCGCCAGCCCCGGCACGAAGCTGGCGCCGTACTCGCAGGCGGCATTGCGCAGGGGCCGCGACGCCGTCGCCCAGACCTGTCCGTTCGCTTTGTCTCGCAGGTAGCAGCACGGTCCGCCGCCGCGCTCGCCAGCATCTTCGTGCCAACGGGTCAGGGCCACGCCGTTCCACCGGCTGTAGCCGCTGCCTGCCGCCGTGACCATCACGTGGTAACGGCCGTTCGACAGCAACTGCAGCGGCGATGGGGACGATGGAGCCACGGTGCGCATCCGATGGCGTCGACGTCAGATCTCGCGCTTGGGCGTCGCGCCGGCCTGCCAGTACGGCGGGCGCCCGTAGTGGGTGTACAGCCCGGTCTCGCCAGGGCGGTCCAGTTCGGTCGACGGGTCGTAGGGCGGCGCAGCCTTCACCGCCTCGCGGCTCAGGTCGACCGTCACGTTTCGATCCAACCAATGCACGCCGCCAACCCACTGCGGAGCGATAAGCACCTGGTGGCCGAGCCACCAGTTGCTGGTGTCGACGACGAGATAGCGGATGGCCCAGGTCTCGTCATCGATCAGGAACCCCTCCACATGCCCCACCTCGCCATCCGTGGCGTGAAGGTGGTAGCCGACGACAGCCTTGCAACTGCGCAGGTGCGGATCATCGTCGGGGTGCCTCGCGCGTTCCGCCCTGGCGAATTCCTTGCCGGCCTGCTCCCGCTCGGCGCCGCCGCCCTGGAGCCCGGCGTACCCGGGAACCATCTCCATCGGAAACATCCCGCCACCCCACATCCCGGCGCCGCCCCAGTATGTGGGATAGCCGTAGTAGCCGAGGTACTGCACCTCATGCTGGCGGGACACCGGTTTGTCGGTGTCGATGTCGGGGCTGTTCTGGACCTGCTCCCGCGTGATCGCGGCCGGCAGACGGTGCGCCGGCCAGTCGGGCTTCTGAATGGAAATGGGTGAGATCAGCACCTTTCGCTCCGAGAGCCAGGACCCGGTGTCGACGATGAGGTAACGAACCACCCACGCGTGGTCATCGAAGTACAAATCCTTGACCTGACCGATGTCGCCGTCGGTCGCGTGCAGGGTGCATTGCTCGATGTCCTTCAGGTTTTGCAACATGGTCCATGTTCCTTGACTGGGCCGACCGTCGTCTTCGACCCGCGTTGATCTCGTGGCGCCTGGCGCGCGACGGCAGCCGGCATCGCGTGATCGCGCCGGCATCAGCTCACTATGTGCCCACGCCATCGCGCTGTCTGTGCGCCAGCGGACAGACTCGAACATCTGGAGCGGGAACACTCTATGTCGATGCACACGGCGAAAGACGTCCCGTCCGTGCTGATCGCGCGGGTACTTTTGGCGTTATTGCCCGATGGGGAATACCCGATGATGATCAACCACGAATTGCTGCGTGACAAAGGCATACTCGAACTGCATCCGGAAGGTCCGCTTGAAGCGGCAGATTTCATTTTGATAACGAGTCAGGTGGATACCTATCTGGCGGAACACGCGAAGCTGCACGGAGTGCTGATCCGTGCAAAATCATTTCCCGGCTGGAAAGACTTTGCCGCGATGCTTGCTCACTTCAAGTTCCTCAAGGACCATATCAAGAAGATCGAGAGAGTCGCGATCGTCGCGGACGGCGTTGTAGCGGATGTCATGCCGGGAATTGCAGACCATTTCGTCCATGCGCAGGTGCGGCACTTTGGCTACATGCGCGCGGACGAAGCGATGGAATGGATCGATCAAACTGGCAAGGCGCAAATCAATCCGGTTGCTTGACCTGATGATCTGCGCTCGTTGTTCAAGGAGTCTCGACAGGCTTCGCGATGTGCGATAGCGAACGGACGCGGGCACTCTGCGAGGCGTAGCGTCGGTCCATGACCGGCGAACAAGACCACGTCTCGCTCCAAGACCTGGACGCCTATTGGCGCGCCGCCAACTTCCTGTCGGTAGGCCAGATCTTCCTGTGGGACAACCCCCTGCTGCGGCGTCCTCTGCGTCTGTCCGACGTGAAGCCCATGCTGCTCGGGCATTGGGGCACGACCCCGGGCCAGAACTTCATTTACGCGCACCTGAACCGGGTCATCAAGGCCTACGACCTGGACATGATCTACGTCTCGGGCCCCGGCCACGGCGGCCCTGCTGTGGTGGGCAACACCTACCTCGAGGGCACCTACAGCGAGGTCTATCCCGAGATCAGCCGTGACGAGGCGGGCCTGAAGAAGCTGTTCAGGCAGTTCTCGTTTCCCGGCGGCATTCCCAGCCATGCTTCGCCCGAGTGCCCGGGTTCGATCCACGAGGGCGGCGAACTGGGCTACTCGCTGAGCCATTCGTTCGGCGCCGTGTTCGACAACCCCGGCCTGGTCGTCGCCTGCGTGGTCGGCGACGGCGAGGCCGAGACCGGGCCGCTGGCCACTGCCTGGCATTCGAACAAGTTTCTCGACCCGGTCACCGACGGCGCGGTGCTGCCGATCCTGCACCTCAACGGCTACAAGATCGCCAATCCGACGGTGCTGGCGCGCATCACGCACCAGGAACTGGAGCAATTCCTGCGCGGCTGCGGCTGGATGCCGATTTTCGTGGAAGGGCATGAGCCCGAGCCGATGCACGCTCTGATGGCCGCTGCGCTGGATCAAGCGGTGCTGGAGATTCAGCGCATTCAGCGCCAGGCACGCCAGCACGGCAAGACTGTGCGCCCGCGCTGGCCGATGATTGTGCTCCATTCACCCAAGGGCTGGACCGGGCCGAAGCAGGTCGACGGCGAACCCGTCGAAGGCAACTTCCGTTCGCATCAGGTGCCGCTGCACCCGGCCGATCACCCCGGGCATCTGAAGCTGCTGGAGGACTGGCTGCGCAGCTACCGGCCCGAAGAACTCTTCGACGCGCAGGGCCGCCTGATGCCGGAACTCGCGGCGCTGGCACCGAGCGGAGACCGGCGCATGGGCGCCAATCCCCACGCCAACGGCGGCCTGCTGCTGCGCGACCTGCAGCTACCTGACTACCGTGAGTACGCAGCGCAGGTGCCTGTTCCGGGCGCGCCGGGGATCGGCGACACGCGCGTGCTCGGGCCGTTCCTGCGCGACGTGGCCCGGCTCAACGACGAGCAACGCAATTTTCGAGTCTTCGGGCCGGATGAGACCGTCTCCAACGGCCTGGCCGCGGTGTTCGAAGCGACGAACCGCCAGTGGGACGCCGTCACCGCCCCGGGCGACCAGTGGCTGGCGCCCCAGGGCCGGGTGATGGAGATGCTGAGCGAGCACCAGTGCGAGGGCTGGCTCGAGGGCTATCTGCTCACCGGGCGCCATGGCCTGTTCAACTGCTACGAGGCCTTCATCCACATCATCGACTCGATGTTCAACCAGCACGCCAAGTGGCTGAAGGTCAGCGCGCAATTGCCCTGGCGGCGCAAGATCGCCTCGCTGAACTACCTCCTGGCCTCGCATGTCTGGCGCCAGGACCACAACGGCTTCACGCACCAGGATCCGGGATTCATCGATCACGTCGTGAACAAGAAGGCTGAGGTCGTGCGCGTCTATCTGCCGCCCGACGCCAACTGTCTGCTCTCGGTGATGGACCATTGCCTGCGCAGCCGCCACTACGTCAACGTGGTGGTTGCCGGCAAGCACCCGGCGCCGCAATGGCTGGCGATGGACGCGGCCGCCAAGCACTGTGCCGCCGGCATCGGCATCTGGGACTGGGCCGGCAACGAGTCGGCTGAAGGCCCGCCCGGTGCGGAGCCGGACGTGGTCATGGCCTGCTGCGGCGACGTGCCGACGCTCGAAACTCTGGCCGCGGTGTCGATCCTGCGCGAAGAAGTGCCCGGCCTTCGCATCCGGGTCGTCAATATCGTCAATCTCATGAAGCTGCAGCCCCAGACCGAGCATCCGCATGGCCTCTCTGATGCCGACTTCGACGCGCTCTTCACGCGCGACCGGCCGGTCATCTTCGCTTTCCACGCCTACCCCTGGCTGATCCATCGGCTGACCTACCGGCGCACCAACCACGACAACATCCACGTCCGCGGCTACAAGGAAGAAGGCACGATC
>JAGXGM010000065.1 GCA_024636675.1 Hydrogenophilales bacterium | reverse complement strand
TTCACCCCCGAGGGGCGCTGGCAGGGCCTGCGCGACCACCTCAGCGTGCCCGGCGTGTATGCGGCCGGCCGGCTGGACGCTGATAGCGAAGGGCTGCTGATTTTAACCGATGACGGAACTCTCCAGAGCCGCATCGCCGACCCCAAACACAAGCTGCCCAAAACCTACTGGGCGCAGGTCGAGGGCGCGCCGCTTGATGCCGACCTCGAACCCCTGCGCCGCGGCGTCGACCTCGGCGACTTCGTCACCCGCCCGGCCAGCGCACACGTGATCGACGAGCCCGCCGCGCTGTGGCCGCGCGACCCGCCGGTCCGTTTTCGCGCGGCCATCCCCACGGCCTGGATCGAACTCACGATCAAGGAGGGCAAGAACCGCCAGGTGCGCCGGATGACGGCCAAGATCGGCTTCCCCACCCTGCGGCTGATCCGCGCCGCCGTCGGCGAATGGACCCTGGGCGCCCTGCAGCCCGGAGAATGGAAAGAACTGCATGTCTGAGCCCAACCCGAACACACCGTGGACCCCGCACCTGGTGGTCGCCGCCATGGTCGAACGCGACGGCAAATTCCTGCTGGTGGAGGAACACACCGCCGAAGGCCTGTGCCTCAACCAGCCGGCCGGCCACTGGGAGCGCGACGAAACGCTGCTCGCCGCGGTGCGCCGCGAGGCGCTGGAGGAAACCGCGCACCACGTCGAGCCGCTCGCGCTCTTGGGCTGCTACAGCACGTATTACCCGCGCCGCGACATCACCTATCTGCGCTTCGCCTACGTCTGCGAGGCCACCGGCTTCGATGCCGACCGCGCCCTGGATACCGGCATCGTGCGCGCCGTGTGGCTGACGCCGGACGAGCTCGCCGCGCATCCCACGCCGCACCGCAGCCCGCTGGTAATGCGCTGCGTCGAGGATTACCTGGCCGGGCGGCGCTTTCCGCTCGATTTCGTGATCCACGCATGAGCACCAAGGTCGTCGTCGGCATGTCGGGCGGCGTCGACTCCGCCGTCGCCGCCTATCTGCTGAAGCAGCAGGGCCACGACGTGCTCGGCGTCTTCATGAAGAACTGGGACGACGACGACAACACCGGGCAGTGCACCGCGCGCCAGGATTTTCTCGACGTGCTGGCGGTGGCCGACGTGCTCGGCATCGAGGTCGAAGCAGTCAACTTCGCCGCCGAATACAAGGAACGCGTGTTCAGCTACTTCCTCGCCGAATACCAGGCCGGCCGCACGCCCAACCCCGACGTGCTGTGCAACGCCGAAATCAAGTTCAAGGCCTTCCTCGACGACGCCGTGGCGCGCGGCGCCGAATTCATCGCCACCGGGCATTACGTCAGCAAGGGCACGGACGCCGCCGGCCGCGCCACCCTGTTGAAAGCGGCGGATGCCAACAAGGACCAGAGCTACTTTCTTTACCGGCTGAGTCAGGCACAGATCCGCCCTGCCCTGTTTCCGCTGGCGCATCTGCCGAAGCCCGAAGTGCGCGCGCTGGCGCAGAAAATCGGCCTGCCCAACGCCGCCAAGAAGGACAGCACCGGCATCTGCTTCATCGGCGAACGCAACTTCCGCGAATTCCTCGAACGCTACCTGCCGCGCGATCCCGGCGACATGAAGACGCCCGAAGGCCGCGTGATCGGCCAGCATCAGGGCCTGATGTATTACACCCTCGGACAGCGCCAGGGCCTCGGCATCGGCGGGACAAAGGACGGCAGCGACGCGCCGTGGTTCGTCGCCGCCAAGGACATGGCAAGCAACACGCTGGTCGTGGTGCAGGGGCACGACCACCCGCTGCTCAAGCGCTCGACGCTGGCCGCCGGCCAGCTCAACTGGATCAGCGGCACAGCGCCCGACCCCGGCAGGCCCTACACCGCAAAGACCCGCTACCGGCAGACCGATGCGGCCTGCCGCATCACCTGGCTCGACGGCGACACGCTGGAACTCGCGTTCGACGCCCCGCAGTGGGCAGTCACGCCCGGCCAATCTGTAGTTTTATATGACGGCGAAGTCTGTCTCGGCGGCGGCATCATTACCTGACCGTTGCGAGTGAACTGATAAGAGACTATATTCAGTCTCATCAAAAATGGAGGGCATCATGCGCTACTCGACCCAAGTCAAACCCATCAGTTATCTGAAGGCCAATGCCGCCGACGTGCTGCAGCAACTCACCGAGCAGCGCGAAGCCATGATCATCACGCAAAACGGCGAAGCCAAGGCGGTGATCCAGGACGTGGCCAGCTACGAGGAAACCCAGGAAACGCTGGCCTTGTTGAAGTTGCTGGCGCTGGGCAATCAGGACGTCGAGGCTGGCAGAACACGCCCCTTGGCCGATGTCGTCAAACGGCTGCGCACCAGGCAAGCCTGAGCCCATGCCCTACAAGGTCCTGCTGACCGCGGGTGCGGAGCGCGACCTGGAGGCGCTTCACGATTACATCGCGCATCACGACTCCAAAGCCAGCGCCAACCGCGTGCTGGACAGGCTGCTGAAAGTCGCTGGCGATCTGGCGAACTTTCCCGAGCGCGGCTCGCACCCCCGGGAGTTGCTGGCGCTTGGCATTCACCAATACCGTCAGGTGTTTTTCAAGCCCTATCGGCTGATTTACCGGATAATCCGCACCGAGGTTGTCGTATACCTGATCGCCGATGGCCGGCGCGACATGCAGACCCTGCTCTCGCAGCGGTTGCTCGGCGGCCCGAACTGAGTGCACGACTTTTCGACCGACTTTCTCGCTACGCATCGCATATGAGTAATTCCCCCATCACCGCCCCCGCCGCCAACTTCATCCGCAATATCATCGACGAGCAGAACGCCGCCGCGAAATGGGGCGGCCGCGTGGAAACGCGCTTCCCGCCCGAGCCCAACGGCTATCTGCATCTGGGCCACGCCAAGTCGATTTTTTTGAACTTCGGCCTGGCGCGAGACTACGGCGGCGTCTGCCACCTGCGCTTCGACGACACCAACCCGGAAAAGGAAAGCCAGGAATACGTCGATTCAATTCTCGCGTCGGTGAAATGGCTGGGCTTCGACTGGGGATCGAACCTCCACTTCGCGTCGAACTATTTCGACACCATGTACGCCTGCGCCGAATACCTGATCCAGGCCGGCCATGCCTACGTCGATTCGCTGTCGGCCGACGAGATGCGCGCGCATCGCGGCACGCTCACCGAGGCAGGCAGGGACAGTCCCTACCGCAGCCGCAGCACGGCGGAAAACCTCGAGCTCTTCCGCAAGATGCGCGCCGGCGAATTTCCCGACGGCGCGCACGTGCTGCGCGCGAAGATCGACATGGCCTCGCCCAACATCAACCTGCGCGACCCGGCGATCTACCGCATCAAACGCGCGCATCACCACAACACCGGCGACACCTGGTGCATCTACCCGATGTACACCTACGCGCATCCGATCGAGGACGCGATCGAGCACATCACCCACTCGATCTGCACCCTGGAATTCGAGGACCAGCGGCCGTTCTACGACTGGCTGCTGGACAAGCTGGCCGATGGCGGCTTCTTCACCCGCCCGCTGCCGCAGCAGATCGAGTTCGCGCGGCTGAATCTGACCTACGTCGTGCTCTCCAAGCGCAAGCTGATCCAGCTGGTCGACGAAAAGCACGTTTCCGGCTGGGACGATCCGCGCTTGCCCACACTCGTCGGCGCGCGCCGGCGCGGCTACACGCCGGAAGGCTTCCGCCGCTTCACCGACCAGATCGGCGTGTCGAAATCCGACGGCTGGATCGACTACAGCGTGTTCGAGGCCTGCCAGCGCGATGATTTAAACGATTCCGCGCTGCGCCGCATCGCCGTGCTTGACCCGGTCAAACTCATCATCGACAACTACCCCGAAGGCAAGTCGGAAGACTGCTTCGCTCCCAACCACCCGCAGCAGCCCGACCTGGGCAAACGCGCCGTGCCGTTCTCTAGGGAATTGTGGATCGAGCGCGAAGATTTCATGGAAACCCCGTCCAAGGGCTACTTCCGCCTCTTTCCGGGCAACTCGGTGCGGCTGCGCTATGGCTACGTCGTCACCTGTACCGGGGCTGACCACGACGCCGACGGCAACGTCACCGCCGTCCACTGCGACTATCTTCCCGACACCAAATCCGGCACGCCGGGCGCCGACTCGGTCAAGGTCAAAGGCAACATCCACTGGCTATCCGCCGCGCATGCCCATGAAGCGGAAATCCGCTTATACGACCGGCTGTTCCGCACCGCCCAGCCGGGGCAGGCAAGCGGCGAATTCCTCGACGACCTCAACACCGACTCGGTACAAGTCATCCGCGCGCAACTGGAGCCCGCGCTGCGAGACGCCGCGCCGGAAGACCGCTTCCAGTTCGAACGCCACGGTTACTTCGTCGCCGATCGTGTCGATTCGAAACCAGGCGAGCCGGTATTCAACCGCACCGTGACGCTGAAGGATTCATGGAGCAAGGCAGAGAAATGAGTTCGTGATGGCGGCCGGGGGGCGCAAACCGGAAGCCAATCGCTGCTGCTGAGCCTGCGAGCGATAAACCCCAGGCGCAGCAACGGGTGATGTCACGCCAAGGCATTCCGGTTGCGGCCGAGCGGGAAAGATACTTCTTGTCCTGACCAGGTCGACATTGAGGCTACGCTGCCGCGCCTGCCTGCACTTGTAGGTCGATCATAGGGTCGGCCCGCGGCCCTCACTGGACCAGATCGCTCCCCGCCCCTATCCGGCTTGCGGGCAGCAAGCGCAATCGCTCTCCCCTGCACTCATAATCGCCCACCTCGTATTCGCGGCAGACGTTCGGCCGGCGATCGTAGATGGTGCAGCGCAGGGTGTTCCGGTCCAGCGCTGCGCACCAGCCGTCCTCGAGGCGACGCATCACCCATCCACCCCACTGATCCCGGGCGGTCAACCGCATCGGGACGTCGTCCTCGCCCATCAGCAGGACTTCCAGCCGGCAGCAACAGGCCTCGCAGGTCGCGCACGAGATGGCCGCGCTGCCGTCCGTGTCGTTCATATCGTTTTTTGCATCCATAGCCTGCATTGTCCCATTTAAGCCAAAAAACGTAGCTGACCGCTGATGCCCCCAAGGGATGCCGCATGAAGGGCGGACTTCCTGCCTGCGGTCTCTTTCGGGTGAATCCACTTGTGGTTCCCGGCTGCAAGCGGGAATTTCTTCTAGGATGAAGAAGACTCATATGAAGGGATCATCATGCCTTTTGCCAATCGCAACCAGGCTGCCGACAGGCTGGCCGAAGCCTTGGCAGCATACAAAGGACAGCATCCGCTGATTCTTGCCATTCCGCGCGGGGCGGTGCCGATGGGGCAGCGGCTGGCCAGGGCGCTGGACGGCGACCTCGACGTGGTGCTGGTGCGCAAGCTGGGTGCGCCGTTCAATCCGGAATTCGCCATCGGCTCGATCGACGAATCGGGCTGGAGCTATATCGCGGATCACGCCGAATCGGCCGGCGGCACGTCCGCCTACCTGGAACAGGAGAAGCAGGCCCAGCTGGAGGCGATCCGCAAGCGGCGCGCGCAATACACGCCGCTGCGGCCGCCGATCGATCCGGCGGGCCGCATCGTGATCGTGGTCGACGACGGCCTGGCCACCGGGTCGACGATGATTTCAGCGCTGCATGCGCTGCGCGCCAAAAAGCCGGCGAAGCTGATCTGCGCAGTGCCAGTGGCGCCGCCGGACACGCTGAAAAAGATCGAGGGGTACGCCGACGAGGTGGTCTGCCTGGAGGCGCCCGCGTTCTTCCAGGCGGTGGGACAGTTTTATGCCGACTTTCCGCAGGTCGAGGACAGCGAAGTCGAGGCCATCCTCGGGCAGGCGGTCTAGGGCCGGAGGCTCAGCGACGCTCCACCCGCGTGCCATCGCTGATCTCGTCGTCGGGGTGGGTGATGACCTGCTCGCCTGCGTCCAGACCGGACAGCACCTGCGTGATGAGCCCGGCGCGCTGGCCGACCTCGACCGACTTCAGCCTGGCGCGCCCATCCTGCAATGCGAACACGGCCCAGCCTTCGCCCTGGCGGAACAGGGCACTGGCGGGTAACTGCAGGACGTCGTCCTTTTCCCAGATCACGAAACGCGCTTCCACCCGGTAACCATCGCCGAGGCGCTGCCACACTTCGCGCGGGGCAGCGAAATCGACGATCACCCGTACCCGCTGCTCCTCCACCCCAAGGGCGGACACCTTGGTGAAAGCGGTGGGCTCGACCACGCGCACCCTGCCCTCGAGGGTCTGTTCCCCACCCCAGCGGTCGAGCATCACCCGTGTGCCGGGGGCGATTTTCACCGCCTGGGTGGACAGCACTTCAACTTCGACTTCGAGCACGTCGGGATCGCCGATCTCGATCAATGGCTGGCCGGCTTGCACCGCCCCCTCGTTCTCGCGCACCACCCTGAAGACGCGCGCCGCGACCGGCGCGCGCACCACCAGCCGTTCGGCAGGCTCGCCGGACTGCAGCCGGGCGGTGCTGGCGGCGGCGGCGCGTGCCATGTCGAGTTCAAAGCGCGCCACCCGGACCCCGTGATCCGCCGCTTGTTGCGCGGCCTGCGCGCGCGACTCCGCTGTGCGGGCGGTGTCGAGCGCCTGCATGGAGATGAAATTCGACTGCTGCAAGGATTCGGCACGCTCGCGCTCCTGCTGTGCCAGCTGGGCGGCCGCGGTGGCCGCGCGAGCGTTTTCCTGCGCAACCGCCAGCGCGGCCCGGGCAGCCGCCGCCTGCGCCTGGGCCTGGGCGCGGGTGCGCGGATCCAGCGCACCCGAACGCGCCGGCTCGATCACCGCAAGCACCTGGTCGGGCTTGACCGCGTCGCCGGCTTTCAGCTCGATGCGTTGCAGGGTCCCGCCCACCGGCGCCGAAACGACATAACGCTCCCGCACCCGGGTCTTGCCCTCCTCTTCGACGGTGACGACAAGCGGGGCGACCTCAACCGTTGCGACATCCACCGGCACCGCGCGCGGCAGGAAGCCGTAGGCGAGGCCCGCCGCCACCAGTACCGTCGTTGTCAAGATGACGAGCTTTGTGCGTAATTGCATGGTTCGTTTTCCCGTCCTTATTCGCGTGTTTTCAGCACCGCCACCATATCCAGCCGGCCGAGGCGAAACCACATCAACAACCCGGAGAGCAGGGCCGAAACAACGACGACCAAAGCACCCATGGCAAAGTTGTCCGGTTTCAGGATCAGGGGCAGCCGATACAGGTCGTTCTTGAAAGCCTGCACCAGAATACCGACCAGCCCGGTGCCGACCAGAAACCCGACCGGGATCGCCACCAGCGTCAGTAGCGCCAGCTCTCCGAGCAGAATATAGGCAATCTCGCCGCGGCCGAATCCCAGCACGCGCAGGCTGGCCAGTTCACGCCCGCGTTCCGACAACGAAATGCGTGCGCTGTTGTAGACCACGCCGAAACCGATCGCGCCGGCGAGCAGGGTCGCCACCAGATTGTAGAAGAGCACGAACTCGCCAATGGTGTCGTAGAAGCTCTCGATGGCGGACGCGTTGGCGACCATGCTGAGTACGCGCGGGCGGTCATTCAGCCTGGCGTACACCGCCGCCTCGGCGCCGGGCCGGATCGCCAGATAAGCGCCGGACACCACATCCCCCTCGCGCATCAGCGTATTCAGCGAATCCCTCTGCATATAGGCCGACAGGCCGAGGTACTGCTGGGTGATGCCGAGCACCGGCACCTGCCGCACCGGCCGGCGGCCTTCCAGCACTTCCACCGTCAGCACATCGCCGGGCTTCACGTGCAGGATGTTGCGCGCCAGATGCTCGGTCAGCACCACGCCGCCCGGCGGCATCGCGACGGGCTGCAGCGCGCGGTCGAGCGAGCGGTGCAACTGGCCTTCCGCCGGGATGCCATAAATGGCCGAGCGGTAACTGTAGTGCCCGAAATGCAGGATCGCCGGCACATCGCGGAAACCCTCCACGAACTCGACCCCCGGCAGCGCGGTGAGCTCGTGCAGCGCGCGCCCGGAGGTCGGTTCGATGAAGGTGAGCGCGAGGTCCTCGCGCGCCGCCTGGCGAAACTGCAGGTCGACCATGAAATCAATCGCGCCCTTCTGGTAGTTGCCCACCATCATCAGGCCGCAGGCGCAGGCGATGCCGAGCACCGTCAGCATCGATTTCAGCGGGCGCCGCTCGAGGTGGCGCAGAATCATCCGCGTCGGCGCATCGAGCCAGCGCTGCAGGCCGATGCGCTCGACCAGGGTGGCGCGGTAGGCTTCCGGCATTTCCGGACGCATGCCTTCGGCCGCCGGCAACCGCACTGCGCGCGCCACCGAATACAGCGTGCCGCTGACCGCCGCGGCGACGCTGACGCCGAGGGCAATCAGGATGACACTGGCCTTGAGCTGGTAGTCGAGGTAGGGAAAGCGGAACGTCGTCTCCATGTAGACATTGGAGAGCCCCTGGCCGAACCAGGCGCCCAGCGCCACCCCGCCGGCCACTCCCAGCAGCACCATCAGCAGCACCAGCTTGACGTAGTGCCAGCCGATGGCCGGATAGCGATATCCGAAGGCCTTGAGAATGGCGATCTGCTCGCGCTGCAGGGCGATCAGCCGGCTCACCACCACGTTGAGCAGGAAGGCGGCAACACCGAGAAAGATGGCGGGGAAAATGGTGGCCGTGGTTTGCAGCTGCTTCAGTTCCTCGCTCAGAAAGCGGTTGGAGAACTGGTCGGCACGCCCGTAGGCGCCGGTGCCGCCATACGGGGCGAGGATCATATCCGCCCGGTCGATCACATCCTGCTCGTGGGCACCGCGTGCCAGCGTCAGGCTGGCCTGATTGAAGGCGCCTTCCATGCCGTAGGCGGCGGCCAGCCCGCTGCGGCGCATCCACAGCACGCCGTAGCGCTTGAAATCGGGGAACATCGACCCGGGTGCGATCTGATAGATATATTCCGGCGATACCGCAATCCCGGCGATGGTGAGAACCTTGCGCTTGCCCATGATGATGGCGACGAGGGTGTCGCCGGGCTGCATGCCATGGGCATCGGCAAAACTGTCCGCCACCACCACCTCGTCGGCGCTGTAGGGCTGCGGCAGGCTGCCGCGCTTGAAATGCAGCCCGTTGAGCACAGGATTTCTGCTATCCGGCAGTGACAGCATCAGGCCGGTGATGGGGTCGTTGAACCCCGCCACCTCCAGTTTCACCCCGGCCCTGACCCGGGTTTCGAGGTGCTCCACCCCGGGCAGCGCGCGCAAGCGTTCGGCCACGGGCTCGGGCGCACGCTTGAGGCTGGCGAAGACTTCGGCGAAACGGTACTCGCTATAGAAGCGATCGCGCGTGGAGACCAGTGAATCGTAGGTGGACAGGGACATCACCAGGGTGGCGACGCCGCCCATGATCACCGCAGCAATCGCCATCACCTGGCCGCGCATATGCCACAGGTCACGCAGGAGTTTGCGGTCGAGCGCACGCATGGTTTACCAGCTCAACTCGCTCGCCGCGCGCTTGTGGTCGTTGCGATGTATGTCGGCAATCTGGCCATCGGACAACCGGATCACCCGGTCGGCCATGTCGGCGATGCCGGCGTTGTGGGTGATCAGCACGGTCAGCGTGCCGAGTTCGCGGTTCACTTTTTCCAGCACTTCGAGCACCACCACGCCGGTGGACGAATCGAGCGCGCCGGTCGGTTCGTCGCACAACAGCACTGCCGGGTTCTTGGCGACAGCCCGCGCGATCGCCACCCGCTGCTGCTCGCCGCCCGAAAGCTGCGCCGGGAAATGGTCGAGCCGGTTGCCCAGGCCCACCAGATCGAGCGCCTCTTCGGGTCGCATCGGCGAAGACGCTATTTCGGTCACCGCAGCAACGTTCTCGCGCGCAGTGAGGCTGGGGATCAGGTTATAGAACTGGAACACGAAGCCGACGTGTTCGCGGCGAAAACGGGTGAGTTCGGATTCGGATGCGCCGGTCAGCATGTGGTCGAGATAACGCACCTCGCCGCCGCTCGGCGCATCAAGCCCCCCCAGAATATTCAACAGCGTCGACTTCCCGCTGCCGGAAGGACCGAGCAACACGACCAGTTCGCCGCGATAGAGCGTGAGATCGATCCCTCTCAGCGCGTGCACCTCGACCTCGCCCATGTGGTAGATCTTGCTGAGGCCGTGGGCGACGAAGACGGCGTTGGCTTGGTCATGCGTACGGTTCATTCAGACACGGCCTGTAGTTGCAGGAGAGGCGCCTTCATGCCCTCGGAGTGCCCGGCCCGATGCCGTGGAAATCGCGACGGCGCGAAAAGCGCGGCAAGGCGCCAATGTGGTGGTTGCCGACTTGTCGGCTTTAGTGCGTGCTTGTTGCCGACTTGTCGGCTTTAGTGCGTGGTTGTTGCCGACTTGTTGGCTTTAGTGCGTGCTTGTTGCCGACTTGTCGGCTTTAGTGCGTGCTTGTTGCCGACTTGTCGGCTTTACAACCACGGCCTCCCCCTTGCGGGGACAACCACGACCTCCCCCTTGTGGATGCTCTTACAAGGGGCGCTACTTGGCCGGAAGATGGCGCGCAAACCAATCCGCCGCCTGGTGCGCCACGTCTTCCAGGGTGCCGGGTTCTTCAAACAGGTGGGTGGCGCCGGGAACGATCACCATCTTCTTTTCACATTGCAGCTGGTCGTGTGCAAGCTGGTTGAGCTCGATCACCACCTCATCCAAACCGCCAACCAGCAATAGCGTCGGTGCGGACACGTTCGCCAGCGCCTGGTGGCTGGCCAGATCGGGGCGGCCGCCGCGCGAAACCACAGCGCGGGCATCTTCGCCCAGCATCGCGGCGGCTTCGAGCGCGGCGGCGGCACCCGTGCTGGCGCCGAAAAAACCCAAAGGCAGGTCGCTTGCCTCCGCCTGGGAAAACACCCAGCGCGCAGCATCCAGCAGGCGCTGCGTCAGCAAGGCGATATCGAAGCGAAAGACGGTGTCGCGGTCTTCTCCGGGCGTCAGCAGATCCATCAACAGGGTGCCGACACCGGACTGGCGCAGCACATCGGCCACGTAATTGTTGCGCGGTGAATGGCGCGACGAGCCGCTGCCGTGAGCGAACAGCACCAGCCCCACAGCCTGATCGGGAATGTCAAGCATGCCTTCAATGGTGACCGTGCCGGCCGGAATTTGAATCAGGGTCGACGTGCTCATGTCCGGTTCTCCCGATGCATGGCAATCGGAATGCGGCGATTGCCAAAGGGCTGGGTGAAGGTGCCGAAACGGCCGGCAATCGCTGTGCCGCAATGCGGACAATGGCCATCGGGCGTGACGCTGTAATGATCGATGCGATACCAGTCGCGCTCGATCAGGGCCTGGTGGCAGCTCGGGCAAAAGGTCGTTCCGCCGGTCAGGTCGTGCACATTGCCTGTGTAGACATAATGCAGGCCGGTTTTCAACGCGATGTCTCGCGCGCGGGTCAGCGTGGATGCCGGCGTCGGCGGCACGTCCGTCATTTTCCAGTCGGGATGGAAGGCGGAAAAGTGCAGCGGCACGTCGGGACCGAGCTCGCGCAGTATCCACTGGCTCATCGCCGAGAGTTCGGCGTCGGAATCGTTCTGCTCGGGGATCAGCAGCGTGGTGATCTCGAACCAGACGTCGGTCTCGCGTTTCAGATAGACCAGCGTGTCCAGCACCGGCTGCAGGTGCGCGCCGGTCAGCTTGACGTAGAAGTCGTCGGTGAAGGCCTTGAGGTCGACGTTGGCCGCGTCCATTTTTGAATAGAACGCGCGGCGCGGCTCCTCGGTGATGTAGCCGGCGGTGACCGCCACGGCTTTCAGGCCGCGCGCGTGGCAGGCGTCGGCCACGTCCATTGCGTATTCGGCGAAGATCACCGGGTCGTTGTAGGTGAAGGCGACGCTCTTGCAGCCGCTCTCTGCCGCCGCCCTGGCGATCTCGTCCGGCATGGCCTGGTCCACCATGGTATCGGTCTCGCGCGATTTGGAAATGTCCCAGTTCTGGCAGAACTTGCAGGCAAGATTGCAGCCGGCGGTGCCGAAAGAAAATACCGACGAACCAGGATAAAAGTGATTCAACGGCTTTTTCTCGATGGGATCGACGCAAAAGCCCGACGAGCGGCCGTAGGTGGTGAGCACCAGCTTGCCGCCTTCCATCTTGCGCACGAAGCACAGGCCGCGCTGGCCCTCGTGCAGCTTGCAGAAGCGCGGGCACAGGTCGCACTGGATGCGGTCGTCCGGCAACGCATGCCACCAGCGCGCCGGATAGTGCGATTCGGGGAGACTCATGCGGGATGCTCCTTCCATTTATTGACCGTATAGCGAGACAGGCGCACCGAGTCTTCCCAAAAATCCAGGGGCAGCCCGGCCTTGCGCTTCAGTTGCGCCATGAACTCGGCCGGGTCGGGCAATTGCTCCCACACCTGGGGCAGGAAGGTGCTGCGGTAATGCCCATATTCGAACACCACGCCGTCGATGCCGGGCCGCAGAACGGCCAGCGCATCCTTTTCGCTGCCCACCGCCAGCGCTTCGTGGGGCGACAGCAGCGACACCTCGACCCGGACGTCGTCGAATTCCTCGCGCGAAAGCGGCATGAAACGGGGATCCCGAAAAGCCGCAGCAAGCGCGTTCTCCCGCACGTCCTCCCCCAGCGGGCGATGCGCTTCCAGCGTGCCGATGCAGCCTCGCAGCTCGCCCTGTCGGGTCAGAGTGACAAAGCTGGCGCCGGGCTCTGCCATCCACGGTTGGGCCGATGGCGACGGCAGATGCGCCCAAAACTGTTTGGCGATCTCGGTGCGCGCCAGCGTCAGCAGGGACGCGCCTTTTTCCGCCTCCGCCTGATCGGCCTCGACCTTGCGGCTTTTATCGGGATGGGCTGCAGCCGTAAACGCGAAGGCGGCGTAGCCGACCACCCGCTCGGGGTCGCCGGCGGTATCGCTGGAGTTGCGCACATCCAGCACAACCGGGTGCAGGCCATGGCGCTGTGCCGCCAGCAGCAGGCCGTTGACCGGCGTGGCGCCGCAGGCCTGCTCGTGATTCAGATGGGGATCCAGCGCCAGAATGGCATCCACCGTGGCGCCATCCACCTTGCGCGCGAGCACGTCGGGGAGGAAGTGCGACAGGTCGGAGCTGATCACAATCAGCGTCTCGTCGCCGCCCCACACCTGCTCCAGCACCGCGGCCACCTCGTCCGCGGTGGCCTCGCCCACCGCCAGCGGCAACAGCAGAAAATCACCCAGCACCTGCTGCAGGAAAGGCAGCTGCACCTCCAGCGAATGTTCCATCTGGTGCGCCGCCGCGCTGGTGGTGACCTGCGGCAGATCGAAAATACCCTGCATCGCCTCGTGATCCAGCTCGATTTCACCGAGCGGGGTGGCAAAGCGCTCCACTCCGGGCAGCGCCAGTCCGCGCACATAGACGCGATGGGTAGGCCCGAGCAGCACCACCCGGCTGATGCGGCCGCGCAGGTCGGCCAGCCGCGCATAGGCGCTGGCGGCAACCGCGCCGGAATAGATGAAGCCCGCGTGCGGCACGATCAGCGCCTTCGGCGCGTGCGGCGCGTCGGCGACCGGAGCACTCGCCAGCAGGTCGGCCAGCGTTTGCCGGAGCACGGCAGGGTTGTCCGGGTAGAACATTCCCGCCATGGCGGCGGGGCGGATAGCAGGCATATCGCATTCCCTCCTTTTCAAGCTTAGTAGATCTGGGGAAATTGCCGGGGTTCCAAGCCGGACCTGCCGGGCAGCGTGTTTCGCGCCGATAATGCCCCATCCAGGCGACCGAAACAGCCACCATTTCCAGGACAAACATAGAAGCATGCGTTCATTCAAAGCTGCCGACGAAAACGCGCTGTTGAAGGCGATCCTGCAGGAATCGGCCAACGAGATTCTGGTCTTCGACGCGGAGACCCTGCAGATCATCCAGGCCAATCCGGCCGCGACCAAAAACCTGCAGCGCCCGCTCAAGGCCCTGCGACAGTTGACGCCGCTGGACTGCCTGTCCGCAGACGATGCGCACACCTTCACCACCCTGCTGGCCGTGCTCCAAAGCGGCAAGAAGCGCCGCGCCTCATTCAATACCCATTGCTGTCGCAGCGACGGCAGTTGCTATCCGGTTGAAGCCAAACTGTCCCGCTCGGCCGGCCAGGGCAAACCGGTCTTCATCTGGATCGCCAGCGATGTCAGCCAGCGCGAGGCAACCCAGCAGGCGCTGGCGCACACAGCGTCGGATTTGCGCGCCATCGTCGCGCACATCCCGGGCATGGCCTTCCAGGTGCTGCGCACGCCCGACGGCAGCACCTCGCTACGCTATGTCAGCAACCAATCCGCGCAGCTGCTGGGCATCAAGGCGGCGGCCCTGCGCGCCGACCCGGAACGCTTCTTCAAGCTGATCATGGAAGAGGACAAGGCCGACTACCTGGCACGACTGGCAGCGTCGGGCGGCGTCCACATGAGCTTCAACTGGGAAGGCCGCATCTGGATGGAAGCCTGGAAGGACGTCAAGTGGGTGAACATCCGCGTCAGCCAGCGCGAGGCGCCGGACGGCCTGATCTGGGACGGCATCATGTTGAACGTCACCAAGAGCCGGCTGGCCGAAGCCGAAATCCGGCGTTCGCGGGCGCAACTCGCCGCACTGGCCGCGCACGTCGAATCGGTCCGGGAGCAGGAGCGCCTGCACCTGGCGCGCGAGGTGCATGACGACCTCGGCGGCAATCTCACCGCCATCAAGATCGGCCTGTCGTGGCTGATGCGGCATCTGCCGCCCGGCGAGCTCAACCTGTACAAGCGCACCGCCTATCTCGACAATGTGGCCAACCAGACCATCGACGCCACGCACCGCATTGCATCCAGCCTGCGGCCGCCGGTGCTGGATTTCGGCATCGTATCCGCCATCGAATGGCAACTGGAGCGCTTTGGCCAGAATACCGACATCGCCTACGAATTCAGCGCGCCCGATGACGTCATTCCGCTCGGCCCGGACAGCGCGATCGCCGTGTTCCGCATCGTGCAGGAAGCCTTGACCAACGTGGCCAAGCACGCCCACGCCACCCGGGTCAAAGTGACCCTTGCGCGGCAACCAGACAGCCTGCTGCTGACGGTCACCGACAATGGTCGGGGCATCCAGGGGCAAGGCAAGAACTGTGCGCACGGTTTCGGCCTGCTCGGCATGAGCGAGCGCGCCGCCGCGCTGGGCGGCGAACTCACGTTAGCGCCCGCCGGGCGTCACGGTACCCAGGTCAGCCTGCGCATCCCGCTGTCCATCCGGGCGTCCGATGCGGCAGAATGACGGCATAATCTCCCCATCGCACTTACCCGGGAACGCACGTGGCAGTCGCAAAACCGTACCGCATACTCATCGTCGACGACCATGCCATCGTTCGGGAAGGCCTCAAGCAGATCCTGTCCGAAGTCGACGACATCGAAGTCGCCGCCGAGGCCGACTGCTCCAGGAGCGCCCTGCAGATGGCCCGACTCGAACCCTGGGACATGGTGCTGATGGACATTTCGATGCCCGACCGCAGCGGCCTCGAAACGCTTGAATTGCTGAGAAAAGAGCATCCCGGCATCAAGGTGCTGATGCTCTCCATGCATCGCGAAACCCAGTACGCCGTGCGCGCCCTGAAGACCGGCGCCGCCGGCTACCTCAACAAGCAAAGCGCGCCCGATCAGCTGGTCGACGCCATCCGCCTGGTCGCCTCCGGCAAGAAATACATCAGCCCGGAAGTCGCCCAGGAACTCGCCAGCCAGGTCAGCGGCGAACGCGACGGCCTGCCGCATGAAGGCCTCTCCAACCGCGAATACCAGACCCTGTGCATGATCGCCTCCGGCCTGCCGGTTTCCGCCATCGCCGACAAGCTCGCCCTCTCGGTCAAAACCATCAGCATGTACCGCGCCCGCCTGCTGAAGAAAATGCAACTCAAGAACAACTCGGAACTGACCCACTACGCCATCAAGCAGGGACTTCTAGACTGATCGGCGGAGCGCGAGCCTTTTCCCGTCGTTTCCGACAACCGCCACCATCCCCGGAATTGCCGGGGTTTTCCTGCTCTAATTCAT
>JAGXGM010000064.1 GCA_024636675.1 Hydrogenophilales bacterium | reverse complement strand
TCCATTGCGGTACGTTGATAACCGGCAGCTTGGCTGCCCGAAAATAAGGAGGCGACGAGGATGCTGTTAGCACTCGCCGCCATAGAGTGCTAATAGTAGGGGCGCATTGTGACAATTTCAAGCCCATGGATGATCTTTTAAATCGTACCCGCGCCGCCGTGTGGCACCCCTGCACCCAGATGAAACAGCTGGAGGCCGCCCCGCCGCTGGCGATTGCGCGTGGCGAGGGGGCGTGGCTGATCGATACCGACGGCCACCGCTATCTGGACGCGATTTCCAGCTGGTGGGTCAATCTGTTCGGCCATTGCAACCCGCGCATCAATGCGGCGATCATCGACCAGCTGGGCAAAATCGAGCATGTGATGCTGGCCGGCGCCACCCACGCGCCGGTGGTGGAGTTGTCGGAGCGGCTGGCTGCGCTCACCGGGCTGGGCCACGCCTTTTACGGCTCGGACGGCGCCTCGGCGACCGAAATCGCGCTGAAAATGAGCGCCCACTTCTGGCGCAACGCTGGCCAGCCCGGGAAGAACGGTTTTATCAGCCTTGCGAACGGCTACCACGGCGAAACCGTCGGCGCGCTGTCGGTGACTGACATCCCTCTGTTCAAGTCGACTTATGCCCCCTTGCTACGGCGCACGGTGCAGGTGCCCACGCCGGATGCCCGACTCGCCGAGCCGGGCGAAACGGCCGAGGCGTACGCGCTGCGCTGCGCCGACGCGCTGGAAGCGCACCTTGCCGGGCACGCCGACGAAACGGCCGCCTTCATCGTCGAGCCGCTGGTGCAGGGCGCCGCCGGCATGGCGATGTACCCCCCGGTCTATCTGACCCGTGCGCGCGAACTGTGCAGCCGCTACCAGGTGCACCTGATCGCCGACGAAATCGCTGTCGGTTTCGGCCGCACCGGCACCATGTTCGCCTTCGAGCAGGCGGCAGCGCCCAATGCGCCTCACGCCTCACGCCTCACGCCTCACGCAGCTCGCCCCGATTTCATCTGCCTGTCCAAGGGCATCACCGGCGGCTACCTGCCGCTGTCGGCGGTGCTGACGACCGACGACGTCTATGCGGCCTTTTATGACGATGCGACCGCACGCGGCTTCCTGCATTCGCATTCCTACACCGGCAATCCGCTCGCCTGCCGCGCGGCGCTGGCGGTGCTGGACATTTTCGCGCATGACGATGTGATAGCCGTCAATCGGGCCAAGGCCATCGAATTTACAGGGGTTCTGGAGGAAGTGGCCGCTCACCCACGGGTGCGCCATTTCCGCCATCTGGGGATGATCTGGGCGTTTGACGTGGCAGATGCCACGCCCGGGTTTTCCGCCCGCTTGCACCGGGCGGCGCTCGCGCAGGGCGTGTTCATGCGCCCGATCGGCAATACGGTGTATGTCATGCCACCCTACGTGACGAGCGCCGACGACATGCGCGAGCTGGCGGATGCGATGCTGGCCTGCCTCTGCAATCCGGACATCTGAGGGCGCGGGCGGCGGGGCTTGACGCCGGCGGGTCGTCGGAGCAAGATAGTAATCAGTCACTATCTAAGCAGGATTGAACCATGTCAGAAAACGTCGCGCCCACCCAAGCCCCGCGCAAGCGTCTGGGCGCGGATGCGCGGCGCGAGGAAATCATCCGCGTGACGCTGGAGCTGGCCGCCCGGCAGGGCGTCGACGACGTCACCACGCAGGACATGGCGCAGGCGATGGGGGTGACGCAGGGCGCCGTATTCCGCCATTTCCCGAGCAAGGACGCGATCTGGCTGGCGGTGATGCAGTGGGTGCGAAAAAGGCTGATGGGCGTTCTGGGTCAGGCCGCGGCCGCAGGCAGTGACCCGCTGGACGCGCTGCAGCGGATGTTCTTCGCACACATCGACTTTATCGTCGGCCATCCGGCGATTCCGCGCGTGCTGATGTCCGAACACCTGCACGGCCGCAGCACCGCGCTGCGCAAGCTGGTGACCGGGATCATGCTGGCCTATGAGGAAAAGATCACCGGCCTGCTGGCCGCGGCGCAAGCGCAGGGGCTGGCGCGTGCCGACCTCGATGCCCACGCCGCGGCCACGCTCTACATCGGCATGATCCAGGGATTGGTCCTGCAAACCTCGATCCTGCGCGGCCAGCGCACCCTCGCGGCGGAAGCTGCGCGCACCTTCCCGGTTTTCCTGCAGGCCGTCCGCCCACCCTCAACACAAGGAACCCCCCCATGAAACCCCATGCAGCCGCCCTCATCGCCCTGCTCAGCCTGAATCTCAGCGTCGCCCACGCGCAGGATCAACATGCGCCGCATTCCGCGCCCCGGCACGACACCCGCATCGTGCTGGACCTGACCGCGAGCGAACGCGCCATGATTCTGGAAGAAATGCGCCTGTTTCTCTCCGGTGTGCAGAAAATGACGGGCGGGCTGGGGCAACAGGACATGGCGGCCGTCGCGGAAGCGGCACGCGGCATGGGCCGGAAAATGGCGCATGCGGTGCCGCCCGCGCTACGGGCCAAGCTGCCGATGGAATTCCGCCAGCTGGGCGCTTCGGTGCATGGCGATTTCGACCAGATCGCGCTGGACGCCGAGAGCCTGAAGGACGTGAGCTACAGCCTCGGCCAGCTGTCAGCCACCCTGCAAAAGTGCGTTAGCTGTCATGCGATGTACCAGATCCGGACACCTGCGCTGAACGCCGGGCACTGACCCGCCATGCAACCCAGCAAACGCAGCTTGACGCTGATCTTCGGCGCATTGGCCTTCCTGGCCGCTTTCGTCTGGCTACTCGCCACGAGCGGGCCGCTGGCGCCGGTGGGGGTGGAAACCACTCAGGCCACGCGCGCCGATCTCCGTCCCAGCGTGTACGGCATCGGCACGATAGAAGCGCAGCACGCCTACTCGGTGGGGCCGATCCAGGCCGGCCGCCTGTTGCGGGTGCTGGTCGACCAGGGCGAGTCGGTGAAAGCCGGCCAGCTGCTGGCCGAAATCGATCCGGTGGACCTGCGCCAGCGTGCCGAAGCGGCGAGCAGCGCCGCCGCGCGGGCGCGCCAGGCCGCCCAGGCGGCGCAGGCGCAGGTGGCGGAAGCCGACAGCCGCGCACGGCTGGCGCAGGCGAACAGCGAGCGTTACCAGGCACTGTATCGGCAGAATTTTGTCGCCAAAGAAATGGCCGACAGCCGCCGCCACGAAGCGTCGGCCGCCGCGGCCGCACTGGCCGCGGCGCGCGCCAACGCCAGCGGGGCGCGGCGCGAGATCGGCCGCGCAGAAGCCGAATTGCGCGGCCTCGAGCAGCTGCGCCAAAGTCTCAAACTGGTGAGCCCGATAGACGGCGTGGTGACGGCGCGCGAAGCCGAGCCGGGCGCCACCGTGGTCGCCGGTCAGGCGGTGCTGCGGCTGGTCGACCCGGCCGGCCTGTGGGTGCGCGCACGCGTCGACCAGGCGCGCGCGCAAGGCATGCAGGTCGGGCAGGCGGCGGATATCGTGCTGCGTTCCGCGCCGGATGCGCGCCTGCCCGGGAAGGTGGCGCGCGTCGATCTGCAAAGCGATGCGGTGACCGAGGAACGCATCGTCAATGTGGCGTTCGATCCTGCGCCGGCGCAGCTTTATCTGGGTGAACTGGCAGAAGTGACCATCCGCTTGCCCGGCGCACGCGATGTGCTGACGGTGCCGCGCGCTGCGCTGGCGCAATTCGGTGGCCAGACCGGCGTCTGGCAGGTCGAGTCAGGCCGCGCGCGCTTCCGGCCGGTGGCGCCCGGCATAGAGACCGCAGAGCAGGTGCAGATCGTGTCCGGCCTTGAGGCTGGCGACCCGCTCATCGTCTACAGCGAAAAACAGCTCGACGACGGCGTGCGGGTTCGCGAACAGCAGCTGACGCCGCGGTAAGGGCTGCCCCGACATGATCAATCTCGCCCGGCGCGATATCGTCCACCATCTGAAAAGCTATCTGCTGACCGGGCTGGGGCTGGGCCTGCTGATCGGGGTGACGCTGACCATGGCCGGCGTATACCGCGGCATGGTCGACGACGCCCGGGTGCTGCTGCGTGCGGTCGACGCCGACGTCTGGGTGGTGCAGCAGAATACCCTGGGGCCGTTCGCCGAGCCGTCCTCCGTGCCGGACGACCTCTATCGCGCGCTGCTCGGACTGGAAGGCGTGGCGCAGACCGGCAACGTCGCCTACCTCACCATGCAGGTGTCGCACCGGGGGAAATCGCAGCGTGTGATGGTGGCCGGGTTCGAGCCGGGCAAGACGGGCGGGCCGGCCTTTCTGGTGGCGGGGCGTCCCATCGCCCGCGCGCACTACGAGGCGGTGGCCGATGCCAGGACCGGGTTTGCGGTCGGCGACGTGGTGCGCATCCGCCGCAACGACTACACCGTGGTGGGGCTGACCCGGCGCATGGTGTCGTCCGGCGGCGACCCGATGCTGTTCATCCCGCTGAAGGACGCGCAGGAAGCGCAGTTCCTGAAAGACAACGACGCCATCGTCGAGGACCGCGAGCGGCTCGCAGCCAACCCGGCGGTCAACCGCCCCGGCCAGCCCGGCGTGCTCGAAGCGGTGCAGGCGATCCAGACCTCCAGCCACAAGGTCAACGCCGTGCTGCTGCGGCTTGAGCCGGGCTTTGATGCGCGCGCGCTGGCCGACACCATCGTTCGCTGGCAGCGCTATACGGCCTATACGCGCGACGACATGGAGGAGATTCTGGTGGCCAAGCTGATCGCCACCGCCGCCAAGCAGATCGGCCTGTTCCTGCTGATCCTGGCGGTGGTGAGCGCGGCCATCGTCGCGTTCATCATCTACACGATGACGCTCGGCAAGATCAAGGAAATCGCCGTGCTGAAGCTGATCGGATCGCGCGACCGCACCATCGCCGCGATGATCATGCAGGAGGCGCTGGGCCTCGGCGTGATCGGGTTTTTCGTCGGCAAGTTCGCCGCCACCCTGTGGGCGCCGGCCTTTCCCAAATACGTCCTGCTCGAAACCGGCGACGCGCTGCGCGCCTTCGTGCTGACCCTGGTGGTGTGCGCGCTGGCCTCGCTGCTGGCGATCCGCGCCGCGCTGAAAATCGACCCGGCGAAGGCGATCGGTGGCTGACGCGGTTCCCCTCCAGCCTGCGATCCTGATCGAAGGCATCACCAAGCGCTACGGCCACGGCAGCGCCGCGGTCGACGCGCTGAAGGGGGTCGACATGGCGGTCTATCCGGGCGAGGTGGTCGGGCTGATCGGCCCCTCCGGCTCCGGCAAGTCGACGCTGCTGAAATGCCTTGGCGCGGTGATCGAGCCGACCGCCGGCCGCTTCACCCTCGGCGGCGAAGTGATCTACGACAACGGCTGGAAGACCGGCGACCTGCGCGCGCTGCGCCGCGACCGCATCGGCTTCGTGTTCCAGGCGCCCTACCTGATCCCGTTTCTCGACGCCACCGACAACGTCGCCCTGCTGCCGATGCTGGCAGGCGTGCCGAATGCCGAGGCGCGCGCCATCGCGCTGGAAATGCTCACCGCGCTCGATGTGCAGCACCGTGCACAGGCGCGCATTGCAGAACTCTCTGGCGGCGAGCAGCAGCGGGTGTCGATCGCGCGCGCGCTCGCCAACAAGCCGCCGATCATCCTCGCCGACGAGCCGACCGCGCCGCTCGACAGCGAACGCGCGCTCACTGTCGTGAAGATCCTCAACCGCCTGGCGCAGGAATTCCAGACCGCGATCATCGTCGTCACCCACGATGAAAAGATCATTCCCACCTTCAAACGCATTTACCATATCCGCGACGGCAAGACCTACGAAGAAGCGGGCGAAGGACGATCCCTATGAAACTCACATTCCTCGGCGCGGCGCGCGAGGTGACCGGCTCCAGCTACCTGGTGGAAGCCGACGGCGTGCGCTTTCTGGTCGACTGCGGCATGTTCCAGGGCGGTCGCGAGACGCGTGAAAAGAACCGCCGCGCCTTCAGCTTCGACCCGCGCACGATCGATTTCGTCATCCTCACCCATGCCCACATCGACCATTCCGGCCTGCTGCCGCGCCTGGTTGCGCTCGGCTTCCGGGGGGAGATCCACACTACCCGCGCCACCTGCGACCTACTGGCAGTGATGCTGCCGGACTCCGCCCACATCCAGGAAAAGGAAGCCGAATACGCCAACCTCGACCGCTTCCGCAAGGGCATGGACCGGCGCGACAAAAAAAGCGGCCTGCCGCCGCGCGACATTGCGCCGCTCTACACCGTGGCGCAGGCATGGGCTTCGCTGAAGCAGCTGAATCCGGTTGACTACGACCTGGAAATCGCGCCGCATCCCAAGGTGCGTTGCACCTTCCGCGACGCTGGCCACATCCTCGGCTCGGCCATCGTCGAGGTGTGGGTGGGCGAAGGCGCGGACCGTCGCAAGATCGTGTTCTCCGGCGACCTCGGCCAGCCCGCGCGGCCGCTACTGGAGGACCCCACCCCCATCCACGATGCCGACTACCTGGTGGTCGAGTCGACCTATGGCAATCGCGAGCACAAGAGCATGGAGGCGACGCTGGACGAACTGGTGGAAGCGGTCAACGACACCATCGAGCGCAAAGGCGGCAACGTCATCATTCCTGCCTTCGCGGTGGGTCGCACCCAGGACATGCTCTACCTGCTGGCCGACCTGACCCGGCAGGGCCGCATTCCCAAACTGAACGTGTTCGTCGACTCGCCGATGGCCACCGCCGCCACCGAAATCACCTACCGGCACATGGCGCTGCTCGATGCCGAAACCCACGCGTTGATGGGCCGCCATGGCGGCGCGGCGCATTTCCGCAAGCTGAATTTCGTCGAGGAGGTCGAGGAATCGAAGGCGCTCGACCGCATCAAGGGCGGCGCCGTCATCATTTCGGCCAGCGGAATGTGCGAGGCCGGGCGCATCAAGTTCCACCTGCGCGCCAACCTGGCACGCCGCGAGTCGACCATTCTCATCACCGGCTTCCAGGCCGCCGGCACCTTCGGCCGCCGTCTGGTCGACGGCGCCAAGCGCGTGCGCCTGCTGGGCGAGGACATCCCGGTGCGCGCCGACCTCTACACGCTGGGCGGGCTGTCGGCGCACGCCGACCGCACGGCGCTGCTCGGCTGGCTCGGCCACTTCCGCAGCAAGCCGCGCCAGGTGTTCGTGGTGCACGGCGAGGAAAGCGTGGCGACCGGGTTCGCCGCCGACCTGCAAAGGCAGTTCGGCTGGGGCGCGATCGCGCCGGCGCCCGGCCACAGCGTCACCCTGGACTAGAAGACAACCATGGCTAACAAACATTATTCGCCCCGCATCCTGCTGGCCATGTTGGGCGCCGGGTTGCTGAACCCGGCGCAGGCAGCCTCGATTGCTGAGTGGGAGGGCTGCAGCACGATTCCGGCAGATGTCGATCGGCTGGCGTGCTACGACCGCGTATCCGGTCGTTCGCAGCCCGAGGCCAGTCCCGTCCCGGCGGGCGACACGATGGCCATGGAGCCCGCACCAGCACCCGTTGCAACGGCCCCTGTGCCGGCGGAAGAACCGAAACTGCTGTCGGCGCTGTCGCGCCACTGGGAGCTCGATGACGAAGCCAAGCAGGGCGCCTTCCTGTTCCGGCCGCACCGCCCCAATTATTTCCTGCCGGTCAAGTACAGCACTTCGCCCAACAACACCCCGTTCCAGGAAATCCCCATCCAGCCCGATCTGGGGCTCGATCCCGTCGAGGCCGAATTGCAGCTGAGCTTCAAGATCAAGGGGATGGAGGGTGTATTCGGCCACGACAACCTCGACCTGTGGTTCGGTTACACCATCACCTCATTCTGGCAGGCCTACAACGACACCATTTCCTCGCCGTTTCGAGAGACCAGTTACGAGCCGGAAGCGATCCTGACCTACCGGACGGATTACGAAATCGCCGGGTTTCGCGGCCGTTTCATCAACTTGGGGATGGTGCACCAGTCAAACGGCCGCAGCGAAGGCCTGTCGCGCAGATGGAACCGGGTGTATGCGCAGTTCGGATTCGAACGCGATAATCTGGTCGTGCTGGTCCGCCCCTGGTACCGTATTCCGGAAGATGTCGACGACAATCCCGACATCGAGGATTACATGGGGAAGGGCGACCTGCAGGTGATGTACCGCAAGGGACGCAATGCCTATTCGCTGTTGCTGCGCAACAACTTCAAGCATACGGACAACCGTGGCGCAGTGAAGCTCAACTGGAGCTTTCCGCTGTATGGGCGGCTGAAAGGCTACGTGCAGTACTTCAACGGCTATGGCGAGTCGCTGATCGACTACAACCACAGCCAGCAGTCGCTCGGCATCGGTGTCAGCCTGACCGAAGGCATGTGACCGCTGCGCAGCGCTTGCCAAACGAGCCCTCACGTTATATTTGTGAAACGTAGCGATCTGGTGAAAGTCGATTTTGGATAAACGAATCAAGCCCAAGCTGCGGATTCTGCTGGGGGCCGAAATCGCTATCGGACCAGGCAAGGCGGATCTGCTGGAGACCTTGGCCCGCAATGGTTCCATATCGGCGGCGGCACGGGAAATGGGTATGTCCTACCGTCGCGCCTGGGGCCTGGTCGACACGATGAACCACAGTTTCACCGCCCCTCTGGTGGAGGCGAGCAAGGGGGGATCGGGGGGCGGTGGAGCGCGGGTCACCGATCTGGGTCTGGAGGTTCTGGCCCGATACCGGGCCATGGAAGTCAAGGCAGCAGCCAGCGTCGCCGCCGAGATGCGCGAATTTGCCCGCCTGCTGGCGGAGCGGGAAGCTTGAGTAGCGAGAAAAGGGATGAATCCCTATTTTTTTGTCAGTCGATATATATAGGCATGCATATCGGAAGGAGTCTTGTGAAAAACGCGTTCAGACTGCCCGCCCTCGCCCTGCTTGCCACCCCGTTTGCGTCCGCGGCACTGGCCGCCGAGGTCAGCGTTGCCGTGGCGGCCAACTTCGCCGCACCGATGCAGACAATTGCGGCCGATTTTGAAAAAGATAGCGGCCACAAGGCGCAGCTTGTATTCGGCTCTACCGGCAAGCTCTATGCGCAGATCAGGAACGGCGCCCCATTCGAAGTCCTGCTCGCGGCGGACAATGAAACCCCGGCCAGGCTGGAGAAAGAAGGGTTCGCCGTCGACGGCAGCCGCTTCACTTACGCGATCGGCCAATTGGCGTTGTGGTCGGCCAGGTCCGGCTACGTGGGCGACAATCCTGGGGTGCTGAGGCAAGGCACCTTCAGGCACCTGGGCATCGCCAACCCCAGGCTGGCGCCCTACGGTGCTGCGGCGGTCGAAACCCTGACCCGGCTGGGTCTGCTCGGCAAGGTCGAGGGCAAGTTCGTGCAGGGCGAGAACATCGCGCAGACCTTCCAGTTCGTCGCCACCGGCAACGCCGAGCTTGGCTTTGTCGCCTTGTCCCAGGTTTACGCGGACGACAAGCTCAAAGGCGGCTCGGCCTGGGTCGTGCCGGCCAGGCTGCACAGCCCGATACGTCAGGACGCGGTGGTACTGGTCAAAGGCAAGGAGAATCCGGCCGCCACGGCGCTGATCAAATTTCTCAAAACCGACAAGGCGCATGCGGTGATCAAGTCCTACGGCTACGCATGGTAAACAGGGAGAAACGGCGTGCTGGGCGATAGCGATATTGCGGCGATTGTGCTCACGCTGAAACTGGCGAGCGTAACCACGCTGCTGCTGCTGTTCATCGGCACGCCTATCGCCTGGTGGCTGGCGCGCACCCGTTCGCCCTGGAAAGGCGCGATTGGCGCCGTAGTGGCGCTGCCCATCGTGCTGCCGCCAACGGTGATCGGCTTCTATCTGCTGGTGGCGATGGGGCCGAATGGCCCGGTCGGGCAACTGACGCAATCGCTCGGACTTGGGGTATTGCCGTTCACCTTTTCCGGCCTGGTGGTGGCCTCGGTTTTTTATTCAATGCCGTTCGTGGTGCAACCGATCCAGAATGCCTTCGAGGCCATCGGCGAATGGCCGCTGGAGGCCGCCGCCACCCTGCGCGCTTCGCCCCTCGACACCTTCTTCAGCGTCGTATTGCCGCTGGCGCGCCCCGGCTACCTCACCGCCAGCGTGCTGGGTTTTGCCCATACCGTCGGCGAATTCGGGGTGGTGCTGATGATCGGCGGCAACATCCCGGACAAGACGCGCGTGGTGTCGGTGCAGATCTACGACCACGTCGAGGCGATGGAGTACGGGCAGGCGCACTGGCTGGCAGCGATCATGGTGGCGTTCTCCTTCGTCGTGCTGCTGCTGCTCTATACCCTGAACCCGACCGGGCGGCGCAGATGAATTCCGGCAATGCATCCGGCATCCGTGCCCGCTTCAGGATCGACTACTCCGGCTTTTTGCTGGACGTCGATCTTGACCTGCCCGGTCGCGGCGTCACCGCCCTGTTCGGCCATTCCGGCTCCGGCAAGACCACGCTGCTGCGCGCCATCGCCGGGCTGGAGCCTGCCCCCGGCGGACGGCTCGCCGTCAATGGGGAGGTCTGGCAGGATGAGGCGGTTTTCCGGCCGACCTGGCAGCGCCCGCTGGGGTATGTCTTCCAGGAAGCCAGCCTGTTTCCGCATCTGAGCGTGCAAGCCAATCTGCAATACGGGCAGACGCGCGTGCCCGCGGCCGCGCGCCGGGTGTCGCTCGACCAGGCGGTGGCGCTGCTCGACATCGGCCACCTGCTGGGCAGAAAGCCGGCGCGCTTGTCCGGCGGTGAACGCCAGCGCGTCGGCATCGCGCGGGCGCTCGCCACCAGCCCGCGACTGTTGCTGATGGATGAGCCGCTGGCTGCGCTGGACCACGCGCTGAAACAGGAAATCCTGCCCTATCTGGAACGCCTGCATGATGAGCTCGACATTCCCGTGCTCTACGTCAGCCACGCGCCCGACGAAGTGGCGCGCCTGGCCGATCACATCGTCGTCATGGAAGGCGGCCATGCAGTGGCAAACGGCCCCTTGACCGACACGCTGGCCCGCCTCGATCTGCCCATCAAGCTGGGCGAGGATGTTGGGGTAGTGCTCGACGCCGTGGTGACGGCCCGCGATGAGGAATGGCATCTGGCGCACATGGACTTTCCCGGAGGACACTTGTGGGTGCGCGACCAGGGCCTGCCCGTCGGCCACCCCGCACGCGTGCGAATTCTTGCCCGCGACGTTAGCCTCGCGCGGGCCCCGGTGACCGGCACCAGCATTCTCAACACCCTGCCCGCCATCGTGGTGGACAGCGTCGCGGATGCCCATCCGGCGCTCACCCTGGTCAAGCTGCGCGTTGGCGAATCGCTGCTGCTGGCGCGCCTGACCCTGCGGTCGGCCCATGCGCTCGAACTCACTCCAGGACAACTGCTTTACGCTCAGATCAAGGCCGTTGCACTGCTCGGCTGAACCGGGTTCGCATGGAGGCCATGCCGGATGAGCTTATTGGCTCCCGCCCCGAACAGCGGATTCCAACGCCCGCCTATTTCGTTTTCTGCAGCGCCCGCTCCAGCAACTGGTGCACGTATTTCGCCGGGATGGCGTAGCTGATTCCACTCGGCGCAGTGAGCGCGGCGTCCTTCGAACCTTTCACATATACCGAATTGACCACGCCCAGCACTTCGCCGGTGTCGGGATGCCATACCGGGCTGCCGCTGTTGCCGGGGTAGGCGACGGCGTCGAGCCCGAATACCTCATAGGCATCCTTCGCCTGCTTCAGCGTGCGCGCGGTCAGCCGCGCGGCACTGGGAAGCGGCGTAAAAATGGGAACGATGGCGGCCAGCCCGGCGCGATGGGTGGACGGATTGAGCCCCAGCACCGAGCCGATCGGATATCCGGTGAAGTAGAGTTGCCAGCCCTCGCGTGCGGTGTCCGAATTGCCCAGCAACAGCGGCGGAAGGGGGGCGCCGCTGATCTTGAGCAGCGCCAGATCGCGCGCGCTGTCGGTGGCGATCACCGTGGCGGTGCGCACGTTCATCTGGCGGTCACGGCCGACGAAGACGGCGTGGGTCTCCTTTTTTTCGCTGTCCAGCGGTCTGGCGAAGATGTGCGCACACGACACGACGTAGGTGCCGTCCAGCACGGCAAACCCGGTGCCTTGCAGGTTGGCGCGCGGACTGCCGGTTGGGTTGAAGACGCCGACGCCGACCACTCCGGGCTTGATGCGGACCAGCATGTCGGCGACATCGGCGTGGGCGGGTGTGGCCACAATCAGGGCGATCAGGACCCCGCTGGTACGCAGCTTGCTGATCATCCAGACAGTCAGCCGGCGGACAGGATCGGGCAGGGGTGAGCAAATTCGATACAATCCGGGCGGCAGCAAAGACTTTTTATTCATAGGGGAATCCAGGTATGAGCGTTGTTGCGGTTGTCGGGCTGGGCTATGTAGGCCTGCCGTTGGCGGTGGAATTCGGTAAAAAAATGACCACCATCGGTTATGACCTTTCGCTTGAAAAAATCGAGGCTTACCGCCGATTTTGCGACCCGACCGGCGAGGTTTCGGCGGACGACCTCAAGGCCGCGACGCAGTTGACGGTCACCAGCGACGCCGCCGATCTTGCGAAAGCCGATTTCATCATCGTCGCCGTGCCGACGCCGGTCGACGCGGCGCACATCCCGGATTTCTCGCCGCTGGTGGGCTCTTCCACTACTGTAGGCCAATACATGAAGAAGGGCGCGACGGTGATTTACGAATCCACAGTCTACCCGGGCGCCACCGAGGAAGTCTGCATCCCGATCCTGGAAAAACAGTCGGGGATGAAATGGCTGCAGGACTTCCACGTGGGCTATTCGCCCGAGCGCGTCAATCCCGGCGACAAGGAACGCACCATCACCAAGATCGTGAAAGTGGTGTCGGGCGACGATGCCGCGACCCTCGACAAGGTGGCGGAGCTGTATGGCAGCGTGATCACCGCCGGCGTGCACCGCGCCAGCTCGATCAAGGTGGCCGAAGCCGCCAAGGTGATCGAAAACACCCAGCGCGACCTCAACATCGCCTTGATGAACGAGCTCTCGCTGATCTTCCACCGCCTCGGCATCGACACGCTGGAAGTGCTGAAAGCCGCCGGCACCAAGTGGAACTTCCTGCCCTTCCGCCCGGGTCTGGTCGGCGGCCACTGCATCGGCGTCGACCCCTACTATCTCACCCACAAGGCCGACATGCTCGGCTACCACCCGCAGGTCATCCTCGCCGGGCGCCGCATCAACGACGGCATGGGCGCCTACGTGGCGCAGGAAACGGTGAAGAACATGATCGCCAACGGCGTGCAGGTGAAGGGCGCCAAGGTCAACGTGCTCGGCCTCACCTTCAAGGAAAACTGCCCCGACCTGCGCAATTCCAAGGTGGTAGACGTCATCCGCGAACTGCAGTCCTTCGGCTGTGACGTGCATGTGAACGATCCGTTGGGCGAATCGAGGGAAGCCGAGCATGAATACGGCATCAAGCTGACTGCATGGGACGACCTGCCCGAGTGCGACGCCATCGTGGCGGCTGTCTCGCATGCGGAGTACCTGGAAAAGTCCTTCGGTGAACTCACCGCCAAACTGAAACAGGGCGGCGCCTTCACCGACGTCAAGTCGGCCTACGACCCGGTCGCGGTGAACGCGGCGGGCTTCATGCTCTGGAGGCTGTGATGACCGCGTTCGACGCGCTGAAAACGCAGCTTCGCGCAGAGCCCAAAACCTGGCTCGTCACCGGTGCTGCCGGCTTCATCGGCTGCAACCTGGTCGAAGCCCTGCTGCTGCTCGACCAGCGCGTCGTCGGCCTCGACAACTTCGCCACCGGCCACGAGAAAAATCTGGCGCAGGTGCAGGCCAGCGTCGGCCCCGAGCGCTGGGAAAACTTCAGTTTCAAGCGCGGCGATATTCGCGATCTCATCACCTGCCACGCCGTCTGCAAGGGCGTCGACTATGTGCTGCACCAGGCCGCGCTCGGCTCGGTGCCGCGCTCGCTGGAAGACCCGCTGTCGACCCATGCCGCCAACAACACCGGCTTCCTCAACATGCTGGTGGCGGCGCGCGACGCCCGGGTGAAACGCTTCGTCTTCGCGGCGTCGAGTTCCACTTACGGCGACCACCCCGGCCTGCCCAAGGTCGAGGACGTCATCGGCAAGCCGCTGTCACCCTACGCGGTGACCAAGCTGGTGAACGAGCTGTATGCCGACGTGTTCGGCCGCTGCTACGGCATGGAATCGATCGGCCTGCGCTACTTCAACATCTTCGGCCGCCGCCAGGATCCCGACGGCGCCTACGCCGCCGTGGTGCCGAAGTGGGTGGCCAGCATGATCCACAACGAGCCGGTGTACATCAACGGCGACGGCGAAACCAGTCGCGATTTCTGCTACATCGACAACGTCATCCAGGCCAACCTGCTTGCCGCCACCAGCACGCACGCGGACGCGGCCAACCAGGTCTACAACGTTGCGGTCGGCGACCGCACCACGCTGAACGAATTGTTTGAGGCCATCCGTTCCTTGCTGGTGCCGACGTATCCCCACCTGGCCGACGCCAAGCCGGTCTATCGCGACTTCCGCGCCGGCGACGTGCGCCATTCGCTGGCCGGCATTTCCAAGGCCCGCACCCGGTTGGGGTACCAGCCCACCCATCGCATCGGCGAGGGCCTGGCGGAGGCGATGGACTGGTACGTGCGGGATCTGGGCGAGCAGCCCGGCTGAGTTGAAGCATCGAAGCGAAAATCCGGCTGGACGCGGGCAGATTTTGAGCGAGCCCGCACCGCCCAGTCCGATCTCCGGGGCCAGGGAGGGGGCGCTGGACGTTCTGCTGCGGCGCATGCGGACCGAGAGCGATTTCCCCGCCTTGTCCGAGGCCATCGGCGACATCAACCGCATCGCCTCCTCCGACCGCGAGGGCGTCAACGAACTCTCCAACAACATCCTCAAGGACTTCGCGCTGACCAACAAACTGTTGAAGCTGGCCAACGTTGCGTTCTACAGCCAGGTCGGCGGCGGCTCGATCAGTACCATTTCACGCGCGGTCGTCATCCTCGGGTTCGACGCGGTGCGGTCGATCGCGCTGAGCCTGATCCTGTTCGACAACCTGGAAAACAAGGCGCACGCGCAGCATTTGAAGGAAGAATTCGTCAAGGTGCTGTACGCCGGAATGCTGGCGCGCGAAATGGCGGGCAAGGCGCAATTGAGGGATGTGGAGGAGGCGTTCATCGGCGCCATGCTGCACAACCTGGGACGCATGCTGGCCATGTTTTACTTCCCCGCCGAAACCGAGGCGATCAGGCAGCGGATCGAGACCGAAGGGTTGAGCGATGCCGCGGCGTCGACCCAGGTGCTGGGGCTGTCGTACGAGAATCTGGGGATGGGCATCGCCCGCAACTGGGGTTTTCCGGATCAGCTGGTGCAGAGTATGAAGCAACTGCCGGCGGGAAAAATCAGGAAATGCGCGAGCAATCCCGAACGGCTGCGCGCGCTGGCGGGGTTTTCCAACGAGTTGTGCGGCATCGTGCTCAGCACCCCGGACGCGGACCGCGGCAAGGCGCTGGCCGCGCTCACGGCGCGTTACAGCGACAGTGTGCCGGTGACGGTAGAGCAGATCGCCGGCCTGATGGAGCAGTCGATGCGGGACATCGCACCGTTCGCCATGGCAGTGAATGTGAATCTGCGGCAAAGCGCCTTTGCGCAGGAGGCGTCGAAATGGGCCGGCATGGCCGCGGCGCCGGGCGCGGCGCCTGCGGCCACCCCGTCAGCCGCGGACGCATTGGCGGGGACGCCACCCGATGCCCCGACCCTGCTGGAATCGGCCGCGCTGCACGAACACGCTGCCATCCTCGATGCGGCACCCGACGAAACCGGCGGCCAGGCACCGCGCACCACCGAGGCGGTCCAATCCGTCCTCACTGCGGGGCTGCAGGACGTGAGCAACTCGCTGATCGACGACAACATGTCGGTCAACGATATTTTGCGCATGATCCTCGAAGCCATGTACACCGGCATGGGCTTCGCCCATGTGGTGCTGTGCATCAAGGATGGCCGTCACAACACGATGTGCGGCAAATTCGGTTTCGGCGACGAGGTGCAGAGCCTGATCAAGGCCTTTGATTTCCCGCTGGCGGCGCAGCCGGACGTGTTCCTCGTCGCGCTGCAGAACAATGCCGACATCCTCATCACCAACATCGACGATCCGAAAATCGCGACGCGGATTCCGGCGTGGTACCGGCAGCAGGTTCCGGCGCGCACCTTCGTGCTGTTCCCGATCATCGTCAAGGGCAAGCCGATCGGCCTGATCTATGCCGACCGTCCGCAGCCCGACGACATCACGATCCCCGAGAAAGAGCTTTCGCTGCTCAAATCGCTGCGCAATCAGGCCGTGCTGGCCATCAGGCAGTCCCTGTAATCGGCGCGTGCGCGGGCTGCGCGAAACCCGCGCAGCGGAATTCGGCATAATGACGCGATGAGGTCTTTCCGAATCGCCTGCCATTTTCTCGCCGGCCTGCTGCTTGCAGGCCTGGCCGTTTCTGTCGATGCCAGCGGGCTTCCCGCGGCCTTCACCGCTGCGCTGAAACAGGCCGGCATTCCGCTCGACCATGTGGCGGTGGTGGTGCAGCCGCTGGACGCGGTGGCGCCGGTGCTCAGCCACAATGCCGGGGCGGCGCTGAATCCGGCCTCGGTGATGAAGCTGGTCACCAGCTTTGCGGCGCTCGATCAGCTGGGCCCCGCCTACCATTGGACGACCGATGTCTGGGCGAATGGCCCGATCGCGGACGGCGTGCTGAAAGGCGACCTCGTCATCAAGGGCCATGGCGACCCCACCCTGGCGCTGGAGCGGGTGTGGCTGCTGCAGCGCGCGCTGCGCGCGCGCGGGGTGCGCCACATCGACGGCAATCTGGTGCTCGATCTCAGCCATTTCGAATTGCCGCCGATCGACCCGGGTGCTTTCGACGGCGAGCCGTTTGCCCTGTACAACGCCGCGCCGGGGGCGCTGGTGGCCAACTTCAATGCGACGACGCTGCGCCTGAAGCCGGAGGGGGAGCAGGTCCTGATCGTGCCGGATATCGCGCTGCCCGGCGTGACGCTGACCTCGCGTCTGGTGCTGACCGACAGTGCAGCATGCAATGGCTGGAGGGATGCGCTCACACCCTCCATTCCAGACTCCGAGCGCCTCGAACTGGTGGTGAGCGGGCGCTACGCGCGCGGTTGCGGCGAGCAGGCCTGGACGCTGAACCTGTTCGAGCCGGCCGCGACCTTCGATTTCATTTTTCGCGGGCTGTGGGCGGAGTCGGGCGGCACGCTGACCGGCGCGACGCTGCCGGGAATGGCGCCCGCCACCGAGCCGCTGCTGAAATTCGCCTCGGAACCGCTGACCGATGCGCTCACCCGTCTCAACAAGCATTCCAACAACCTGATGACGCGCAACCTGTTCCTGACGCTGGGCGCGGAAAGATACGGCGCGCCGGCGACGCTTGAAAAAGGCGCGCGTGCGGTGCGCGAGATACTGGCCCGGCGCGGCGTGCCGACCCGCAAGCTGGTCCTGGAAAACGGCACCGGGCTGTCGCGCATCGAGCGCATCAGCGCGGACGCGCTGAACCAGTTGCTGCGGGCTGCCTACAACAGCCCGCTGTTCGCCGAGTTCGAGTCGGCACTGCCGATCGTCGCCCGCGACGGCACCCTGAAGCGCCGCTTCAACGGCAGTGCGGTCAGCGGCAGCGCGCACCTCAAGACCGGCTCCCTGCGCGACGTCAGCGCACTGGCCGGCTATGTCTACACCGTGAACGGCCAGCGCGTCAGCCTCGTCATGCTGATTTACCACGCCAACGCGCGCCGCAGCGAGGCAGCGCAGCGCGCCCTGCTGGAGTGGGCGCATACGACTCCACACGGGCTTCAGCCCTTCAGGGCACAAGCGCCTGCAGCGGAGGGGCGATGAATCCCGGCTGCCGTGTGATGGGCCTGTTTCTGGTGCTGCTGGCGCTGTTCCAGGCATTGCCGGTGGCGGTGGCGGCCTGGGAGGCGCAGCAATGGCCGGAGACGGTATCGGAGTGGATCCGGCTGTCGCTGTTGCCGGTTGCGCTGTGGCTGTATCTGCGCTACTTCAGCATCCTTGGCTGCCGTCGGTGCGGGGATGACGATGACATTCGATAAGGTACCCGACCGGACGAGGTGGCTGGCGCAGGACGCCGACGGCACCTGGCACCCGCGCCGTCAGTCGCGCTTGGGCGGCCACGCGGTGAGCGCAGCTTCCGGCTGACGGGCGCCAGGCTGATCCCGGACGCTAGCGCACGTCATAGCCGAGGGCCTGGGCGTTTGGGGATGGAGGCAGGCGCTGCCTCTGGGCGCTTGCCTGCCGGACCCGGGGGAATCATGCAGTCGCTTCGGCAATCTGGTTGGCCCAGGACATGGCCTCGATTTCCGCCAGGGTCAGATCCGGCAGCGACAGGCCACTGCATTGCGCCAGCAGGGAAAGCGTGTGGTCGAAGTCGGAATGCTCGACGCTTTCGACCAGCTGCAGCAAGGTGCCCATTTCGCCTTCCCGTTGCAGCAGCGCGGCGCTCAGGCGTTCGCTCAGGCCCAACTCGCCGACGATGTCGGCCAGCGGCTTGTCTATGAGGCTGTCGATCAGCGACAGAATCCCCCCCATGAACGCCTCGTCGCAGAAATCGGCGCTGCGCTGCTGTTTCCCGGCCAGCAGTTCCATCATCCTGCCACGCGTGGCGGCCAGCAACAGCAAAGGGCTTGGATACGGTGCGCCCGCTTGCAGGGTGAACATAAGCAGCTGCAGCCAGCGCTGCAGCTGCTTGCGACCCAGAACCATGATCGCCTGCGCGACCGAGGAAATGTTGCGCCGGACACCGCTGGCCACCGAGTTCACCAGACGCATCAGATTGAAAGTCAGGCTGGGGTGCTGTTTGAATACCTGTTCGATCTGCTGTGTGCCGGCGTCGCGCAGCACCAGCCCCAGCAACTGGGTGAGCGCCATCAGGGCGGGATCGGCACGCTTGGCGGAAAGCACCGTGGGGCGCGCGAAATAATAGCCCTGGAACAGGTCGAAACCGAGCGCATGGCAATAGGCGGCCTGCTCGGCACTGTCGACCTTTTCGGCCAGCAATTTCACCGGCCACTGCTTCAACTGGCTGACCGCCACCCGCAGTTCATCCTGGGTGTGCAGCAACAAATCCACCTTGACGATGTCGACCAGCGCCAGCAGCGGGCGATGGCTGTCGGCGAATACAAAGTCGTCCAGTGCCAGCATGAAGCCTTCCTGCTTGAGCGCGCGGCAACGTTCGACCACTTCTTCGGTGACGATGATGGTTTCGAGCAGTTCCAGCACCACCTGCGATTTGGGCAAAAATTCCACCAGGTCCGACAGCAGCATGTCGGCGCTGACGTTGATGAATCCCAATTGCTCGCCCAGAACGGCCTGCACGCCCATCTCGCTGAACGCGTGATGGATCACGCTGGCGGTCGCCTGCATGTCATCGGTGACGACCGCGCTGGCGGTGTTGGCGGAACGGAACAGCAGCTCGTAGGCGACGATTCGCTGGTCGCGGTCGAGGATCGGCTGACGCCCGAGAAAAATGTCGGTGGTGGTCAAACTAGAGACCCAGGTCGTTCCACAATGCATCGACGCGCGTTTTCACCGCCGCGTCCATCACGATCGGCGCGCCCCACTCACGATTCGTTTCACCGGGCCACTTGTTGGTGGCATCGATGCCAATCTTGCTGCCAAGACCCGATACCGGGCTGGCAAAGTCGAGATAGTCGATCGGCGTGTTCTCTACCAGCAGGGTGTCGCGCGCCGGATCAACGCGGGTGGTGAGCGCCCACATGACTTCCTTCCAGTCGCGCACGTCGACGTCATCGTCGGTGACGATAATGAACTTGGTGTACATGAACTGGCGCAGGAAGCTCCATACGCCGAACATCACCCGCTTGGCGTGGCCGGGGTAGGCCTTCTTCATGGAGACCACCGCCATGCGGTAGGAACAGCCTTCGGGCGGCAGGTAGAAGTCGGTGATCTCGGGAAACTGCTTTTGCAAGAGCGGCACGAACACCTCGTTCAGCGCCACGCCGAGGATCGCCGGCTCGTCCGGCGGCTTGCCGGTGTAGGTGCTGTGATAGATCGGGTCGCGCCGCATGGTGATGCGAAGGACGGTGAATACCGGAAAGGTTTCCTGCTCGTTGTAGTAGCCGGTGTGGTCGCCGTACGGACCTTCGAGCGCCGTTTCGCCCGGATGGATCACGCCTTCGAGCACGATCTCGGCGGACGCCGGCACCTGCAGGTCGTTGCCGAGGCACTTCACCACTTCGGTCTTGGCGCCGCGCAAGAGACCGGCAAACTGGTATTCCGACAGCGAATCCGGCACCGGGGTGACCGCTCCGAGGATGGTCGCCGGGTCGGCGCCGAGCGCGACGGCGACCGGAAAGGGCTCGCCCGGATGCGCGAGCGTGTGCTCGCGGAAATCCAGCGCGCCGCCGCGATGCGCCAGCCAGCGCATGATGAGCTTGTTGGGTGCGAGCACCTGCTGGCGGTAGATGCCGAGGTTCTGCCGGGTCTTGTGCGGACCGCGGGTGACCGTCAGCCCCCAGGTGATCAGCGGCGCCACGTCGCCCGGCCAGCAATGCTGGATCGGCAGCCGCGACAGATCCACGTCCGCACCTTCCCACACGATTTCCTGGCAGGGCGCGTTTCGGGTTTCCTTCGGCGCCATGTTCAACACCTGTTTCAACACCGGCCACTTGTCCCAGGCGTCGCGCAGGCCCTTCGGCGGCTCGGGCTCTTTCAGGTAGGCCAGGAGCTTGCCGACCTCGCGCAGCCGGCTCGGGTCGTCTTCGCCCATGCCCAGCGCCACCCGCCTGACGGTGCCGAACAGGTTGGCCAGCACCGGTATGGTGCTGCCCTTTGGATTCTCGAACAGCAGCGCCGGGCCGCCGGCGCGCAGCACGCGGTCGGCGATTTCGGTCATCTCCAGTTTGGGGTCGACTTCGACGGCGATGCGTTTGAGCTCGCCCATTTTTTCGAGTTGTGCGATGAAATCGCGCAGGTCGCGGTAGATCATGGGCGGCCGATCAAGAGCCGGGGCGCTGGGCGGGCGGGGCGTGGCATCAGTCGATGGTTTCGAACAGGGTGACGACCTTGGTCACGCCTGACGTGGTGCGTGCGATTTCGGTGGCGACATCGGCCTCGGCCCGCGTCACCAGCCCCATCAGATAGACCACGCCGGATTCGGTCACCACCTTGATTTTGGTGCCGGGCACCTGCTCGTTGCGCAGCAGGCGGGTCTTGACGCTGCCGGTGATGGCGGTGTCGTTGGTTCTGGAGGTCAGCGAGGTGACGCCGGAAATGCTGAGTTCGTTGAATACCGTGCGCACTTCTGGAACGCCCTTGACGACTTCGGCGGCGCGCACACGGATGGCTTCCTCCGGCACCTGGCCGGTGAGCAGCACCTGGCGGTTGAAGCTGGTGACGGAGATGTTGCCGGTCCGGTTCGGAAAGGTTTCGCGCAGGCGGTTCGTCGCGCGCAATTCGATTTCCTGGTCGCCGACATACACGCCGGCGGTGCGGCGGTCGAGCGCGACGGAGGTTCCGACCGCCGCACCGCCAACGGCTACGGCCGCACATCCGTGCAATTGAGACAGCGCCACAGCCACCAGCGCGATTGGGATCAGTTTGTTCATTCCTCGACTCCTAATAAGACGCTGTCCACCGCATCGCACAGGCAATGGATGACCAGCAGATGGATTTCCTGAATGCGCGCCGTGGATTCGGCCGGCACGCACAGGAAGACGCCGTCATGCTGCATTTGTTCCGCCAGGCTGCCGCCCTGGCGTCCGGTTAGTACGATCACCGGCATGCTGCGCGTGTGGGCCGCGGCCACCGCCTGCAACACGCTGGACGAGTTGCCACTGCAGGAAATCGCCAGCAGCAGGTCGCCCGGTTGGCCCAGCGCCTTCACCTGGCGCGCAAATACCTGCTCATAGGCCGAGTCGTTGGCGACCGAAGTCAGCGTCGACGTGTCGGTGGTCAGCGCAATCGCTGCCAGCCCCGGGCGTTCCTGCTCAAAACGGTTGATCATTTTCGAGGCAAAATGCTGCGCGATCGCGGCCGAGCCGCCGTTGCCGCAGGCGAGGATTTTGCCGCCCTGGGTCAGGCAGTGCACCATGTGGCGGGCAGCCTGTTCAATCGCCGGGGCAAGGGCCTCGGCAGCATCGAGCTTGGCCTGCGCCGAGGCCTGGAAATGGCCGAGAATTCTGTCGTGTAGGGGCATGGTTGGCTCGGGTGTTTCATGAATTCGCGTGATGCCCTAAGGATACCGAGCTATGCTCATAATCGCGCAGGATTTTGTTTTGCATGGGAATTTTGTGAAGGAGCGGCGTAGTTATTCATACGCCCGACTGAGCAAAATTGTCATGCGAGACAAAAGCACCCGCAAGGGGTACGCCGGATTCGTAAGCGCTAAAGCGCAACGACTCCGCTGATCAGCGAGGGCGCGCGTCAATTCATGAAACATTCGGGCTTGAATTATCCCATATCGTCGAACGCGTTCCTGATCCAGTCCGGCGGCGCCGTGCCGGTGAGCGCGACCACGTCGAAACGGCACGGCGGCAGCGTCTTCAGCGTGGTCAGATACTGGCGCGCGGCGGCCAGCAGCTTCTTCTGCTTGGCGGGCGTCACGCTGGCGGCGGCACCGCCGAAGTCGCTGCGGCTGCGCAGCCGCACCTCGACGAACACCAGGGTGGAACCGTCATGCATGATGAGATCGATCTCGCCGAAGCGGCAGCGCCAGTTGCGCGTGAGCAGCGTCAGACCGTGCGTTTTCAGGAACGCCTCGGCACGCGCTTCGGCGGATTGCCCAAGGTTGAACATCTGCGACAATGACGGCTCATGAATGAATCGACGCATCATACCCGCCTGCCGCCTGCGCTCTATGTCGTCGCCACGCCGATCGGCAACCTCGGCGACATCACGCTGCGCGCGCTCGACACGCTGAAAAGCGTGGATCGCGTGGCGGCGGAAGACACCCGCGTGTCGGGCCAGCTGCTGGCGCATTTCGATATCAAGAAGCCGCTGACATCCATCCGCGAGCACAACGAACGTGAAGCCGCCAACAAGGTGGTTGAGTGGATTGCCGCCGGCGAAGCGGTGGCCTACGTATCGGACGCCGGCACGCCGGCGGTATCCGACCCCGGCGCGCGGCTGGTGGCGGCGGTGCGCGCGGCGGGCCAGACGGTGGTGCCGATTCCCGGCGTCGCGGCGGTAACCGCGGCGCTGTCGGCCGCGGGCATCGAATCCGGGCAGTGGCTGTTCCATGGCTTTCTGCCGCCCAAGTCCGGCGCGCGCTGTGCGCAGCTGCAAACCCTGTCGGCGCTGCCGGTGGCGCTGGTATTTTACGAGGCGCCGCACCGCATCGAGGAGACGCTGGCCGACATGGCGGCGGTGCTGGACGGTGCGCGACCGGTGACGCTGGCGCGCGAACTCACCAAGCGCTTCGAATCCATCGTCACCCTGCCGCTCGCCGACGCCCCGGCCTGGCTCGCCGCCGACCCCAACCACGTGCGCGGCGAGTTCGTCGTCATCGTGCATCCGCCGGCGGCGGCGGCAGCGATGGTCGATGCGGAAGCGATGCGCGTGCTTGACGTGCTGCTGGGCGAGTTGCCGCCGACCCTGGCGTCCAAGCTGGCGGCCAGGATCACCGGCCGCAGCAAGGCTGAACTTTATAAAATGACCCTCGCACTGAAACCGCAGGCCAACGTATGACCGATACCCTGACGATCACCCGCCCCGACGACTGGCACATCCACTTCCGCGATGGCGCCACCATGCAAAGCGTGCTGCCCGACACCGCGCGCGTGTTCGGTCGTGCGATCGCCATGCCCAACCTCCGGCCGCCGGTGGTGAGCGTGGCCGACGCTGCTGCGTATCGCGAGCGTCTGCTGGCCGCCGCCGCCGGCACCGCGTTCGAGCCGCTGATGACGCTCTATCTCACCGACAACACCCGGCCCGACGAAATCCGCAACGCGCGGACAAGCAGCTTCGTGCACGCAGTTAAGTATTACCCGGCGGGAGCGACCACGAATTCCGACTCCGGTGTTACCGAGCTTACCAAGGCTTACCCGGCGATCGCGGCGATGGAGGAAGTCGGCATGCCGCTCTTGCTGCACGGCGAAGTGGTCGATCCCGAGGTCGACGTGTTCGACCGCGAAGCGGTGTTCATCGAGCGCCACCTGATTCCGCTGCTGCGCGATTTCCCCCGGCTCAAAATCGTGCTGGAGCACATCACCACGCGCCAGGCAGCCGAGTTCGTTGCGGCCGCGCCGGACAACGTCGCCGCGACCGTCACCGTGCATCACCTGCTATACAACCGCAATGCCATGTTCAAAGGCGGCATCCGCCCGCATATGTACTGCCTGCCGGTATTGAAGCGCGAACAGCACCGGCAGGCACTGGTGGCCGCGGCCATTTCAGGCAATCCCAAATTTTTCCTCGGCACCGATTCCGCGCCGCATGCGCAGGGCGCCAAGGAAACCGCCTGCGGCTGCGCCGGTATCTATTCCGCGCATGCCGCCATCGAGTTGTATGCCGAAGCGTTCGAAGATGCTGGCGCGCTCGATAAACTTGAAGCCTTCGCCAGCTTCCACGGTGCTGATTTCTACGGCCTGCCGCGCCACACCGACACCATTACGCTCAAGCGCGAAAGCTGGAATGCCCCGGCCAGCCTCAAGCTCGGCGACGAAATGCTGGTGCCGCTACGTGCGGGCGAGGCCATCCGCTGGCGCGTGGCTTGATGTAAAAACGGCAGACTGGAATGGTCTGCCGTAGTGGAAGCCGGCAGATCGGCTGTTGCAGTCGTGTAAAGGCTTTATAATTGGAGCGGGAAAGCCGGTCAGACAACCGCTGCCACGCAAGTGGGAGAGGAAAGTCCGGGCTCCACAGAGCAGGATGCCGGCTAACGGCCGGACGCCGCGAGGCGAGGAATAGGGCCACAGAGACGAGCGTATTTAGTTACGGTGAAACGCGGTAACCTCCATCCGGAGCAACACCAAATAGGCAGGCGATGAAGCGGCTCGCTGAGTCTGCGGGTAGGTGGCTGGAGCCGGTCAGCAATGACCGGCCTAGAGGAATGGTTGTCCACGACAGAACCCGGCTTATCGACCGACTTTTCCACTTTTTATGTAATTCAAATACTTAGCGCTTTTATCTAAAAAAATAAGCAGAATTAGCTGCTAAGCTCAGGTTTTTCCAGAAACTTATCCACAACCAAAAACCACCCCTAAGTCCTTGAGGCATAGGGGTTTTTTTGCGTCTGTCTGCTTGACCCCCACAAAACTATCCCCTATAGTGGGTGCAGGTGGTGATTGGTGGGAGTGTGTGGGAGAATGCGCCCAGCCAAACGCAGCCGGATACGGCTGAATTGACATTCAATAAATTGGGGGGAGCGCATGTTTCGGGGGGTCGCAACTGTCAATCTGGACAGCAAGAGCCGGCTCGTGGTGCCGGCGCGCTATCGCGACGCCCTCCTGGTCAATGGTGGCGGGCGCGTGGTGATCACCGCCGACCCCAGCCAGTGCCTGCTGCTCTATCCCTTGCCCGAATGGGAACCGATCGAGAAAAAACTCAACGGCCTGTCCGACTTCAATTCCCGCACCCGCAGCCTCAAGCAATTGCTCGTCGGCTATGCGCACGACATGGACATGGACAGCGCCGGCCGCGTGCTGCTGCCGCCGATGCTGCGCAAGTTCGCCGAGCTGGATAAAAGCGTGGTGATGGTGGGGCAGGGCAGCAAGGTGGAGTTGTGGAACGAGGCGCGATGGGAAGCGCAGGTGGCCCAGGCGCTGACGTTCAGCGACGATGCGCTGCCGCCCGAACTGGAAGGCTTTACGTTGTGATGGAGACCGCCCATGTGCCGGTGCTGGCACAGGAGGCGGTGGCGGCACTGGCAATCAGGCCCGACGGCGTCTACGTCGATGCCACCTTCGGGCGTGGCGGCCACAGCCGGCTGATCCTGGCGCAACTGGGCCCGGCCGGCCGGCTGGTTGCGATGGATCGCGATCCCGACGCCATCCGTGCTGGCGTCGCCGTGAAGGATAGCCGGCTGACGCTGGTCCAAAGCCCGTTTTCGAAGCTGGGTGCGGTGCTCGACGGCATGGGTGTGATGCAGGTGGATGGAATTTTGCTGGATATCGGGGTGTCGTCGCCGCAGCTCGACGACGCGACGCGCGGATTCAGCTTCCGCTTCGATGCGCCGCTCGACATGCGCATGGATCCGGGAAGCGGACTGTCGGCGGCGGATTGGCTGGCGACGGCGGAAGAGGGAGAGATCAGTGAAGTCATCCGCACCTACGGGGAAGAGCGGTTTGCTAAATCGATTGCGCGCGCGATTGTTGCGGCACGCCAGGAAGCAGCCATCCGCAGCACCGGGCAGCTGGCGAGT
>JAGXGM010000063.1 GCA_024636675.1 Hydrogenophilales bacterium | reverse complement strand
TCCGGGCGAGGACATCAGGTTGATCGCGAGGATGCCGCGGCGGTCGAAGTGCGCGCGGTTGTGCGCAGCCTGATCGTCGTTTTTCGCCAGCAGGCCTTTGAGGACGGACACCGCGGTCGCACCCTTGGCGACGGGCTTGAACGCGAGGTGTTGGTTGCCGGGAGTAAGGTTGCAGCCGCAGGTATCACACATGTCTTTACGGGGCCAAGGTAGGGGTGGTTTCGAGTTCGACGCTTTCCAGCAGCAGTTCGTCGCCGGTGAGGATCTGGGTATGCCAGTCGCCGCAGGCGCCGCAGGTCAGGCGGTTCATCGCGGCTTCGGTCTCGGCGCCGCAGGTCCGGCAGCGCACCTGAATCGGTGCGTGGGTGAATTCGAGTTGGGCGCGTTCCATCCGGCTGCCGGCGGCTGCCAGCAGAAAAGCCGTGGCCAGCAGTTCGGGCACCACGCCGGCGAGCGGGCCGATACGCACGCGGATGGCGGTGGCACTGCTCGCATGATGCTGATCGATCACGGCGTCCACCTGTTCGACCAGCGCCTGGGCGACAGCCAGCTCATGCACCGCTTTCCTCCAGGATCTGGTCGAGCAATTCCCAGGTGGTGCGGGCCTCGGCTTCGGCAATTTTCTGGATGGCATAGCCGACGTGCACCATGACGAAGTCACCGACCGCGGGTGGCTCGTCCTGCATCATGAACAGGCTGACGTCACGCCACACGCCCTTGGCCTGGCAGCGGGCGGTGAAGCCTTCGATCGATTCGATCTGCATGGGGATGGCAAGGCACATGGGCGGCAATCAGAACCTACACTCGAATCAGTATATGTGATTTGCCGACGCGGCGTCCGATCTGGAATGTTGCAAAAATAATTTTGAATAATCAGATGCTTGAGCGATTTGCTTGGTTGTTATTCGAATAGCAGGCTGCTAGATTGATGCAATGAAAACGCTCGTGCTCGGCATCGGCAACACCCTGCTCACCGACGAAGGCATCGGCATTCACGTGCTGCAGGCGCTCGAACCCGAGCTGGCGAATTGGCCCGATGTGACCCTACTCGACGGCGGCACGCTGTCGTTCACCCTGGCGGGACCGATCGAGGACGCCGATGCGCTGATCGTCGTCGATGCCGCCAATATCAAGACGAAGCCGGGTGAGTGGGCATTGCTGAAAGGGGAGGAGATGGACGCATTCCTGATGGGCAATCGCAAGTCCACGGTGCACGAAGTGGGGCTGACCGATCTGCGCGCCATTGCCATGCTGACCGGCCACTGGCCGGAAAAGCGCGCGATGCTGGCGATCCGGCCCGACGTCGTCGACTGGGGCGAATTGCCCACGCCGGCCGTCGCCGCCGCCATTCCCCCCGCCTGCGCGGCAATCCGCGGACTGATCCGGGAATGGCAGCATGACGCTTGACGTCATTCCCATCCATGTTGCCAATCAGCCGCCGGGCGAACCCGGCCTCTCCGGCAATGCGCCGCCGTTGCTGCGCGAAGTGGCCGAACAGGTGCGCCGCCTGCTCGAATCCGGCGAACCTTCCGCCATCGACCTGTCCGCCTTGCCGCTGACGTCGGCCGACCTCGACTGGCTGCAGGAAAAACTCGGCGCCGGCGAGATTGCCGTCACCCTGCAGGCCGGCGGCGAATCGACCCTGGACGAGACCGCCTGCCCCGGCGTCTGGTGGGTGACGCATCGCAACGAGCAGGGCGCGGTCACCTCGCAGTTCATCGAGGTGGCGTTCGTGCCCGAACTGGTGAAGGCCCATCCCGAGGATGTGGCGATCGGTCTGGAAACCCTTGCGTTCATGATTTCCGACCATCAGGGCGACGCAGATTGAATTCGTCATTGCGAGCACCCAGAGGGCATAAACTCGCGCGGCAATCCAGCGCATGGATCAAGCAGCCTGGATTGCCGTCTCCCTATGCGCCTCGCAATGACAGGCCGAATAATTAAGCGTTTTCATAAGCCTGGTTAAGTGCCGGGTTTTCGAGGCAGTGGTGTTTAACGTCGGGAGGCAAGCATCATGCAGGGTCCGTTGATCGATACACTCGCGCGGCAGGGCGTCAGCCGCCGCACTTTTCTCAAGTATTGCGCCACGCTGGCCTCGATGATGGCGCTGCCGCCCGCGGCCGGGCGTGCCATGGCCGAGGCGATGGCCGCGGCGCGGCGGCCGTCGGTGATCTGGCTGCCGTTCCAGGAATGCACCGGCTGCACCGAGTCGTTCACGCGCTCGCACTCGCCGACGCTGGAAGGCATGATCTTCGACATGATCTCGCTCGACTATCAGGAGACGCTGATGGCCGCGGCCGGCCACCAGGCCGAGGAAGCCCGGCACACCGCGATGCGGGACAATGCGGGCAAGTATCTGCTGATTGTCGACGGCTCGATTCCGCTGGGGGTGGACGGCGCCTATTCCTGCATCGGCGGCCGCTCCAATGTCGATCTGCTGCAGGAGGCAGCGGCCGGCGCGGCCGCCGTCATCGCGGTCGGTACCTGCGCCGCCTACGGCGGCATCCCGAAGGCCAACCCGAACCCGACCGGCGCGGTGTCGGTATCCGACATCGTCAAGGACAAGCCCATCGTCAACATCCCGGGCTGCCCGCCGATCCCGGTAGTCATGACCGGCGTGCTGGCGCACTACCTCACCTTCGGCAGCCTGCCGGAACTCGACGACAAGGGTCGGCCCAAGGCCTTCTTCGGCGAAACCATCCACGACCGCTGCTACCGCCGCCCGTTCTACGACCAGGGCAAGTTCGCCAAGACCTTCGACGACGAGGGCGCGCGCCGCGGCTGGTGCCTGTTCGAGCTGGGCTGCAAGGGACCGGTGACCTACAACGCCTGCGCCACGGTGAAGTGGAACGGCGGCACCTCGTGGCCGGTGGAATCCGGGCACGGCTGCCTGGGCTGCTCCGAGCCGGACTTCTGGGACGCCGGCGGCTTCTACAAGGCGCTGTCGGTGCCGGCCGATCCGCTCGGGTTCACCGCAGCCGCTGCGATGGTAGGCGCGGGTGCAGGGGTGGCGGGGGGCTTCGCCAACCGTGCCAAAAAAAGCACCGCCAAGAAGACGCATGAACCGGTCACGCTGGACGATCTGGAGGTTCCCAAATGAACGAACTGCAACTGCTGACCTGGGCGCGCGGTCCGGGGCTCGACATCGCCGTGGGCATTTTTGTGCTGGGCGTGCTGTGGCGGCTGATCGAGATCTATACATTGGGCCGCAAGAAGGACCTCGCCGCGCCGCGCCGCGCCGCCGGCGCTTCCGGCCTGCATACCGTGTTCCGCCGCTCGCTGGCGCCGCCGGGCATGCTGAAGCGTTCGCCGGTGAGCTACATCGGCGGCTACACCTTCCACATCGGGCTGGCCATCATAGTATTCCTCGGTGCGCCGCACATCCTGCTGATCTCCAACCTTACCGGCCTGTCGTGGCCTGCGCTGCCTGCGCAGCTCATCGACCTGGTAGCGGTGGTGACGATGGCGGCAATGCTGGTGATGCTGTTCGACCGCATCACCAAGCCGGCCAAGCGTTTCCTTTCCACCTTCGAGGACTGGTTCACCTGGACGGTGACCTTCCTGCCGGTGCTGACCGGCTGGCTGGCGGTGCAGCATCTGCTGCTGCCCTACACCACGATGCTGGCGCTGCACATCCTCTCCGCGGAAATCCTGCTCATCGTGCTGCCCTTCACCAAACTGTTCCATGCCTTCACGCTGTTCGGCTCGCGCTGGTACAACGGCAGTGCGAATGCGCGCAAGGGGGTGCCGGTATGAGCGCCTCGCTGAACAAAGTCACGCAAACCCTCAAGGAAGTCATCGACGCGCCCATCGCCAGCTATTTCGAAAGCTGCGTGCATTGCGGCCTGTGCGCCGAGGCCTGCCTGTTCTACACCGAGACCGGCGATCCCAAATACACGCCGATCCACAAGGTGGAGCCGCTGCGCCGCGTCTACGAGCAGGAATACACGCTGCTCGGACGTCTGATGAAAATGGTGGGGCTGTCCAAGCCGATCACCGACGACGAACTCGAACAATGGCAGGAACTGGTCTACGACAGCTGCACGATGTGCGGGCGCTGTTCGCTGGTCTGCCCGGTGGGCAACGACATCGTCTACATGATCCGCAAGTTCCGCGAGGGCATGGCAGTGTCCGGCCATGTGCCCGACGGCATCCGCAGTGCCACCCGGCGCACGGTGGAAATCGGCGGGCCGATGGGCCTGAAATGGCCGGCCGTCGCCAATGTGCTGAAGCACGCCGAAGAGAACACCGGCCTGACGATCCCGGTGGACAAGGAGGGGGCCGACTACCTGGTGCTGCTGTCGTCGATGGAGATCGTCAACTATCCCGAGTACATCGAGGCACTGGCCAAGGTCTTCCACAAGGCGGGGATCAGCTTCACCCTCGCGTCCGATGCCTTCGAGGCGACCAACGCCGGCATCCAGATCGGCGCGTCCGACATCGCCAGGGTGATCGTCTCGCGCATCGTTGATGCCGCCGAGCGGCTGAAGGTGAAATACGTGCTGTCGCCCGAGTGCGGCCACGCCTACATGGCGATCCGCTGGGAAGGCCCCAACCTGATCGGCCGCCCCTACGGCTTCAAGGTCGTGCACGTGCTGGAGCTGCTCGACCAGCTGCGCCAGGAGGGCTTGCTGAAGATGAAGGACACGTTCAAGGATCCGCTCATCCTGCATGACCCGTGCCAGATCGTGCGCCGCGGCGGCGTGCTGCAGGCGCCCGACGCGCTGATCCGGCAGGTGGCTGAGAACTACATCCCGATCGCCGACCAGCAGAAATGGAACTGGTGCTGCGGCGGCGGCGGCGGGGCGTCGGCGATCCACACCGAAGAAGCGGAAGCGCTGCGCGCCAGGGCGTTCGGCGTCAAGAAGCGCCAGATCGAGGCGGCGGGCGTCGGCACTGTGGTGACCTTCTGCGCCAACTGCCGCATCACCATGGAAGAGGCGCTCGACCATTACGAGATGAATACCAAACTGATCGGCCTGACCGAACTGCTGGCAGAGCACCTGGAGGACTGAACGCATGGCCACCGCACAACGCATTGTCGTCGACCCCATCACCCGCATCGAGGGCCACCTGCGCATCGAGGCGGAAACCGACGCCGACGGCAGGATCACCCAGGCGTATTCCGCTGGCACCATGGTGCGCGGCATCGAGATCATCCTGCGCGGGCGCGACCCGCGCGACGCCTGGGCCTTCGCCCAGCGCATCTGCGGCGTCTGCACCCTGGTGCACGGCATCGCCTCGGTGCGCTCGGTGGAGGACGCGCTGCATCGCGCCATCCCCGGCTACAGCATTCCGGTGAACGCCGAATTGATCCGCAACCTGATGATCGCGGCGCAGTATGTGCACGACCACGTGATGCACTTCTATCACCTGCATGCGCTCGACTGGGTCGACGTGGTGTCGGCGCTGAAGGCCGACCCCAAGGCCACCTCGACGCTAGCGCAAAGCCTGTCCGGTTATCCCCGATCCTCGCCCGGCTACTTCGCCGACGTGCAAAAGAAGGTGAAGACCTTCGTCGAGCAGGGCCAGCTCGGGGTTTTCGCCAACGCCTACTGGGGCCATCCCGCCTACAAGCTGCCGCCGGAAGCCAACCTGATGGCGCTGGCGCACTATCTCGATGCGCTGGCCTGGCAACGCGACGTGGTCAAGCTGCACGCCATTTTCGGCGGCAAGAACCCGCACCCCAACTTCGTCGTGGGCGGCGTGCCCTCGGCGATTTCGGTGCACACCCGCGGCGGCGGCCAGGCGACCACCGCGCTCAACATGGTGGGCCTGCAGACGGTGCAGAACGTCATTACCCGAATGCGCGAATTCGTCGATCAGGTGTATGTGCCGGACACCCTGGCGATTGCCGGCTTCTACAAGGACTGGGCCGGGCGCGGCGAAGGCCTGGGCAACTTCCTGTCGTTCGGCGACCTGCCCGCGAAAGGCTTCTGGGATACTGATTCCTACCTCATCCCGCGCGGCGTCATCCTCGGCCGCGACCTGTCGACCATCCATCCCATCAACCTCGACGCCGACAGCGAAATCCAGGAATTCGTCAGCCACTCCTGGTACAAGTACAGCCAGGGCGACGAACATGGCCTGCACCCGTTCAAGGGCGAAACCGAACTCAACTACACCGGGCCGAAGCCGCCTTACCAGCATCTCGATGTCGAGCAGAAATACTCCTGGATGAAATCGCCGCGCTGGCAGGGCCGATCCATGGAAGTCGGTCCGCTGGCCCGCGTGCTGATGCTCTACGCCAGCGGCAACGAACAGGCGAAGGAGCTGGTGGGCATGACGCTGAAGACGCTCGACCTGCCGGTCGACGCGCTGTTCTCAACCCTCGGCCGCACCGCTGCGCGCACCCTGGAATCGAAGATCCTGGCCGACGCCATGCAGGGCTGGTTCGACCAGCTGATGGCCAACATCAAGGCAGGCGACGTGCGCACCTTCAACGACCAGCACTGGGATCCGTCGACCTGGCCGACGCACATGCAGGGCGTCGGCCTGATGGAAGCGCCGCGTGGCGGGCTCTCCCACTGGATCGTCGTCGACGACGGCAAGATCAGCAACTACCAGGCGGTGGTGCCGAGCACCTGGAATGCCGGCCCGCGCGACAAGCTGGGCCAGCCCGGCGCGTACGAGGCGGCGCTGCAGGACAACCATGTCATGCACGACCCCAAGCAGCCGATCGAAATCCTGCGCACCATCCATTCCTTCGACCCCTGCATCGCCTGCGCGGTGCACGTGACCGACCCGGATGGCGAGGAACTGGTGCAGGTCAGGATCAAGTAAGGCCAGTAGCGACTGGCCGGCTTGCCTGGAGAATTTTTTGATTTGATTAGATTTGATGAATAGCGGAGCCCACACCATGAAGCCGACGAAACATTCCCCCGTCCTTGCCCTGGTCGCCCTTTGCCTGTTTGCGGGCACGGCGTCGGCGCACACCGGCGCGCACACCGCAACCGGTTTTGTCAGCGGCCTGATGCATCCCCTGCAGGGAGTCGACCACCTGCTCGCCATGCTTGCGGTCGGCCTGTGGGCCGCGCAGCAGGGCGGACGGGCACTATGGGCGGTGCCCGCTGCCTTCGTCGGCGCGATGGGGCTAGGCGGTGGGCTGGCCGGGCTGGGCTGGGGGCTGCCGCATGTCGAAACCGTTATCGCGCTGTCGGTGCTGGTGCTGGGCGTGCTGGTTGCCACGCGGCGCCAGTGGGCAGTCGCCGCCGGCATGACGATCGCGGCAGGATTTGCGCTGTTTCACGGCTACGCCCACGGACTGGAAATGCCCCAGGCCGCATCGCCCTGGGGCATTGCCCTGGGCTTCGTGCTGGCCACAGTGTGCCTGCATGGCTTGGGCATCGCCGGCAGCCTTGTCGGCCGCCACGCGGTGCGGCTGACGGGCATCGGCATCGCGGCCGCCGGCCTGGCGCTGATTTTCAGCGTGTGAAACTCACGCTAGGGCCAATGGGTGTTGTTACGCAGTTAACTAATCGGCATTCACTTCAACGCGTTCGGTCGGAAAAAAAGCAGAGTAGTGAAAGTTTTTAAGGGTGCAGGTGGCCCCTTGAGAAACGGGCCTTTTTTTCGTGGGCGGCTGTCGGCCAGTAGCAGAACTACCCATCCAGAATGTCCACCGTCTCCTGTTCGTCCGAATACGGACGCTCAGAAACACTCATCCGGTCCGGATTATTGGGGGTTGTTATAGAGACGCGGAAAAATGAAAACGATTGAGAGTCATGTGGTTATATGACCATAATGGACGCCCTAAATAACAATGTTATACGGGCGTTGGCGTCCGCATATTAGCTGTTAGGCATCATTGGAGGTCACCATGCCACTACCCCTTGTCCCGGTTATCTCTGCGCTTGCGGCCGGCGGAACGCTGGTTCCTCATGCAGCCGGCGGAATGATTGTGACGTCAGCAAGCGGCTACATTGCGGGCACCTACCTGAGCACCGCCACTATCACGGCACTCCTCGCAGGTGGCGCGACGGCTTTGGGAACCGGGGCTGCTGTGGTCTCCGGGGCTGCTGCAGGAATCATTGGAAGCGCAGGCATCTTCGGTACAACGATCGGCGCGTCGGGCATTACCGGAATGCTGATGTCTGCAGGCATCATCGCTTCAACACCGGTGTGGGTGCCAGTCGCTATTGCAGGAGCTGGTGTGGGCGTCTCATACGGTGCCTTCAGGTACTACAGACTCCGCAAAAAACTGCAAGCAACGGCTGAAGGAGTAGAGGCGCAGTTTACCGAAACGGAAGCAAAGGTCATTGAGTGGCTGCTTCGCAGGTTTGCAAAGAAGGCGAAGCACGATGAAGCCTAACCAGGCGATCGAGGTGCGGCTCGCGCCCCTCTAGGCACCTACTAATGCATACAGCCGCATCTATTCGCCGGATCGATCAGATATTCCGTGGTCAAGCGATTGATCTTCCTGAACAGCCAGGCGTCTACGCGTTCTGGTGGGTGGCACCAAAGGCAGACCTGCTGGCGGGAAACAGGCACATCGTTCTAAAGGGGCCGAAAGAGCTGCCTGTCGATGTCGAATACAAAGACTGGTGGCCTGCTGAACTTCATTACCCGTGCCTCTACGTTGGCAAATCGACAAATATCAAGAAGCGCTTTTCTTTGCACATTAAGCGCGGCTCCCCCAATCGTTTGCACGAGGCTCATCCACTCAACGTAAAAGCGACGCCGTGCACTACTTCCTGTCAGCTACGCTTCGGTATTGAGCACGTCTTCCCAAACGAGCAGAATCCTTTGCCCCTTATCTTTCAGTCCGTAGGCTTCTCATACAGAACAGACTTCCCAGAGAATGCGATCGCTGAACGTTTCTTTGAGGAAGACCGTCTTGTCGGCACATGGCGCCCATGGTTCAACGTTGACTCGGAACGCTGAGTTGCCTAACCGGAGCTCAACCTCGCTCCCTTCACGACTCAGCGGCCATTGGATTTAATCTTCGCTATGCCCGATTTGGGTCTGGAGCAGCCCTTCCTGAGCCAAAATTAGCGATCAAGCATCCTTCATCATTACCTCGTCCACGGTTTTCTTTTACTTGACCGGCCGCCCATACCGCCGCCCCCAATAGCGGCGCGTGTTTAGTCATCTACGTAGCAACCCCCGGCCCAATGACAAAAAACCCCCTGCCGAACCGACAGGGGGTTTTTGTTTCAGTCGCTGGCAGCGGCAAGCACTGCCGGACCAAGGGCACTACACATCCCCGACTGCGACTTGAAGAATAATCCATCACGTCACAGGGCGGGGCTGCAACAGCGCTTAGCCGATGGTGGCTTCGGCGCTGTTCTTGTCGCCCATGTTGTCGGTCCAGTTGACGACGACCTTGTCGCCGGCCTTGGGGCCCTTGACCTTGAAGCCCAGATAGGGATTCTTGGACACGCCGCCGCTCAAGTCGGCACCCAGCACGGAGGTGTCGTTGACGGTGGCGGTCACTTCGGTGATGAAGTGGGCGGGGATCAGCTTGCCGGTCTTGGCGTCTTTGCGCAGGCCGGTTTCCATCGGGTGGTTCATTAACACTTTGACGTCGGCGACGTCGCCTGCCATGGTGGCGCGAATGCGCATGGGTTGAGCCATTTTGCTTTCCTTTCCTGAATATGAATGAAGGGTGGGGTGGGCGGATTAACCGCCGCAGCCGCCGATGGTGACTTTCACTTCCTTGGCCGCCGTGTAGGACTTGCCGCCGGCATTGACCACTGCACGCACGAGTGAAGTCTGGCC
>JAGXGM010000005.1 GCA_024636675.1 Hydrogenophilales bacterium | reverse complement strand
GCCGGGAATAACGTTCAGGCAATGCATGCAGCGCACGCAGTTCTTGTTGTCGATGCACAGGGTGTTGCCGTCGCCCAGGCTGGCGGCAGACACGTTTGCGCTGGCCTTGAACTTGTCGCTGGAGACCAGCGTGATGGCCTTGGTCGGGCACTTGCTGATCACGTCATTGACAAGATCGTTCATGCCGTGGGCCTTGTAGTAGTCCTGAACCTGCGCTTCGTTGACGCGGATGTTGTCGCGCCAGGTGCCGATGGTGGCCATGTCGGAACGCTGGATGGCGTTGACGCAGTCGTTCGGGCAGCCGGAGAACTTGAACTTGAACTTATACGGCAGGGACGGACGGTGCATGTCGTCCAGGTTGTTGTTGATGACCGTACGCAGCGCCTTGGCTTCGTCGTAGCAGGACATTTCGCAACGGGCCGCACCGACACAGGACATCGAAGTGCGCAGCGCGGGGCCTGCGCCACCGAGGTCGAAGCCCATTTCGTTGAATTCGTCGAAGGCACGCTGGACGTCTGCAGTCTTGATGCCTTGCATCATGATGTCGCCGGACTGGCCGTGGAATGCGATCAGGCCCGAACCACCGGTTGCCGACCAGACGTCGCACATTTTGCGCAGCAGGTCAGAGGTGTAATGCATGCCAGCGGGAGGCTGAATGCGCAGGGTATGGAATTCAGCAGCCTCAGGGAACAGCGGCTTGTTGCTTTCGTCCTTCAATTCGGTGAAGCGGGGGATCACGCCACCACCGTAGCCGAACACGCCGACCGTACCGCCCTTCCAGTAACCCATCTTGGTCTGGTAAGACGTCTCCAGCTGACCCATCAGATCAACCATCATGTCGTTATCTTTGGCCAGACGCTTGAGGCCGGTCACGAAGCTGGGCCACGGGCCTTTCTCGAGCTCGTCCAGATTGGGCGTATCAATCATTTGCTTTGCCATTATCTTCTCTCCTAGAAAATTTCGAAATGCCCGCTCAGCAAACAGCTCAACGGTATATCAGCATCTTATTGGCTGGGCCGCCGTGCCACCATCATTCTCATGGGTAAATCGGCTACGCCATACAGGTAGTCTTGTACCTACCCATATGGCGTATATGACCACTCCCAACGCGGTAATGTCCCTTTTCCACAAAGAGTGAGACATTACACGCTGGCTAGGTCACAGGAACCTCTAAGAGTATTAAACTATTGATGTAAACGCAAGCCCATGGCGCGCGCGGGGTTGAATAACGACATCACACCCTCACTAACGCAAGACCCGATGTGCGTGATGATTTTCATTTTCCCGGCAACACATCCCGATTAACCCTTTGCAGCACCACGGATTAAGGTTTCATGCCAGAAATTACGCCCCTAGACAAGATGCGGCTTCCATTCGGCGGCCAAGAAATCGAGTTCCAGCACCTTACCCACGATTCGGGCGGTGTTCCGTTCCTGCGCATCCGTATACGCGAGAGCAAGCGCTTCACCATTTTCGACGTCGACCCGGCCAGCGCGCAGAAATGGGCCGACCTGATGCAGGCATGGGCCAAGGAGCATGCCGGGGACGCGCCATGAGTTGGGACTGGCCTGAAAACAAGCCAGAGGTTTATACCCCCCGTATGATTGACCTGCAATTCGATCTGGTCGGTACCACCATTCCGGCCGAGAATGCGCAATTGCTGGCCGACGCGCTGCAACGTCTGTTGCCGTGGCTAGATGAGGATACCGGCACCGGCATCCAGCACCTTAAAGGCGCGGAAACCAACCGGGGCGACGCCACGCTCAACATCAACCGGCGCACCAAACTATTCCTGCGCGTGCCCAAAGCGCGTGTCGACGACATGCAGCAACTGGTCGGGCAGACCCTTGATCTGGCAGAACACACGCTGCAGGTCGGCAGCTTCAAAACCCGCGAATTCAGCCCGTTTGCCAATATTTACGCCCATTTCGTTGACACTGGCGGCATCACTGAAGAACAATTCGTGCAGGATGTGATGGGCGAACTGGACGGTCACTTCCATTTGCGCTGCGGGTTTATCTGCGGCAAGCAGCAAACCCTGCAAAGCGCATCCGGACCGTTGCACGGTTTTAGCCTGATGCTGCACGACGTGCCGCCGCACAAGTCCCTGCAACTGCAGGACGAAGGCATGGGACGCAACCGTTTGTTAGGCTGCGGGATTTTCATCCCGCATAAATCCATAGCGCCGGTCGCACCGGCGAATCATTGAAACCAACCTGAAAGGAGAAAGCATGTCTTATGTTGTAAATGGTGAAGAGCTCGAAACCGGCGAAGAGAATTTCCTGCTGGAAGCCAACTTCAGCGACGACGTCCCACCGGTCATCGCCGAGGCTGAAAAAATCAGCTTGACCGACGAGCATTGGCAGGTCATCAACTACCTGCGTGAAAAATACAAGGAAGACGGCCAGACCCCCAACTTCCGCAATATGGTCGCGGAACTCGACGAAATGCATGAAGGCGTAGATTGGAAGAAAAAGCTGTATGAGCTGTTCCCCAACATGCCGGCTCGCCAGGGCTGCCGCGTCGCGGGTCTGCCCAAGCCTTTCGGCAAGGGCGGCTACTGATTCAAGCAGTGAGCACACGTTGAGCGGGCAGCGTGGCGTTCGCCACGCTGCCCGCTCCCACTTACAGCTCACCTTATTGCGGATCAACTCATGTTTTCCAATACCCTCGTTACCACTGAAGACCTGGCCGCCCATCTGGACGATCCGGATTGGGTCATCCTGGACTGCCGCTTCACCCTCACCGATACCGAGGCAGGTCGCCAGGCCTACGGGAAAGCACATATTCCGGGTGCGCGTTACGTGCATCTGGACGACGACCTTTCTGCTACCGTGGGAGAAACCACGGGGCGGCACCCCTTGCCCGATCCCCGAACGCTGGCCGAAAAGCTTAGCGCGTGGGGCGTCGGCGTCAACAAACAAGTGGTGGTATACGACGACAGCTATGGCGCCATGGCCGTCCGGCTGTGGTGGATGATGCGCTGGCTCGGCCATCCCGGTGTTGCCCTGCTGGACGGCGGCTACCCGAAATGGCTGCGCGAAAAGCGTCCGGTCAACACCGACATCCCTGCGCCGCACAAGGCGGCCTGCGCCTGCCTGCCCGAGCCCAGCCAGATCGTGACGGCAAGCGAAATACTGCACGCATCGCAGACCGGGGAACAACTCATCATCGACGCGCGCCCGGATCGCCGCTTCTCCGGCGAATTCGAGCCACTCGATCCGGTGGCCGGGCATGTGCCCGGCGCGATCAACTGGCCGTTCGACGAAAACCTCGATGTGGACGGCACTTTTCTGCCACCCGAAGCGCTGCGCGAGAACTACCAGGCGCTGCTGAAAGGCAAGCCGGCCTGGCAGGCCCTCCACATGTGCGGTTCCGGCGTGACGGCTTGCCACAACATTCTGGCGATGGAAATCGCCGGCCTCCCCGGTTCACGGCTATACCCCGGCTCATGGAGCGAGTGGATCACCGATCCCGCCCGCCCCGTCGCCACTGGAGACGTCGCCTAGGCGACTCAAGGAGAATACTCATGGCCATGCCTATCCGCGTTAAAACCATCTGGTTCAAGAAGGAAGGCGAGCGCACCGCCGAGGAAATCGCCGGTGCAGTCGCCACCACCGCCTGGCGCGTCGCCGACAAGGCGATCGACAATCTGGGACGCGAAAACTACGACATCATCACGCCCGATCGCGGCTTCAAACTGATCGCCGAATTCCTCGCCTTTCTGGTGCATTACTGCGACCGCATGGCGTACGCGACCCTGCCCCCGGAGCGCCGCGCCGCGGTGCTTCAGGCCGTCAGCAACCGCCTGGCCGAAGTGATGGAACAGAACGTGCGCGAAGTCGTGGGCAAGGATGATCCACGCAATTACAAGCAGGAATTCATCGATTTTCTCAACCGCCGTTTTGCCGACTACGCCGAATTCGACTTTCCAGACGACGACAAGGCCAGCTTTCCGGCTTTGCGCTTCCTTGGCCTGCAGATTCGCGAGGAGATGGGCGACGACGACAAGACCTGGGTCATGGACCAGATCATGGATATCGAAATGCCTGAAATGATGGGCACGGTGCGCAAGAGCTTCAAGGGCCTCCTGTCCGACGCGCCGGTCAAGCGCGGCTTCGGTTCGCCCGATATGCTGCCGCCGGAATAAGCTGCCGCATGGCGAATTCGCCTTTCGACCTGGCCAACGAGTCGGCCTATCGCGCCTGGCGCGACGCCAAGCTCGCCGGCTATCCGCGCAGCGTCGACGAACTGATCGTGCCGCTGGCCGACCCGCGCCATCTCAAGGCAGACGAAATTTTCGCCCTCGAAGCGAGCTGCGCGCGCGCCAACATGGCGATCTACAGCGCACCCCACCTGCCCGCTGCCGACAAGTCGCTCCCCAAACAACTCGCGCAGCAACTCGGCCTGGTTCACCTGGAGGGCAACCACCTCGCCGACGAGGATGGCCTGTCAAGCATCACCCCGGCGGGCGACGAGGGCAGCGTGAAGGGCGAATACATTCCCTACACCCACAAGCCGATCAACTGGCACACCGACGGCTATTACAATGCGCTCGACCGGCGGATCCTCGGCATGACGCTGCACTGCGCGCAGGACGCCGAAGCCGGCGGCGAGAACGCGCTGCTGGATCACGAGATCGCCTACATCCAGTTGCGTGAGGTCAACCCCGATTACGTCGCCGCGCTGATGCAGCCCGACGCAATGACCATCCCCGCGCGCATGGACGAGGACAACATCGCCCGCCCCGAGCAGGGCGGACCGGTGTTCGCGATCGACGCCGGACAGGGCTTCCTTTATATGCGCTACACCGCACGCACCCGCTCGATCGTGTGGAAAGACGACACCGTCACGCAGGCCGCCGTCAAAACACTGGCCGACATCCTGGCAAGCTCGGAATACATCCTCACCGCCCGCCTGCGCCCCGGAATGGGCCTTGTTTGCAACAACGTGCTGCATACCCGCCACGCATTTTCCGATTCGCCCGGTCATCGGCGCCTGCTTTATCGAGGACGCTTTTACGACCGCCTGCGCTTTGATTTGAATACAGCCCCCGTACACGCTGCCTAGCGGGAGCGGGTAAAATAGCGGTCTACTTTTTCGGCTATCGCCGTCATGCAGCTTCTCACCCTCGGAGTCAATCACCACACTGCGCCTCTCGCAATCCGCGAGCAGGTGGCGTTCGGTCCCGAAAAGCTGGTGCTGGCGCTGCATGAACTGACGCAGAGCCAGCGTGCGTCCGAAGTCGCCATCCTGTCGACCTGCAACCGGACCGAGCTGTATTGCAACGCCCCCTCTCCCGATGCGGTCGCACAATGGCTGGCCGATTTCCATCACATTGATCGGCGTGAACTTGCGCCCTATCTGTATGCGCTGCCGCAGGACAAGGCGGCTCAGCATGCGTTCCGCGTCGCTGCCGGCCTCGACTCGATGGTGCTGGGCGAAACGCAGATCCTCGGGCAGATGAAGCAGGCGGCGCAGACCGCAGAAGAAGCCGGCACCCTCGGCCTGCTGCTGCACAAGCTGTTCCAGCGCACTTTCTCGGTCGCCAAGGAAGTGCGCACCAGCACCGAGATCGGCGCCAATTCGGTATCGATGGCCGCTGCCGCAGTGCGTCTGGCTGCGCGCATCTTCCCCAGCATCCGGGACCAAGCCTGCCTGTTCATCGGGGCTGGCGAGATGATCGAACTGTGCATCACCCACTTTGCCGCGCAGCACCCGCGCCACATGACCGTGGCCAACCGCACCGCCGAACGCGCCCGCCCGCTGGCAGAGCGCTTCGGTGCCAGCGTTATCCCGCTCACTGCGCTGCCCGACGAACTGCCCGCCTACGACATCATCATCACCTCTACCGCGAGTCCATTGCCCATCCTTGGCAAGGGCATGCTGGAGCGCGCGATCAAGCAGCGCCGCCACCGTCCGATTTTCATCGTCGATCTGGCGGTGCCGCGCGACGTCGAGGCCGAAGTCGCCGACATGAACGACATATTCTTGTACAGCGTGGATGATCTGGGACAGGTGGTGCGCGAAGGCATGGACAACCGCGTCGCCCAGGTGGCGCAAGCCGAAGCGATCATCGAAACCAGTGTGGAGAATTTCGTCCACTGGATGGAAGGCCGCGAGCTGGTGCCGATAATCCGTTCGCTACGCGACAGCGCCGAACGTCACCGCCGCCACGAAATCGAAAAGGCGGAAAAGGCGCTGGCGCGCGGCGGCGATCCGCGCGCGGTGCTCGATGCGATGAGTCACGCGCTCACCAACAAGATTCTGCACGCGCCCACCCACGCACTCAGCCACACCACACGCGGCGAGCGCGACCAGTTCGCCCGTCTCATCAGCCAGCTCTACGGGCTGCATCACGAATGAAAGCCACGCTAGCGGACAAGCTCGCTCGCGCCGACGAGCGGCTGGAGGAACTCGATGCCCTGCTGTCGCAGCCGGAAATCGCCGGCGACATGGAACGCTATCGCAAGCTGACTCGTGAGCATGCCGACCTCACGCCGGTGGTGGCACTGTATCGACAATACCGGCAGGTTGAAGCCGACCAGAAATCCGCCCGCGACATGCTTGCCGACCCGGATCTGCGCGAACTGGCCGAAGCCGAACTCGCCGACTGCGAAGTAAAAACCGGCCAGCTGGAAACCGAACTGCAAACCGCATTGTTGCCGAAAGACCCCAACGACGAGCGCAACATTTTTCTCGAAATCCGTGCCGGCACCGGCGGCGACGAGTCGGCGCTGTTCGCCGGCAACCTCCTGCGCATGTACACGCGCTATGCCGAGCGCTGTGGCTGGAAGGTGGAAGTTGTATCGGAAAATCCCGGCGAGGTCGGCGGCTACAAGGAAGCCATCCTCCGCATTGTCGGACAGGGGGCGTATTCGCGGCTGAAGTTCGAATCCGGCGGTCACCGCGTGCAGCGCGTGCCGGAAACCGAATCGCAAGGCCGCATCCACACTTCGGCTTGCACCGTCGCCGTGATGCCGGAAGCCGACGAGGTCGGCGAAATCGACATCAACCCGGCCGATCTTCGCATCGACACCTACCGCGCGTCCGGCGCCGGCGGCCAGCACATCAACAAGACCGATTCGGCCGTGCGCATCACCCACCTTCCCACAGGACTCGTGGTCGAATGCCAGGACGATCGCTCGCAGCACCGCAACCGCGCACAGGCGCTTGCAGTACTGGCGGCGCGCCTGAAGGATCGGGAAACCCAGGCACAGCATGCAGCCGAGGCGAGCACCCGCAAGAGCCTGATCGGCACCGGCGACCGCTCCGATCGCATCCGCACCTACAACTTCCCCCAAGGCCGCATCACCGACCATCGCATCAACCTCACGCTGCACAAAATCGATGCGATGATGGATGGCGACCTGACCGAGCTGTTCGACGCGCTGGCGGCCGAACATCAGGCCGAACTGCTGGCGACGCTGTCGGGTGAGGGGTAAAGCGTGAGGCGTGAGGCGGCGACGGTCGCCGGCCTGCTCGACGCAGCCACCGCCCGCATCGCTGCTGCGCTCGGCCTTGCGCACCGCGACGCACGACTCGATGCTCGTGTCCTCGCCGCGCATGTTTTGGGGGTGGACGCAGCCTGGCTGATTGCACATGACACCGACCCGCTAAACGACGCGCACGTCGTAGTGTTTGACTCTCTGTTGGCGCAACGGCTGGAGGGCATGCCCATCGCCTACCTTGTCGGGGCACGCGAATTTTATGGCCGCTCGTTCCTGGTCTCGCCCGACGTCCTGATTCCGCGCCCCGATACCGAACTGCTGGTCGAACGGGCACTGGCGCACATCCCGCCCGACCAGGCCATGAACGTTCTCGATCTGGGCACCGGCAGCGGCTGCATCGCCATCACCCTGGCGCTGGAGCGCCCGCTTGCGCGCGTCACCGCGGTGGATCGCTCAACTGCGGCACTGGCCATCGCGCGGCGCAATGCCGACATTCACCACGCTCGCGTCGAATTTCTGACCAGCGACTGGTTTGCCGCGTTTACGCCTCCCAGCGTGCTCGCCAAACGACGCTTCGGCCTCATTGTGAGCAATCCGCCCTACATTGTCGCGGCCGATCCCCACTTGGCGCGCGGCGACCTGCGCTTCGAGCCACTGTCCGCGCTCGCCGCCGGCCATGACGGCCTCGCCGACCTGCGCCAACTCACCGCCGCGGCCTGCGCCCACCTCGAACCCGGCGGCGCGTTGCTGCTGGAACATGGCTACGATCAGGCGGATGCCGTCCTGACCTTGTTGCGCGAGGGCGGCATCCCGCATCCCCAAAGTTGGGCCGACCTGTCGGGGATCCTGCGCGTCAGCGGCGGCGAACTGTCGGAATAATTTACACTCTGGCGGTGCACGGAAAAGGCCCGAAACTGCCGAATGCTTTGTGTGACGGTCATTTCAGGCCGGTTCGATGTATATTGGTGCGATTCTTGCTGTAAAAACTGGGACGAAACCCAAACGATTATCGAGGCCTGCCATGTCTGACCACACACCCAACACCCAAGACACCCCGCCCGAGTCATCGCAAGACGAGGCGATCGACCAGTCCCGCCGCAAATTGACCGGCGCCGCACTCGGCGTATCGGCAGTCTTCACGCTGGCCAGCCGCCCGGTGTGGGCCAACCAGTGCACGGTTTCCGGGATGGCTTCCGGCAACCTGTCCGCCCCCCAGGTGACGTGCGAAGGCTGCACCCCGGGCTACTGGAAAGTGTGTCAACACCTTGATTCCTGGGTAGCCACCGGGTTCAGTCCCAGCGACACCTTCAACGCCGTTTTCGGCGTCACCCAATATGTGGATTGCAAAGGAACGCCCTACACCTTGCTGGATGTCATGTACTTGAATGGTGGCAGTTACCTCTGCGGCCTCGAGTCCAGTGAGGCCAGCTTCCTGGGTGTGACTGGCGGCAAGGGCGGCAAGAAGGACAAGACTCAGGTCAATGGTGTCAACCAGGACGCCAACCCTGGCGGCGCTCCCGCCAACTGCACGAACGGCGATGCCTTCGGCGACCTGGGCGGTGACCCTGTCTCTGAAAACCTGGGCTTTCATGCTGTCGCCGCCCTGCTCTGCGCGGCGCACCCGAACGTCAACTACGGCTACACGCCCGGCGAAATCATAAACCTGTTCCAAAGCAACTACACGAGTAACGGCGCGGCGTTGAAGGATACGTTCGCCATGCTGAACGAGCGCGGCTGCCCGCTCTGATCGTATCCAATGACCCATGCTTCGCCGACTCCGTCGCGCCTGCTGAAAAGCTGGGGGGACGAGGCGGTTGTCTACGATGCAGCATCGGGCGACACGCATTATCTCAAGCCGCTGACCCTGGCGCTGTATCAGGCCTGTCGTGACCATCCCGGTTATACCTCGACCGAGATCGTTGCCGAACTGGCAACCCGCCTCAGCGTGGAGGAGACGCCGCAACTCCAGCAACTGGCTGAAGAGACACTTAATAGTCTGCGCAAAATCGGTCTGCTGGAATCCGCATGAAACTACTGCAACTGCCTCCCGCAGAGTTGCGTCGGCAATTGGCCGGCGCCGGCATATGGATGCGCACCGGGCCATTTTCGCTCAAGGTGCAATCGCGCATTCCGTCCGTAGTGACAGGTTTAACCGAGCTCTACGGCCAGTTTGAGGTTCGCAGCATGAAGGAGTCCTTTGCCGACTTCCACGTGTCCGTGAACCCGCCTGCCAACCTGCGCCGCTGGCTGCGCCCCCAGGCTACATTTTCGTTCGATGGCCTGCAGCCCTTCAAGCCGCTGCCGCTCGACCAAGCGTTTCCGATACTGGAATGGGGCCTCAACTGGTGTGTGTCGACGCAGGCGCACCAGTATCTGATCATCCATGCGGCCGTGGTCGAGAAGAATGGGCTGGCGGCGATCCTGCCCGCCCCGCCAGGCTCCGGCAAGAGCACACTGGCGGCCGGGCTGGTGCTGTCGGGCTGGCGCCTGCTGTCCGACGAGCTCACCCTGATCGACCGCAAGACGGGACTGATCCACCCCCTGCCGCGGCCGGTCAGCCTGAAAAACCGGTCGATCGACGTCATTCGCCAATTTGCCCCGGACGTCTACATCAACCCCGCCTCGCACGACACGATCAAGGGCACGGTGGCGCACATGCGGCCGCCCCGGGACAGCGTACGGCGCCAGCACGAAACGGCGCGCCCCGGCTGGGTGATTTTCCCCAAGTGGGAAGCCGGCGCGCCGGCCACCCTGACACCGCGTTCGCAGGCGCAGACCTTCATGTTTCTGGCACAAAATGCGTTCAACTACAGCCACCTCGGGGCGGATGGCTTCCGCGTCGGCACAGCACTGATCGACCAGACCGATTGTTACGATTTCCGCTACAGCGCACTGGACGAGGCCGTCGCCACGTTCGATCGCCTGGCCGAACGCCGCACGTCCTGAAGTCATGAACGTCTTATCCGGCCATTTGCTTTCCCGCACCCTGCGTTCGCCCGATATCGTCACTCGCTTTGCCATCAGCGAGTGGGACATTTTGGTGCGGCAGGCTCGGGCAGCAGGACTGCTGGCACGTCTGGCGCACCGCTTTAGCCAGCACGGGCTGACGGCTGCAATACCGGCGGTGGCGCGCTGGCATTTCGACGCCGCCGATACGCTGGCCAGCAAGCAGCAAACGGCAGTGCGCTGGGAACTGCAACAGCTTCGCGCCGCACTGGCCAATCTCGACAGTCCGCTGATCGTGCTCAAGGGCGCGGCCTACGTCGCCGCCAGCCTGCCCGCTGCGGCAGGACGGCTGTTCAACGACATCGACATTCTGCTGCCGCGCGAGCGGCTGAAGCAGGCCGAATCCTCACTCATGCTGGCGGGCTGGCATGCCAGCGGGCTGTCGGAATACGACAAGCGCTACTACCGGCGCTGGATGCACGAGATCCCCCCGATGCAGCACGCCCAGCGCGCCACCGTGATCGACGTGCATCACGCGATCCTGCCCGACACCGCACGCTACCACCCGGATTCCGCCAAGCTGCGCAGCCGCGCTGTCGAGGTGGCGGATCTGCCCGGCGTCTATGTGCTGGCGGCGGAAGACCGCATCCTGCATTCGGCCACCCACCTGTTTCACGACGGCGAATTGCCGCACGGCTTGCGCGACCTGACCGACCTCGATCTGCTGCTGCGCGACGCTGCAGTGGATCGCGATTTCTGGCCACGCCTGACTGCGCGCGCCGACGAATTGCAGCTGGGCCGATCGCTGTTCTATGCCCTGCGTTATCTGCGCTTTTTCCTCGACACGCCGGTTCCCGACAGCGCCATGACCAGCTTGGCCAAGCGGGCGCCCAACCGCGCCACGCTCGCGCTGATGGACCGCATCTTCACTCGCGTACTGGCGCCCGACCATGCAAGCTGCGCGGATTCCTTCACAGCGGCCGCACGCCTGGCCGCCTTCGTGCGCGCCCATTGGCTGCGCATGCCCGCGCATTTGCTGATCCCGCACCTGTTTCACAAGGCTTTCATCAGCCCCTATCAGAGAACACCCAAACCGGCTTGACGCGGGCAGCGGCGCGCGTATAATTCCCGAGTATTCCACTCAAGTATTGTTCAGGAGCCCCAGATGACCGCGCTAGACCGCATTCGTGACCAAGTCACCACCAACACCGTCGTGCTGTACATGAAAGGCACGCCCCAGTTTCCGCAGTGCGGCTTTTCGTCGCGCGCGGCGCAAGTGCTGCAGGCCTGCGGCGTGAACGACTTTCTGGCAGTCAACGTGCTGGCCGACCCGGAAATTTTCGAAAACCTGAAGCACTACGCCAACTGGCCAACTTTCCCCCAGCTGTATGTGAAAGGCGAGCTCGTCGGAGGTTGCGACATCATGATCGAGATGTACCAGAAGGGCGAAATGCAGAAACTGCTGGAAGAGGCTCAGGCCGCCTGACACCCGTCCAGAACCAAAAAAGCCGACTGCGTGTCGGCTTTTTTGTTGCCGCTTTCAAGCGCGCAGCCAGACGATCATCTGGTCTCATCCGCCTCGGATACGGCATCCATTCCCAGCTCATGAATCTTGCGCGTCAGGGTATTACGCCCCCAGCCGAGCAAGTGCGCGGCCTCAATGCGGCGCCCACCGGTGTGACGTAGCGCCACTTCGATCAGGGTTTTTTCATAAGCCTGGGTAAGCTCGTCGAGTATCGCCGCCTCGCCGCGCGCCAGCCGTGCGCCCGCCTCGGCCGCCAGGCTTTGCAGCCAGTCGCCCGCTTGTGGCACGACATTTCCCTGCATCAGGTCGGCGGGCAGATCGCTCACCTCGACCACCTGGCCGGGCGCCATCACGGTCAGGTAATGGCAGACGTTTTCGAGCTGGCGCACGTTGCCGCTCCACGGCAGGTTGACCAGCGTCTTCATCGCGGCCTCCGACACGCCCTTGGTCTCCATTCCCAACTCGCGCGCGCTTTTCTGCATGAAATGCCGCACCAGCAGGGGAATGTCCTCGCGCCGCTCGCGCAGCGCCGGCAGCCGCAACCGGATGACGTTGAGGCGGTGGAACAGGTCCTCGCGAAACAGCCCTTCGCGCACCCGCACCTCCAGATCCTGGTGGGTGGCGGCAATCACCCGCACGTTGACCTTGATCGGGGTATGCCCGCCGACGCGATAGAACTGGCCGTCGGACAGCACGCGCAGCAAACGGGTCTGCAGTTCGGACGGCATGTCGCCGATTTCGTCGAGGAACAGGGTGCCGCCGTCGGCCTGCTCGAAGCGGCCGCGCCGCTGCGCCGCGGCGCCGGTGAATGCGCCACGCTCGTGGCCGAACAGTTCGGATTCCAGCAGATCCTTGGGGATGGCCGCCGTGTTGAGCGCAATGAACGGACCGCTTGCGCGCGGGCTGTGGCGATGCAGGGCGCGCGCGACCAGTTCCTTGCCGCTGCCCGATTCGCCGGTGATAAGCACGGTCGCGTGCGACTGGCTCAGTCGGCCAATGGCGCGGAACACTTCCTGCATCGCCGGTGCCTGGCCGAGCATCTCGGTCATCGGCGCCTCGCTTGGCGCCGGCGTGTCGCGGCTGGCATTTTCGGCCAGCGCGCGGCGTACCAGTTCCAGCGCCTGGTCGACGTCGAAAGGCTTAGGCAGATATTCGAAGGCACCGCCCTGAAACGCGGCCACCGCGCTATCGAGGTCGGAATACGCCGTCATGATGATGACCGGCACCTTGGGCAGACGCTCTTTCAGCGCCTGCAGCAGCTCTAGGCCGGAGACGCCCGGCATGCGGATATCGGACAGCACCACGGCAGGCGTGCTGCGTTCCAGTTCACGCAGCGCATCGCTGGCCGAACTGAAGGTCATGCACGGAATATCATCCCGCAGCAGCGCTTTTTCCAGCACCCAGCGGATGGAGCGGTCATCGTCGATGATCCAGACACAGCTTGATTTCGTCATGGCGTTCAGGTGG
>JAGXGM010000062.1 GCA_024636675.1 Hydrogenophilales bacterium | reverse complement strand
CTTGATGCGGCGGATCACGTCGAGATACGGCATGCCGGGTTTGACCATGACCATGTCGGCGCCTTCCTGCAGGTCCATCCCGACTTCCCACAAGGCCTCGTCGCTGTTCGCCGGGTCCATCTGGTAAGTGTTTTTGTTGCCCTTGCCCAAATTGGCAGCAGAGCCGACGGCGTCGCGGAACGGGCCGTAAAAGCTGGAAGCGTACTTGGCAGCATAGGCCAGAATCCGTGTATGGATCAGGCCTGCGTCCTCGAGCGCGGCGCGCAGGGCAGCGACGCGGCCATCCATCATGTCGGACGGCGCGACGACGTCGGCGCCGGCTTGGGCATGCACCACCGCCTGTCGCGCCAGCACGGCCACCGTCTCGTCGTTCAGCACATAGCCGCTGTCGTCGATCAGGCCATCCTGGCCGTGGCTGGTGTAGGGGTCGAGCGCGATGTCGGTGATGATGCCCAGTTCGGGGAAGCGGCTTTTCAGCGCGGCCACGGTGCGCGGCACCAGACCGTCGGGATTGACGGCCTCTTCCGCGCCAAGGGTCTTCAAGCCGGCATCGATCACCGGAAACAGCGCCAGCGCGGGAATTCCCAACTGCACGCATTCCTCGGCCACTGTCAGCAACAGGTCGATCGACAAGCGCTCGACCCCGGGCATCGACGCCACCGACTCGCGCCTGTTCCGGCCATCCAGAACAAACACAGGGTAAATCAGGTCACTGGATGTAAGCGCATGCTCACGCATCAGGCGGCGGGAGAAATCGTCGCGCCGCATGCGGCGCATACGAGATGCCGGAAAAGCAGAAAACGGCAAATTCACATTAATCTCCCAAGCATCCTGAAAGCTTTCACCGGCTTTAGCCCATAGAGCGAAAGGGTAACGGCGTAGCCGTGGGGTTCCCCCTTGCGGGGCATGCGACAGGCGGGGAATAAGCCAAGTGGCGGATTCACAAACATCTCCAAAGAATATGCATGGTGTTCTGGAACTTTCTTCAAGCGTGTCTACTCTACAAAAGCAGACGATCTTGCATCGTCTCCCGCTTCTCCTCCCTGAGCGGGATGCCTTAATCCCCTTAAGGCATTTTCAGCCCCGGCCCCTCCCTTGGTCGGGGCTTTTTTATTCTGCGGTCCAGCTCCGTTATCCAGCCGCCAGCTCACCTGCTTGCGGTGCCGGGGCAAGCCAGCCTTCGACCACAGTGGCGGCCGTGTCGACGCCCAGGCGCGACAGGCTGGAAAACAACTGCACGCTGACGTTGCCCAGCGCGGCAAGCTCCTGTTCGACGCGGCGCAAGGTGAGGGTTCTTTCGCTATTGGACAGCTTGTCGGCCTTCGATAAAAGAATGTGCACCTGCTTGCCGGTGGGGGTGAACCAGTTGATCATTTGCCAATCCAGCGCGGTGAGCGGATGGCGCGCATCCATGATCAGCACCATCCCGACCAGCGCCTCGCGCTCTTGCAAATAACGCGCCAGCAAGCCCTCCCATTTCGCCTTCACCGCAGCCGGCACTTTTGCATAGCCATAACCAGGCAGGTCAACCAGATAAGTGTCGGCATCCACTTCAAAAAAATTGATAAGCTGAGTGCGGCCGGGGGTTTTGGAGGTAAACGCCAGGCGGTTTTTGCGTGTCAACAGATTGAGTGCACTTGATTTTCCGGCGTTGGAACGCCCGGCAAACGCCACTTCGGCACGGCTGTAGGGCAAGTCGCGCAGCTGGGCGACCGAGGTGTGGAATTGGGCGCGATTGAGCACGGGCTTGGCAGTCATATTAGTTACCGCTAAACTACCCGTTTTCCCAAGTTTTGCAAGCTTCAGGAGCTTTTGATGAAACTCGTCGTCTCTTTGGTTGCCGCTCTGGCCGCCACATCCGCTTTTGCCAGTACCCCTGCCGTTGGCCCGGCCAGCAAAGGCGACCCCAAGGCGGCAGAAAGCATCGTCAACCAGGTATGTGCGGCTTGCCATGCCGTGGACGGTAACAGCGCTGCTGCAGCAAATCCCAAGTTGGCTGGCCTCAATGCGGAATACCTCTACAAGCAGCTCAGCGACTATAAATCGGGGGAGCGCAAGAACCCCATCATGTCGAGCATGGTTGCCAACCTGAGCCCGCAGGACATGCTGAATCTGGCCGCCTATTTCAGCGCCAAGCAGCCCAAACCGGGCATCGCCAAGGATCAGGAACTAGCGCTACTCGGCCAGAAAATCTATCGCGGCGGAGTTCAGGGCGCCGGGGTTCCGGCGTGCGCTTCCTGCCACGGCCCGCAGGGCAAGGGGATCCCCACCCAGTTCCCGCGCCTTGCCGGCCAGCATAGCGACTACATTTACACTCAACTGAATGCCTTCCGGCTCGAGACACGCGCCAACGATGCAGCCAAGATGATGCGCAACATCGCCGCGAAGATGACGGATGCCGACATGAGGGCGGTCTCCGCCTATATTCAGGGCCTGCGGTAGCGCATGATGCTGGCCGATTTTCCGAGGGAACGTTCCTGGGGAAATCAGCTCACAGCATGGCTTTAGCTGCTTGAGCGGCATGGCTTCCTCCTCGAGGGAACAAATTGGTCTGTGCCTTGCGGGCAGCACGTGGATTTGGCGATTTAGCGTCTTTACATCCACGACCTGCCTCTTGCGGGTAAACTTATTGGCCGTTCCTGAGTCGATGAAAGGGTGACGTAAGTCACCCTTTTTACTTGTTACCAACAGGGTTTTTGTTGCCAATGAATACCGCGCCCCCCTCCTTCGGCAAGTCCCTGTTTGAACTGCTGAGTTCGATGCGTTTCGCCATCAGCCTGCTGTCCATCCTCGCGATTGCATCGATTATAGGCACGGTGTTAAAGCAGTCGGAACCGTACGCCAACTACATGATCCAGCTCGGCCCGTTCTGGTTCCAGGTGTTTGAAAAGTTGGGGCTGTACGACGTCTATCATGCCGCCTGGTTTCTGGTCATCCTGACCTTCCTCGTCGTTTCCACCAGCGTGTGCATCACGCGTAACGCGCCCAACTTCGTGCGTGAGATGAAGAGCTTTCGCGAGCACGTCAGCGATCAATCGCTGAACGCGTTCAAGCACAAGCACGAAGCGATCACAGAGCAAGCGCCGGAGGCGCTGGCCACCCGTGCGCAAGCCTATCTGGAAGGTCAGGGCTATAAAGTCAAAAACCTGCCGCGCGAGGACGGCATACTGCTCGCCGCCAAGGCCGGCAGCTGGAACCGCCTCGGCTATTTTCTGGCACACTCGGCCATCGTGATCATCTGCATCGGCGGCCTGATGGACGGCAACCTGATCTTCAAGGCGCAGCAGGCGCTGGGCTACAAGAAGATCGAGACGCGCGACATCCCGCAAAGCCAGGTGCCGGCGATTTCCCGCCTGTCGCCGTCCAATCCGTCGTTTCGCGGCAGCGTGCAGATTCCCGAGGGATCCAGCGCGGGCGTGGCTTTTCTCAACGTAGCCGATGGCTATCTGGTGCAGGAACTGCCCTTCACCGTGGCGCTGAAGCAGTTCCGCATCGAGCACTACACGACGGGCCAGCCGAAGAGCTTCGAAAGCGACGTCGAACTGTTCGACCACGCCGGCAACAAAGTCCGCGAAGCGACCATTGCCGTCAACCACCCGCTGATCCACGATGGCATCGCCATCTATCAGGCGAGCTTTGCCGACGGTGGCACCCGCATGAAGCTGCGCGGCTGGAATCTGTTTGCCCCTACGGCATCCTCTTTCCCCATTGAAGGTACGGTGCACGGGAGCAGCACGCTCACCAGCGAGGCGGGGGAGCATACCCTCGAGTTCATCGATTTCCGCCCGTTCAACATCGAAAATATGGGTGGCGAAGTCGTGGCAAGCGGCGACACCATGAGCGTACTCGGCGGCAGCCCGGTCAGCGACAACAAACACCTGCGCAACGTCGGCCCGAGCTTCCAGTACAAGCTGCGCGACGCGCGCGGCCAGGCGCGCGAATTTTCCAACTACATGCTGCCGCTGGAGCTCGATGGTCGCTGGTACATGGTGTCGGGCGTGCGAGAAACGCCGAATGATGCCTTCAGTTATTTGCGCATGCCGCTTGATGCTGCGGGTGACATCGACAGCTTCATGCGCTTGCGCGGCGCGCTGCTGAATGCGGAATTACGTCCCGAAATCGCCTCGCGCTTCGCCCGCCAGGCCCTGCCGCAGGAAGCCTGGGGCACGGAAATCGAGAACAAGCTGAAATTCAGCGCCACCCAGATGCTGGCGCTGTTTGCCGAAGGCGGTTTTCAGTCGCTGGGACGTTTCATCGAGGAAAAAATCCCCGAGGCCGAGCGTGAAAAGGCTGTAGGCACCTACTTGCGCATCCTCGAGCTCGCCGCTTTCGAGGCGCTGCAACTGGCCAGCCTGCAAGCGGGTCTGCCCGCCCCCCAGGCTGACGAAGCCGCCGGCTGGCTGGTGCGTGACACGCTCAACAGCATGAGCGACATGTTCGTCTACGGCGCGCCGATCTATCTGCAGCTGATGTCATATGACGAGGTCAAGGCAAGCGGCCTGCAACTCACCCGATCGCCCGGCCAGAACGTGGTCTATTTGGGCTCGCTTTTGCTGACGCTCGGGGTATTCTTCATGCTTTATGTTCGCGAACGCCGGGTGTGGCTGCGCATCAAGCCAAGCCACGCGCTGCTGGCGATGTCGTCGGCCAAGCAGACAATCGATTTCGAGAAAGAATTCACTCAACACGCGCGGGCGCTGGATACGCTGACCCAACCAGCATCCACGCCCGCGAAAAATCCGGAGGCTTAAACATGGAACTTGCCCTCAATCAACCCGCCCCGTTCTTGAAACGCCTTTCGTGGTTCGACTGGCTGTTCGCCGCCATCGTTGCGGCGGGCGCCCTGTTCGCGCTGTCGCAGTACGCCGACTACATGGACATCTATGAAAAAGCCATCCTGCTGGCGGTGATTCCCTCGCTGGCGGTGGCTGGCTGGTTCTGGAAGCCGTTCCGCCCGTTGTTCCTGGTGGTCGGCGCCATCAGCCTGTTCGCCATCAGCCAGTACAGCGGCAATCTTGCGCGCATGGAGGAAGCCTTCTTCCTCAGATTCCTGATCTCCAGTCAGGCCGCCATCATGTGGATGTGCGCGCTGTTCGGGTTCGCTACCCTGACCTACTGGGCGGGCCTGCTGGCGCGTTCGGATTTCATGCTGAAAACCGGCAGCGCACTGACCTGGTCCGCGGTGGCCATGGGCTGGATCGGCCTGATGGTGCGCTGGTACGAGTCCTACCTGATCGGCGCCGACGTCGGCCATATCCCGGTGTCCAACCTGTACGAAGTATTCGTGCTGTTCTGCCTCATCACCGCGATGATGTACCTGTACTACGAGGCGCGTTGTCAGACGCGGCAGCTGGGTGCATTCGTGCTGCTGGTGATTTCGGCAGCGGTCGGCTTCATCCTCTGGTACACCTTTGACCGCGGCGCGCACGAAATCCAGCCGCTGGTGCCCGCGCTCAAGTCCTGGTGGATGAAAATCCACGTGCCCGCCAACTTTGTCGGCTATGGCGGCTTCTCAATTGCCGCCATGCTCGGGGTGGCCTACCTGCTTGCCGGTCGCGGCATTCTTGCCAGCCGCCTGCCCAAGCCGGAAGTGATCGACGACATGATGTACAAGTCGATCGCGATCGGCTTTGGCTTCTTCACCATTGCCACCATTCTCGGTGCGATGTGGGCCGCCGAAGCCTGGGGCGGTTACTGGTCATGGGACCCGAAGGAAACGTGGGCGTTGATCGTATGGCTGAACTACGCAGCCTGGCTGCACATCCGCCTCGTCAAGGGCCTGCGCGGTCCGCTGCTGGCATGGTGGGCGGTGGTCGGCCTCTTCATCACGACTTTCGCCTTCATCGGCGTGAACATGTTCCTGTCCGGCCTGCATTCCTACGGCACGCTGTAAATGAAGTCACCGATCACCCGCCTTGGCGTGATCGGTCATGCGGTACACGCACAACCACATGCAAAAAAAATGGTTCTATGTCGCCCCCTTGGCACTGGCGGCGCTAGCTGCCGGCGTCTGGCTGGCACAGGCACGTTATGCCCCGCAAACGCCCGAGGCCCCGGCACTTGCCGCGTTATGGCAACTCGGCTTTCCCGATGGCGAAGGGCGTCAGCAGCCAATGTCGCAATGGCGCGGGCAGGTAGTGGTGTTGAATTTCTGGGCTGGCTGGTGTGCGCCGTGCCGTGAGGAAATGCCGGATTTTGTCGATCTGCGCACGCAATTCCGGCCCAGTGGGGTGGAGTTTGTCGGCATCGCCATCGATAACCCGGCCAATGTGGCGCAATTTTTGCAGCAACATCCCGTCAACTATCCCATCCTGATCGGAGAAGGAGCGGCACACAGCCTGGCCAGGCAACTCGGCAACCCGAGCGGTGCACTCCCCTATACGATCGTGCTTGACCGCGACGGCAGTATCGTACTGCGCCACTTGGGCCGGATGCCGCGCGCCAAGCTGGAAGCGGCATTGCGTAAAATCGACGCATAGTTGCGATTTAACGTCAATATCTGGACAATTTACCCGCAGTTGCTGCAAAATCGCCGCCATGACGATTAAACGAACCAGCCGCGCAGCGGCCAAACCGGTCCCGGGCCTGCCCCTCCGCGTGCTGGTATTGCACGGTCCCAACCTCAATTTGCTGGGTAGCCGCGAACCCGGGCACTACGGCCTTGCCACGCTCGACGACATCAACCGTGCACTGGTCAGCCGCGGGGAAGCTGCCGGTGCCGCGGTCGAAACCTTCCAGAACAACCATGAAGGCGCCCTGATCGACCGCATCCACCAGGCTGCACGCGAGCAGGTCGACTTCATCGTCTTCAATCCGGCCGGCTACACTCACACCAGCGTCGCCTTGCGCGATGCATTGGCAGCGGCGGCCATTCCTTTCGTCGAAGTCCATCTTTCCAACATCTACGCGCGCGAATCCTTCCGCCACCACTCGTATTTTTCCGACCTCGCGGTCGGCGTGGTGTCCGGCCTTGGCGCGCACGGTTATGAACTGGCGCTGGAATATGCGCTGCGCAACCTCCAAAACAGGACTCCCCATGGATCTCAGAAAACTGAAAAAGCTCATTGACCTGGTCGAAGCTTCCGGTATCGCCGAACTGGAAATCACCGAGGGCGAAGAAAAAGTCCGCATCGCCAAGAGCATTGCGGGTGCGCCAATGATGATGCACGCTCCCCAGATGATGCATGCGCCAGCGCCGGTGGCGGCGCCGATCGCGGCAGAATCAGTGGAAGACGCCGTGCCCGAAGGCCACATCGTACGCTCGCCCATGGTTGGCACTTTCTATCGTGCGCCGGCTCCCGGCTCCAAGGATTTTGCCGAAGTCGGGCAGAACGTGAATTCAGGCGACACACTGTGCATCATTGAAGCGATGAAGCTGCTGAACGAAATCGAATCGGATCAGGGCGGCGTCATCAAGGCCATCCTGGTCGAAAACGGCCAGCCGGTTGAATACGGCGAGCCGCTGTTTGTGATTGCTTGAGAGGGAGAAGAGGCCAGGGGCCAAGGGCCAGAGGTCTGGGAATAGGCGGCTTCGCCACGTCATTTTTAATTTAAGGCGCGAAGTGTTTTCCCTGACTCCTGAATCCCGACCCTGACCCTCAAAAACCATGTTTGAAAAAATCCTAATTGCCAACCGCGGGGAAATCGCCCTGCGCATTCAGCGTGCCTGCCGTGAAATGGGCATCAAAACGGTCGCCGTGTATTCCGAGGCCGATCGCGATGCCAAGTATGTGAAACTGGCCGACGAATCGGTGTGCATCGGCCCGGCGCCGTCGGCGCAGAGCTATCTGCACGTGCCGTCGATCATCGCCGCGGCCGAAGTCACCGACGCAGAAGCGATCCATCCCGGCTATGGCTTTCTGTCGGAAAACGCCAATTTTGCCGAACGCGTCGAGTCGTCCGGCTTCAGCTTTATCGGCCCGCGCCCCGACAATATTCGCCTGATGGGCGACAAGGTGGCCGCCAAACAGGCGATGATCGAGGCCAAGGTCCCGTGCGTACCCGGCTCCGAGGGCGCCTTGACGGACGATCCCGCCGAGATCATCAAGACTGCCGCGCGTGTCGGCTACCCGGTCATCATCAAGGCGGCGGGCGGCGGCGGCGGGCGCGGCATGCGCGTGGTTCACACCGAAGCTGCGCTGCTGAACGCGGTGACCATGACCAAAACAGAAGCCGGCACGGCCTTCGGCAACCCCATGGTCTACCTGGAAAAATTCCTGCAGACGCCACGCCATATCGAGATTCAGATTCTCGCCGACGAGCACGGCAATGCGGTGCATCTGGGCGAACGCGACTGCTCGATACAACGCCGCCATCAGAAAGTGCTGGAAGAAGCACCCGCGCCCGGACTCGACCCAAAACTCAGGGACAAGATCGGTGAGCGCTGTGCCGAAGCCTGCCGCAAGATCGGCTATCGCGGCGCCGGCACTTTCGAATTCCTGTACGAAAACGGCGAGTTCTACTTCATCGAAATGAACACGCGGGTGCAGGTCGAACACCCGGTGACCGAACTCATCACCGGCATCGACATCGTGCAGACGCAGATCCGAGTCGCCGCCGGCGAAAAGCTGCCCTGGAAGCAAAAGGACATCGAGTTCCGCGGCCACGCCATCGAATGCCGCATCAACGCCGAGCACCCCTCGACCTTCGTCCCCAGCCCCGGCAAGCTGACCAACTACCATGCGCCCGGCGGCCCCGGCATCCGGGTCGACTCGCACGTCTACCACGGCTACTACGTGCCGCCGCACTACGATTCGATGATTGGCAAGGTGATCGCCTACGGCGATACCCGCGCCCAGGCCCTCGCGCGCATGCGCGGTGCGCTGATGGAAATGGTGATCGAGGGCATCCAGAGCAACATCCCACTGCACCAGGATTTGCTGAACGACGCTGCCTTCATCGCCGGCGGCACCAGCATTCATTACCTGGAACACAAGCTGGCGGGGGACAAAATTGGGTGAGGCGCGAGGCGTAAAAGGTGAGGTGTTGCCATGCCGACGCTTTACCGCCAACCTCGCCTCTCACGCCTAACCCCTAAGCCCTCACCTCAAATATGCCCTGGCAATCCGTCCGCCTCCTTGTCGACTCCAAACAGGCCGAACTACTGTCCGACGCGCTGATGGAAGCCGGTGCGCTGTCAGTCTCGCTGGAGGATGCCGACGCCGGCACGGCGGACGAAACGCCGCTGTTCGGCGAACCGGATTATCCGACCGCCGAGTTGTGGCCGCGCAGCATTGCGCTGGTGCTGCTGGATGAACATGCCGACGTGGCGGAAACACTGGCCGCGGCAGCAAAACTGGCGGGGGTTCCCGCTCCCGCCGACTACACGATTGAAACCGTGCCCGAGCAGGACTGGGTGCGACTGACCCAGTCGCAGTTCGACCCCATCCCGATTTCGCCGCGTTTGTGGATCGTGCCGACCTGGCATATCGCACCCGACAGCCGCGCGATCAATCTCAAACTCGACCCCGGCCTCGCCTTCGGCACTGGCAGCCACCCCACCACGCGGCTGTGCCTGCGCTGGCTCGACGACCACCTCACCGGCGGCGAAATCCTGCTCGACTACGGCTGCGGCTCCGGCATCCTCGCCATTGCTGCCGCCAAGCTGGGCGCAGCGCGGGTCGACGGCGTCGACATCGACGAACAGGCGGTCGCCGCCTCGCGCGACAACGCCGAACTCAATGACGTGAGCGCGCACTTCTGCCTGCCGGGCGAACTTGCACCGGGTCAGTACGATGTCGTCGTCGCCAACATCCTCACCAATCCGCTCAAGGGGATGGCGCCGCTGCTGGCCGGCCGGGTGCGCGCGGGCGGACGGCTGGTGCTGTCCGGCATTCTGGCCGAGCAGGCGGACGAGGTGATGGCGGTTTACCGCGACTGGTTTGCGTTCGATCCGCCTGCCATCGACGAAGGCTGGGTGCGCCTGGCAGGCATCAAACAGTGAACTACCGCACCACCTGCCCGCAATGCGCCAGCGTGTTCCGCCTCGGGGCGGACCAGCTTGACGCTGCGAAAGGCTGGGTGCAGTGCGGTGTCTGCGGCGCCGCCTTCGATGCGCATCCGAGCCTGCTGATGGAAGACGGTTCGCCGCTTTCCATCGACGCCACGCCAGAGGCCGTTGAAACGCCCGCGTTGCCGGAAGCCGCGCGGGCTCCAGCGCAGGCGGATGACAAGACGGCGCCCGTGGCTGCCGCCCCCGCGGAGGACGTCGCGGTTGCCGACGCGCCGCGCGGCATCGTCCAGCGCGAAACATCGCTCGATCTGCCATCGATCATTCTCATCGATCCCGATATCCCGGTACCGGACGATCCCGGCCCGTTACCGCAGTTCTACCCGGCGTCCACGTACCCTCACGCGCCGGACGCGCCCGTATACCCCTTCACCCCCATCGCGCCCACCACGCCGGCCCGGCCTGCGGCACACATCGAATATGCGACCCCGCTGCCCCGCACAGCACGCACACGGTCGGCGCGGCGCCGCATCCAACCCTGGGCGTGGGGCGTGGCCAGCGCGCTACTGCTGGTGCTGCTGCTGGCGCAAACCGCCTACTTCCTGCGCGACGCACTGGTCAGCCGGCTGCCACAGACCCGCCCCGCTTTCGAGCAGATGTGCGCCGTGCTGGGCTGCACACTGTCGCTGCCGAAAAACCTCGCGCTGCTGCAGATCGTCGGCTCCGACCTGCAGACCGAAGCCAGCGGCCGACTGAACCTCGTTCTCACCCTCGGCAACCGCGCCAACCAGGCCCAGGCCTGGCCAGTGCTGGTGCTGACCCTGACCGACCAGCGCAACCGCCCGCTGGCGCGGCGCAGCTTCGCCCCCAGCGAATACCTCGGCGACACCCAGCGCATTGCCGCCGGCATTCCGCCACGCAGCGAACAGGTCTTGAACCTGCCGTTGACCGTGCGCGACCTGACGCCGATGGGTTTCGATCTGCAACTGACCTATTAGGGCCCCGGGCTGGCTGGCCCGACGCTTCTTCGGTATAGTGCGCGTTCCCGTTGCGGGAGAGCGCATGCACCGCATGCCGCCGAAGGCGTAACCCACCCGGAATCGCTCAGGCAACAAGGACCGCAACGCCGGGGCGTGTTGAGTCAACATGTCCCAAGAACACTCTGGAGAGCGCGGTTTTCAGGCCGCCACCGAAGGGGCAGCGGCGCAGGATTCATCACCCGGCGCGCCGTAATCTCTCAGGTACCAAGGACAGAGGGGTGAAGCGAATCCGCGCTTCACCCTTTTTATTTTTGGTTGCCCCATGACGAATCAAGCTGCACTCAAGCAAACCCCGCTCAACGCCACCCATCGCGAACTCGGCGCCAAAATGGTCGATTTCGGCGGCTGGGACATGCCGGTCAACTACGGCTCGCAGATCGAGGAGCATCACGCCGTGCGCAGCGGCTGCGGCCTGTTCGACGTCTCCCACATGCTGCCGCTTGACATCCGCGGCGCCAACGTGCGCGCCTTCCTGCGCCGGCTGGTGGCGAACAACGTCGACAAGCTGCAGGTCTCCGGCAAAGCCTTGTACTCGTGCATGCTGAACGAGGCCGGTGGCGTCATCGACGACCTCATCATCTACTTCATGGACGAGAACTGGTTCCGCCTGGTGGTCAACGCCGGCACCGCGGAGAAGGACCTCGCGTGGATGGAAAAAATGAACGCCGACTGGGACATGGGGCTGACGCTCACCCCGCGCCGCGACCTGGCGATGATCGCGATTCAGGGACCGAATGCCACGCAGGCGCTCAACGAGGCGCTGCCCGGCGTTGACAGCATCACCGCGAATCTCAAGCCTTTCAACGCCGCCGCCATGGGCGAAATGTTCATCGCCCGTACCGGCTACACCGGCGAGGACGGCTTCGAAGTGATGGTGCTGGCGAAGTCCGCCCCCTTCTTCTGGCGGGCACTGATGGAAGCCGGCGGCAAGCCGATCGGCCTCGGCGCGCGCGACACCTTGCGCCTTGAAGCCGGCATGAACCTCTACGGCCAGGACATGGACGACACGACCTCACCGCTGGAATCAGGCCTCGCGTGGACGGTAGACCTGAAGACCGACCGCGACTTCGTCGGCCGCAAGGCGCTCGAATCGAGCGAAATCACCCGGCAACTCGCCGGCCTCCTGCTGCTCGACAAAGGGGTCTTGCGCAGCCATCAAAAAATCATCACCAAACACGGCGAAGGGGAAATCACTTCCGGCACCTTCTCGCCTACACTCCAGCAATCCATTGCGCTCGGCCGCATCCCGCTCGGCATCGCCCCGGGCGAGGTTGTCGAAGTCGAGATCCGCGACAAGAAGCTGAAAGCCAAAGTAGTGAAGTACCCGTTCGTTCGCAACGGCAAGATTTTGATTGCGTGAGGGGTGAGGCAACAGGCCCACCGCACCTCACGCCTCACGCCTGGCGCCTCACACCTAACCCTGGAGAAACCATGAACATCCCCGCAAACCTCAAATACACCCCCAGCCACGAATGGGTGCGCGTCGAAGCCGACGGCACGCTGACCGTGGGCATTACCCACCACGCGCAGGACCTGCTAGGCGACATGGTGTTCATCGAGACCCCCGCCACCGGTCGCACGCTGGCCAAGGGCGAGGAATGCGCAGTGGTCGAATCGGTGAAGGCCGCATCCGACGTCTACGCCCCGGTGGCAGGCGAAGTGATCGCCGCCAACGCCGACGTCGAAGCCAGTCCCGAATCGGTGAACAAGGATGCCTACAGCGCGTGGATGTTCACGTTGAAGCCCGCCAATGCAGCTGATGTCGCCGGACTGCTTGACGCCGCGGCGTACCAGAAGCTGGTCGAATCGGAAGCGCATTGATGGCGGTGAGGCGTGAGGGGTAAGGCGTCAGGCCCCCCCCCTCTTGCGCCAGCGCGCATCCTCACCCCTAACCCCTATCACCTCACCCAAATAAAATGCCCTTCATCCCCCACACTGAAGAAGACGTCTCTGCCATGCTCGGCGCCATCGGCGCCGCCAGCATCGAAGATCTGTTCGACGAGATCCCGCCCACGCTGAAAACCGGCAAGCTCAAGGGCGTGCCGGACGGCTTGCCGGAAATGGCGGTGGCGCGCCTGATGCAGGAGCGCGCGTCGGCTGACGGCTTCTGGTCCAGCTTCATCGGCGCCGGCGTGTACGAACATCACATCCCGGCAGCGATCTGGCAGATCACCACGCGCGGCGAGTTCTATTCCGCCTACACGCCCTATCAGGCGGAGGCGAGCCAGGGCACGCTGCAGCTGATCTACGAATACCAGACCATGATGACCCGGCTGACCGGGCTCGAGGTTTCGAATGCGTCCCTGTACGACGGCGCCTCGGCGCTGGCCGAAGCGGTGCTGATGGCGGTCCGCTCACACAAGACCTCGCGCCGCGTGCTGGTGCCGAAGAGCGTGCACCCGATCTATCGCCGCGTGGTCGACACGACCGTGAAGAACCAGGGCATCGAACTGGTCGAGCTGGACTACGACCCGGCCACCGGCCAGACCGTGCTGCCGGCCGACCCCGGCAACTTCGCCGGCCTGGTGATTCCGCAACCCAACTTCTTTGGCGTACTGGAAGAGGTGCACGCCATGACCGACTGGGCGCACGATCAGGGTGCACTGGCGATTGCGCTGGTCAACCCCACCACGCTGGCGGTGCTGGAAGCACCCGGAAACTGGGGCCAGACCGGCGCCGACATCGCGGTGGGCGAAGGCCAGCCGCTGGGGGCGCCGATGGCCTCGGGCGGCCCCTACTTCGGCTTCATGTGCTGCCGCCAGGCGTTCGTGCGGCAGATGCCGGGGCGCCTCGTCGGCCGCACCGTCGACCTCGACGGCAAGCCGGGCTTCACCCTGACGCTGCAGGCGCGCGAGCAGCACATCCGCCGCTCCAAGGCCACCTCCAACATCTGCACCAACCAGGGCCTGGTGGTCACCGCGGCGACGCAATACATGGCGTTGCTGGGCCCGCAGGGGCTGGCGAAAGTCGCATCCAACAGCCATGCCGGCACGGTGGCGCTGGCTGAAAAGCTGACGGCGATTCCCGGCGTCACGCGTGCGTTCGCCACGCCCTTCTTCCACGAAGTGGTGCTGCAGTTGAACGACAACGCCCGCGATGTGCTGCGCGCGCTGCGCGCACAGGGCATTCTCGGCGGGCTGGACATTTCCGGCTGGTATCCCGAACTCGGGCAGGCGATCCTGGTATGCGTCACCGAAACCAAGACCGCGGCCGACCTCGACCACTATGCGCAACACATGGAACGTATCCTGTCGAAACGACGCGAAGCGCCGCCATGTGCGTACAAAACCTGATAGGAGTAAAACATGAGCGATGGTCAACGTGACAAGCAATTCTGGGAACTGGCTGACTCTTTCATTCAACTGGCCAATAGCCACTTGAATGAGGTGAAACCCAGCAAAGTCAGCGCAAGTGCGTTATTTGCGGCGTCGAGATTCAATGCCTTCGTCATCACCGCGAGCGCCGCCAGCAAGGAACAGTTGATCACCGAGAAAGAGGCCGCAATCGCCTATTTCCTGGAGCAATACGAAACCATGCTGCGCGAGAATATCGATGAGCATCTGGCTCGCTACGACACCCCCGCCAGTTAGTCGGTACGAAATGGGTCGGGCGCAATCGTTTATGCGCCCGACATTTGATTGATTTTCAAGGAGCGAAAACATGGCAGTCACCCTAGGCGGCACCCCCATCGAAGTGTCCGGCAACTTCCCCAAGGTCGGCGACACGGCGCCCGACTTCAAGCTGGTCAACAAGGATCTGGCCGACGTCTCGCTGGCCGACTTTGCCGGCAAGAAAAAGATCCTCAACATCGTGCCCAGCCTCGACACGCCGGTGTGCGCGACCTCGACCAAAAAATTCAACGACGCGGCCATCGGCAATACGGTCGTGCTGATCATCGCCGCCGACCTGCCCTTCGCGATGAGCCGCTTTTGCGGCGCCGAAGGCACCAATAACGTGGTGACGCTGTCGACCATGCGTGGCGCCGAATTCATGAAGGACTACGGCGTCGCCATCACCAGCGGCCCGCTTGCCGGCATCACCGCGCGCGCCGTGATTGTGCTCGACGAGAACAACAAGGTTCTGCACGCCGAACTCGTTCCCGAGATCAAGCAGGAGCCGGATTACGAGGCCGCTCTGGCTGCATTGAAGTGAACCGTGAGGGGGAAGGCGTTAGAGGTGAGGGGCTTGTGCTGGCACCTACCCTCATGCCAGCGCTGCCCTCCTCACCCCTGACCCTTCACGCCTCACCCTTAATCATGCTGATATTCGACCATTCCCGCCCCGGCCGCACCGCTGCCGCCCAGTTGCCCGCCACCGGCGGCAGCCTCGACGACCTGCCTGCGAACCTGCGACGCCGCGACGCACCGGCCTTGCCTGAAGTCTCCGAGCTCGACGTGGTGCGCCACTACACGCGTTTGAGCCAGAAGAACTTCTCGATCGACACGCAGTTCTACCCGCTCGGCTCGTGCACCATGAAGTACAACCCGCGCGCCTGCAATTCGCTGGCGATGCTGCCGCAATTCCTGGCGCGCCATCCGGCGAGCCCGGACGAGACGGGCCAGGGCTTCCTCGCCAGCATGTTCGAGCTGCAGGAAATGCTGAAGGACGTCACCGGGATGGCGGGCGTATCGATGGCGCCGATGGCCGGCGCCCACGGCGAATTCGCCGGGGTGGCGATGATCCGCGCCTACCACGATGCACGCGGCGACACCGCGCGGCGCGAGATCATCGTGCCGGATGCGGCGCACGGCACCAACCCGGCCACCGCCACCATGTGCGGCTACACGGTGAAGGAAATCCCCACCGACGCCACCGGCAGCGTCGACCTCGCCGCCCTGCGCGCGGCGGTCGGGCCGCACACCGCCGGCCTGATGCTGACCAACCCGTCGACGCTGGGCGTGTTCGAGAAGACTATCGCCGACATCCAGAAGATCGTCCACGACGCCGGCGGCCTCCTCTATTACGACGGCGCCAACCTCAACGCCATCCTCGGCAAGGTGCGCCCCGGCGACATGGGTTTCGACGTCATCCACATGAATCTGCACAAAACCTTCTCCACCCCGCATGGCGGCGGGGGCCCGGGCGCAGGGCCGGTGGGAGTGGCGGAGCGCCTCTTGCCCTTCATGCCGATTCCGCTGGTGCTGAACGAAAACGGCTTTTTCAGGCTGGCGACCGAGGTCGACCTGCCGCAGTCGATCGGCCGCATGAGCGCCAACATGGGCAACGCCGGCGTGCTGATGCGCGCCTATATCTACGCGCGTCTCTTGGGGCGCGAGGGCATGCACCGCGTCGCCGAGTACGCCACGCTCAACGCCAACTACCTGATGGTCCGATTGCGCGACGCCGGCTTCGATCTGGCCTTCCCCGAGCGCCGCGCCAGCCATGAATTCATCGTCACACTGAAAAAGCTCAAGGACGCAACCGGAGTGTCGGCGATGGATTTCGCCAAGCGCCTGCTCGATTACGGCTATCACGCACCGACTACCTACTTTCCGATGCTGGTGCCCGAGTGCCTGCTGATCGAGCCGACCGAGACCGAGAGCCGCGAGACAATCGACGGCTTTGTCGAGGCGATGATCACGATCAAGCGCGAGGCCGAAACCAGCCCCGACCTGGTGAAGGGTGCGCCCTACAGCCTGCCGGTGCGGCGGCTGGACGACGTCAGGGCCGCGCGCGAACTCGATCTCGCCTACAAACCGGCGGCATGAGCGATCCCGTCAGCCCGTTCAAGGGCAAGACCGGCCTGCAGCGTGTGCTGAGGGCGACGGGCTACTCGTGCGCCGGCCTCAGCGCAGCGTTCAGGCACGAGAACGCATTTCGCCAAGAAGTGTATCTGGCGCTGCTGCTGATTCCGCTGGCGCTCTACCTGGGGGAGACGGGCATCGAGCGTGCGCTGATGGTCGGTGCGGTGCTCGGCGTGCTGATCGTCGAGCTGCTGAATTCGGCAATCGAGGCCGCGGTCGACCGCATTTCGCTGGAACACCACCAGCTCATCAAGCGCGCCAAGGACATGGGCAGCGCGGCGGTGATGATCGCGCTCGTCAACGTCGCAGTAGTCTGGGCACTGGTGCTACTGGGCTAACGTCTGACAAAAATCGTGCCATATTTTCGCCGCGCCCTAAAGTTGTGGCGTTATTGGCCGGAATAAGTGGGGTATCCCTCTTTCCAATGCCTTGTGAACCTCAAACCCGTCTGTCTCTTCCTCGGTCTGTGCCATGCCGCTTCCGCCACTGCCCTCGGGTTGGGCGAGATCAGCGTGCGATCGCACCTGGGTCAACCGTTGCACGCCACTGTCACCCTTCTGGGCGCCTCGGCGGACACTCTGGCGGCCTGCTTCAGCCTTGATACAAGCGAGGATGGCATTGCGCCGCCGCCCCGCGCGCAGTTGAGCATTCAGCAGGATAGCGGCCAGACGCTGCTGCATATCCGCACCACCCGGCCGGTCAATGATCCCTTTGCGCAGTTTGTGCTGGTTTCCGACTGCGAGGCACGCTTGCGGCGCGACTACGTGGTGTTGCTCGACCCTCCCCCCGCACTGGTCACCCCCGCTGTCAGGGAGGCGACACCCGCTGTCGCCCCCCAACCGCCCCCAGCCCCCGTTGCAGCACCTGCAACACGCGCCACCCAACCCAAACGCAAGGCCAAGCCTGCGCCGGCTGTCGCCTCACGTCCGGCTGTTGCCTCGCGTCCGGCTGTTGCCAGCACGCGACAGCCGGCTGCTGCGCCATCACGTCCGCGTCCGCAGACCGAGGCCATGCCGCGACTGGTGCTGTCCGGAAAGCGCAGCACCCCAGGCATCGCTGACGCGCCCGTTGCATTACGCCTCGATACCCGTCTGCCGGATCTGGCGCGCCCGCGCCCCGCAAGCCTGACCGCCACCGAACTGTCGGACGAGAACACGGCGCTGGCCCGCAAGCTTGCACACCTGGAGGCCCAACTGGCCGCATTGCAGCAGCGCCATGCGGAACTCGAGGCCCGACGCACCATGGCGCCCGCAGCGATCACGCCGCCGCCCAAGCCGTCTGCGCAATGGCCCCTGTACCTTTTGGCCACAGGCTTGCTCAGCGGCGGCATCGCACTCATCGCCTGGCTGCCGCGCCGCCGCCGCGCCACCCGGGCCGACGCGCCCTGGACACCGCGGGATGCGACGATGATGACGCTGTCCGATATCACCGCCGGGCCACGGGCCGAACCGCAGTCCGCGCCCGAGCGGATGCCGGAGATCGCCCAGCCGCCACGCAATGAAGACACCGAGGTCAAGGAAGACATCCTCGATCAGGCAGAAGTGTTCATGGCCCACGGTCATGGCGACCTCGCGGTCCACCTGCTGCAGGAGCACCTGCGCGAGGCGCCAACCGAGTCTCCGGTACCGTGGCTGCTGCTGCTCGACCTGCTGCACCGGGCAGGCAACCTCGAAGGGTATGCCGCCGCCAGCGCCGAGTGCCGCCGTTACTTCAACGTCAATCTCACGGGCCATCCGATTTCACAGGACAATGAAACCGGGCAGGGACTGGAAGCCTATCCGCACCTGCTGGAAGAACTGGTGAGCGTGTGGAATACGCCGGATATCCACCCATTCTTCCACGACCTGATCTATGACGATCGCGGGGGTACGCGACTGGGTTTCGAGCCGGGCGCCTACCGCGACATCCTGATGCTGCGTGAGGTCGCGCGCGAAGCGCTGCCGCTCGCCGCCTGAGCGGCTTCACCAAACTGTCACCCCGGCTGCGTCGCGGGGGCGTCTGGTCAATGGCCTGCCGGTGCGCAGTCGCCAGGTGCCGCTGATTCGTTCGCGCCAGCATGCCGAACGATCAGCTGCAGCCCATTACCGCCTCGCGAACCCGCAGCGCGACATCGTTCTACCGCATACGACGGCCTGAAAATGGGCCTGCCGGGGAAAGCCGCGCTGACCCGGCTATGGACCGGCCCGGCAATGCCCCGACGTGGAACAGATCGTCAACGAAGGCCCGCTCGGCTGGTCGGCGCTGGCGGGCCACAAGCTGCGCCTGCCGACTGGAAGCGACCACAACAATGCGGTGCGATTCGGGTTAATCGATGCAGCCGGGTTCATGCGCGCAGCATGGCCACGCCACATGACCGTTCGCGGTCAGGCGCGTGAACTTTCCGTAAAACCCGCCATTGCCGGTCTGCGTATAATTCTTCCTGTCGCTTTCCATTCCTCCCCTATCTATGCGCACCCTCATCTGCGGTTCCCTCGCCTTCGACTCCATCATGGTGTTTCAGGATCATTTCAAGCATCACATCCTGCCCGACAAGATCCACATGCTGAACGTGTCCTTTCTGGTGCCCGAGATGCGTCGCGAGTTCGGCGGCTGCGCCGGCAATATCGCCTACAACCTCAAGCTGCTGGGCGGCGAGCCGCTGATCATGGCAACCGTCGGCGACGACTTCGCCGCCTACGGCGAGCGCCTCGACGACTATGCCATTTCGCGCGACTACATCCGTCATGTCGCCGGCACCTACACCGCGCAGGCCTTCATCACCACCGACCTCGCCGACAACCAGATCACCGCTTTTCACCCCGGCGCGATGAACTATTCGCATGAGAACGACGTGCGCGCGGTTCCGGACGTCGCGCTCGGCATCGTCTCGCCGGATGGCCGCGATGGCATGCTGCGCCACGTTCGCGGCTTTCACGAGGCCGACGTGCCGTGTGTGTTCGACCCCGGCCAGGGCATGCCGCTGTTCACCGGCGACGAGCTGCTGGAATGCGTCCACAAGTCGAGCTACGTCATCCTCAACGACTACGAAGCCGAACTGCTGCAGAGCCGTACCGGGGAAGCGCTGGCCACGCTGGCGCGCCACGTCGAGGCGCTGATCGTGACGCGCGGCGCCGAAGGTTCGGTGATTTACACCGCCGGCAAGCAACTCGACATTCCTGCTGCGCGTCCCGCCGCCATCCTCGACCCCACCGGCTGCGGCGACGCCTACCGCAGCGGCATCCTGTACGGCATCACCCGCGGCCTCGACTGGGAAACCTCCGGCCGCCTGGGCAGTCTCATGGGGGCGATCAAGATCGCCCAGCGCGGCGGACAAAACCACCGCCCCGCCCGCGATGAAATCGCCAGCGAGTTCCACACCCAGTTTGACTATCATTACGAATAGACACGGGAGCCCATCATGACCAAACCGTTTGCAGTTGCCCTCATTGCCGCCGGCAGCCTGTTGCTGGCAGGCTGCCCGGCAGGGCTGGGCGGCAAGGATTACAGCCGCAGCCAGGCGCGCACCGTCCAGGAAGTGCAGATGGGCGTCGTGGAGTCGGTGCGCGAAATGAGCCTCGAAGGGACCAAGACGCCGATCGGCGCAGGCGCCGGCGCCGTGGTCGGCGGGGTGGCCGGCAGCACGGTCGGCAGCGGCCGCGGCAGTGTGGTCGGCACGACAATCGGCGCGGTACTGGGCGGCCTGGGCGGCGCGGCGGCAGAAGAGGCCGCGACCCGTCAAAAGGGCCTGGAGATTACGGTCAAGCTCGATTCCGGGCGACTGCTTGCCATCACCCAGGCCGCCGACGAAGAATTCCGGATAGGCGACCGGGTGCGTGTGCTGACGGGCGGCGGCGTGACCCGCGTCTCGCATTGACCCGGCCCGGCCTCGCCGGTCATATTTCCGTAACCTGAACGTCACGCCGGATTCACACCGGCTCTCTAAGCTGGGCGCATTCCTTCGATAGGAGCGCCCCATGCTCGACCTCCGCAATACGGTTCAACACAGTCCCGCCAGCCGCTATCACCTGTCCCTGGCGGTCGACGACAGCGAAATCCGCGAAGCGCAGCGCCTGCGCTACCAGGTGTTTGCCGAGGAAATGGGCGCGCGCCTGTCATCCGCCCTGCCGAAACACGACACCGACCTGTATGACCCCTTCTGCGACCACCTGCTGGTGCGCGACCTGGCCAGCGGCGAAGTCGTCGGCACCTATCGCATCCTCCCGCCCGACGCCGCCAGACGTGTCGGCAGCTATTACTCCGAGCAGGAATTCGACCTCACCCGGCTGAATTTCCTGCGCCCGCGGATGGCCGAGCTGGGGCGTTCGTGCGTGCATCCGGCGCACCGCAGCGGCGCCGTCATCGCCCGTCTGTGGATGGGGCTGGCCGACTACATGACGCGCTACGGCTACGCGTACGTCGTCGGCTGCGCCAGCATCGGCATGGCCGACGGCGGTCATATCGCCGCCCGCGTGCATCGCCAGCTGAGTGAACGCCACCTGGCCCCGATCGAATGGCACACCACCCCGCGCTATCGCCTGCCGGTCGAATCGCTCGACGACGGCCAGCGCGCAGCGCTGCCGCCGCTCATCAAGGGCTACATCCGGCTCGGCGCGATGGTGTGCGGCGAACCGGCGTGGGACCCCGATTTCAACACCGCCGACCTCCTGATGCTGCTGCCGATGACGCAACTCAACCGCAGCTATGCCCGCCGGTTGATTGCCTGAGCTTTACAATGGGCGGGTGATGCTCGCCCACTTTCCCGTTGCCCTGCGCCGCACGCTCCGCATCGGCCTGCTGACGCTGCACCTCGCGTGGGGGGTAACGGTCACCGGGCTGGCCTTTCCCTGGCTCGATCCCGTGCGGCGCGACCGCTTCATCATGGTCTGGTCGCGGCGCCTGCTCAGAGTGCTCGGGGTACAGGCGAAGTTCGCGCCCGCGCCCAGCCTGCCCGGCGGCGCGCTGCTGGTGTGCAACCACGTGTCGTGGCTGGACATCCATCTGATCTATGCTGCGCAGCGGGTGCACTTCGTCTCCAAGGCCGAGGTGCGAAGCTGGCCGGTGGCGGGCTGGCTGGCGCAAAAAAGCGGCACCCTGTTCATCGAACGCGGCCGCCGTGCCGACACCGCGCGCATCAACACCGAGATGCGCGACCTGATGCAGGACGGCGCCTGGGTCGCGGTATTCCCCGAAGGCACCACCAGCGACGGGCGCGGGCTGCGCCGGTTCATGCCGTCGCTGCTGCAGCCGGCGGTCCATCTGAACTGCCCGGTCGTGCCTGCCGCCCTGCACTACCGCACGCTGGCGGGCGAATACAGCGCAGCACCCGCCTACATCGACGACATCAGCATGTGGCAGAGCCTGATGCAGATCGTCAGCGAACCCGGTCTCGTCGCCGAACTGCAGTTCGGCGAACCGATCCGGCCAAACGGCCACCGGCGCGAACTGGCCGCGCAGGCAGAAGCGGCCACGGCTAGGCTTTTGGGCGTGAGACCGGCGGACACTGCACCGCAAATACCTGCCGATCCTCCAGCCTGACCGCGGTGAGCCGGCCGCCCCACAGGCAACCGGTGTCCAGCGCGATCAAATCGCTGCGGTTGACCAGCCCGAGCGTCGACCAGTGGCCGATGACGATCGTGGCTGCGGTGCTCTTGCGCCCCGGCACATCGAACCACGGTAACCAGCCTGAAGGCTGGGTGCCGGGCGCGCCCTTGTGATGGAATTCCATTTCGCCTTCGGCCGAGCAATAGCGCAGCCGGGTGAAGGCATTGACGATCACCCGCAGCCGCTCGATGCCCTGCAGACTGGCGTCCCAGGCGACCGGCGCGTTACCGTACATCTGCGCGAAGAAGTCGCGGTAATGCGCACCCTGCAGCATCGCTTCGGCTTCCGCCGCCCGCTGCATCGTCTCGTCGGGCGTCCAGTCCGGCAGCACGCCCGCATGGACCATCAGCCAATCGCCCTCGCGCCAGACCAGTTTCTGCCGGCGTAGCCAGGCCAGCAGCTCGTCCCGATCGGGGGCATTCAGGATGGCGTCGAGCGTGTCGCCCTTGTGCGCACGGCCAAACCCCTCGGCCAGTGCCAGCAGGTGCAGATCGTGATTGCCGAGCACGCTGATGGCGGCATTGCCCAGGCTTTTGACAAAGCGCAGCACCGCCAGCGAATCCGGTCCGCGGTTGACCAGATCGCCGACAAGCCACAGCCGGTCGGCCGTCGGGTCAAAACGAATCTCATCGAGCAGGTGCAGCAGGGAATCCTGACATCCCTGAAGATCGCCAATGGCATAGGTAGGCATATAAAATACGGGTCGTCGTGTGCTGTGTTGCCTGCATCATAGCGCTCCCGCCTGAACCCCACGTGACACCCCCTCATGAAACCCGTTATCCGAATGTTTTTCAAAACCGTGCGCGTCGTGCTCGGGCCGTTTGTACTGCTGGGCGACCGCCTCATCCGCCCCAAGGGCATCGTGCGGCCGCCCGCCGAGCAGCAGGCCATCGACGCGCGCACGCAGCATCTCGCGCTGTACCATTTCCCCACCTGCCCGTTCTGCCTGAAGACCCGGCGCACCATCCGGCGGCTGTCGCTCAAAATCGAAACCTGCGACGCGAAAAATGATCCGGCCCACCGCGCCGCCCTGATCGCTGGCGGCGGCAAGCCGCAGGTGCCCTGCCTGCGGATCACCGACGCCAACGGAGAGCAAACCTGGCTCTACGACTCGAATGCCGTCATCGCGTATCTCGACCGCGAATTCGGCGACACGCCAGCCGCATGAGTCTGGTTGCCGCATTGAACCCGCCGCAGCGTGAAGCGGCGAAATACCTCGACGGCCCCCTGCTGGTGCTGGCCGGCGCCGGCTCGGGCAAAACGCGCGTGATTACCCACAAGATCGCCTACCTGATCGGCGAATGCGGCTACAGGCCGAGCTCGATAGCCGCCATCACCTTCACCAACAAGGCCGCGCGCGAGATGCAGGAACGCGCGGCCAAGCTGACGCAAGGGGTGAACACCAAGGGGCTGATCGTCACCACCTTTCATTCGATGGGCTTGCGCATGCTGCGCGAGGACGCTAAGTTCGCCGAACTGAAGCCGGCGTTTTCCATCCTCGACTCGGCCGACGCCGCCGGCATCATTTCGGACATCATCAAGACCACCGACAAGCAGGAAATCCGCCGCGCGGTGAGCCGCATCTCGCTGTGGAAGAACGAGCTGAAGTCGCCCGCCGCCGCGCTCGCCACCGCCGAGGACGACAACGCGCGTGTCTACGCGAAGATCTACGACCGCTACGATGCCACCCTGCGCGCGTATCAGGCGGTGGATTTCGACGACCTCATCCGTCTGCCCGCCGAACTGCTGGACACCCACCACGAGCTGCGCGAGAAGTGGCAGAACCGGCTGCGCCACATCCTGGTCGACGAATATCAGGACACCAACATTGCGCAATACCGGCTGCTGCAAAAACTGACCGGGGTCCGCGCGGCGTTCACCGCAGTCGGCGACGACGACCAGGCGATCTACGGCTGGCGCGGTGCCTCGGCCGACAACCTGCGGCAGCTGCGCGAGGACTATCCGCACCTGCATCTGGTCAAGCTGGAGCAGAACTACCGTTCGACCGTGCGCATCCTGAAGGCCGCCAACAGCCTGATCGCCAATAACCCCAAGCTGTTCGAAAAGCGCCTGTGGAGCGACCTCGGCCTGGGCGACGCCATCCAGGTGATGCCGACGCGCGACGACGAGCACGAGGCCGAGTCGGTGGTGATGCGCCTGATGTCGCACAAATTCCAGCACCGCACCGAATGGCGCGACTACGCCATCCTGTATCGTGGCAACTATCAGGCGCGCGTGTTCGAAAAGGCGTTGCGCAACGAAAAAGTGCCGTATCAGCTGTCAGGTGGGCAGTCGTTTTTCGACCGTGCCGAAATCAAGGATGTGATCGCCTACCTGCGCCTGATCGCCAACAGCGACGACGACCCGGCCTTCATCCGCGCGGTCACCACGCCCAAGCGCGGCATCGGCACGGCGACGCTGGAAAAGCTCGGCCAGGTCGCCGCCACCCTGCATGTGAGCCTGTTCGAGGCGGTGTTCTCCGCCGCTGCCGCGTCGCAGATTGACGAACGCCATCTGGCACCCCTGCTCGAATTTTGTCACTTCATCAATCGCACCGAAGAGCGCGTGGTGCGCGAACCGGCCGGCGAGGTGTTGAACGACCTGCTGAAATCGATCGACTATGAAGTCTATATCTTCGATCAGGACGACACCCGCGTCGCGCAAGGCAAGTGGAACAACGTGATGGAGTTCGCCGCCTGGATCGCCAAAAAGGGCGAGGAAGACGAAAAGAACCTGCTGCAGCTGACGCAAACCATCGCGCTCATCACGCTGCTCGAAGGCCGCGAAGAGGAAGCCCCCGACGCCGTGCGCTTGTCCACCCTGCACGCCGCCAAGGGACTGGAGTTCGGCCACGTCTTTCTGGTTGGGATCGAGGAAAACATCCTGCCGCACCGCGACGCAGTCGATGAAGGCCGCCTGGAGGAAGAGCGGCGCCTGATGTATGTCGGCGTCACCCGTGCGAAACGGTCACTTACGCTGTCCTACTGTTCCCGCCGCAAGCGTGCGCGAGAATCGATCGCCTGCGACCCCTCGCGTTTCATTGACGAACTCGGCGACGACGTGCGCCAGCCCGAGAAACCCACCGACGCAGCCGCCAAGGCCAATGGCAGCGACCGCCTGGCCGCCCTCAAGGCGATGCTCGGCTAGGCTTCAGGTTCGCAGGACTGGCCGGAAAAAGCGCTTAAAGCGTCAGAATCCACTTAGACAATTTTTGCGCGTCCACCGGAGCGATTTTCTGCGGCGGCATCGGGATCTTGCCCCATTTCCCCTTGGCGCCTTTCAGCATGCTGTTGGCCAGTATCGCCTCGGCGGCCTTGTCGCCTTTGTACTTGGCTGAAATCGCCTTGAAGGACGGGCCGAGTGATTTCTTGTCGATCTGGTGGCAGGTCATGCATTTGCTTTTGGCAGCGAGTTCCGCACTGGCATGCGCAGGAACGGCGTAAAGTGGAAACGTCAGGGCAATCAAGACAGCAAAGTGCTTCATGTCAAACCTCCATATAACAGATAAAAGCATCCTAATTAAATTATATCGAGTCTGACCACCCTGTCCAGTCCGGCAAAATCAGGCGAGGCGTCGCGCAAAAAAAGGGGCGCCGCAGCGCCCCCTTCATCACATAAACCCGTCGATCACTTGACCTTTGGGTCCAGTTCGCCTTTGTCGTAGCGCTTCTGCATCTCTTCCAGGCTAAAGACCTTTGTGATCTTGCTGGCCTGTCCCGCTGCGCCGAAGGCTTCGTAACGGTTCCGGCAAATGTCGCTCATGCCCTTGGTGGCTTCCTTGAGGAATTTGCGCGGGTCGAAGTTGGCCTTGTTTTCTACCAGGTATTTGCGGATGGCGCCGGTAGAGGCCATGCGCAGGTCGGTGTCGATGTTGACCTTGCGCACGCCGTTCTTGATGCCTTCGACAATTTCGCTGACCGGCACGCCATAGGTCTGCCCCATGTCGCCGCCGTAGCTGTTGATGATTTCGAGCCATTCTTCCGGCACCGAAGACGAGCCATGCATGACCAGATGCACATTGGGGATGCGGGCGTGGATTTCCTTCACGCGGTCGATGCGCAGCACCTGGCCGGTGGGCTTTTGGGTGAACTTGTAGGCGCCATGGGAGGTACCGATGGCAATCGCCAGGGCGTCCACGTGGGTCTTGGAAACGAAATCGGCGGCCTCGTCGGGGTCGGTCAGCAACTGGTCGTGGGACAGCTTGCCTTCGGCGCCGTGGCCGTCCTCTTCACCGGCCATGCCGGATTCCAGCGAGCCCAGGCAACCCAGTTCGCCTTCGACAGAGACGCCGCAGGCATGCGCCAGTTCGGACACCTTGGCGGTGGTTTCGACGTTGTACTCATAGGTGGCCGGGGTCTTGCCGTCGGTGCCCAGGGAACCGTCCATCATCACGGACGAGAAGCCCGACTGGATGGAACGGAAGCAGATGCTGGGCGATGCGCCGTGGTCCTGGTGCATGCAGACGGGGATGTGCGGGTACATTTCGATCGCCGCCAGGATGAGATGGCGCAGGAAGGGTTCGCCGGCATAGGAACGGGCACCGGCGGAGCCTTGCAGGATCACCGGGGAATCCACAGCGGCGGCGGCCTGCATGATGGCCTGGACCTGTTCCATATTGTTGACGTTGAACGCGGGCAAGCCGTAGCTGTTTTCGGCGGCATGGTCGAGCAGTTGACGAAGGGAAATCAGTGCCATTGCAGTCTCCTAGGTTAAAAAATATGCAGCAAGCTATTTTCTTGCAGAATCAGGGTTTTCTGGCATCGCCCACGCGGACGATTTTCATGGTGTTGGTACCGCCCGACTGACCGATCGGCTCGCCGATGGTCAGCAG
>JAGXGM010000061.1 GCA_024636675.1 Hydrogenophilales bacterium | reverse complement strand
GTGCTGCGTTACGACGCGCGCGATCACGAAAAAAACTGAGCAGTCCCCAGAAAATAGAGCGAGCACAATTATGAGACTTGGATTGGTCGTCGACCTCGACGTATGCGTGGGCTGTCATGCCTGCGCCATCGCCTGCAAGGAATGGAACGCTTCCGGCACCATCGGCCCCTTGACCGACTACCAGCCCTATGGCGCCGAGCCGTCGGGCGTGTGGTTCAACCGGATTCGCAGTTACGAAATGGACGAGTATCCGAACAACAAGACCGTCAATTTCCCGATGTCATGCATGCACTGCGAGGACGCCGACTGCGTCACCGTATGTCCCACCGGCGCTTCGTACAAGCGACCCGAAGACGGCATCGTGCTGATCGACCAGGACAAGTGCATGGGCTGCAACTACTGCTCGTGGGCCTGCCCCTACGGCGCGCGCGAACTCGACCGCTCGTCCGGCACGATGAAGAAGTGCACCCTGTGCGTCGACCGTATCTACGACCAGGAACTGCCGGTCGAGGAGCGTCAGCCCGCCTGCGTGCTGACCTGCCCGGCGCACGCCCGCATGTTCGGCGACTTCGATGACCCCGATTCGGCGGTGTCGCGCACCGTGCGCGAGCGCGGCGGCTTCCCGTTGATGCCCGAACTGAATTACAACCCGACCAACACGTACCTGCCGCCACGCAGCAGGCCGGTAATTCCGGTTGAAACCCAGCCCCCGGGCGGGCTGAAAGAAAGCATCAAGCAGTTCGTCAATAAATTGGTGCGCCGCTAAATTAATTGGTCATTTAACTTTACCCCTTCGTCATTGCGAGCAACGCGAAGCAATCCGGAAGGCCCGGAGACCGGCAACCGCTGGATCGCCGCAACCCCACGGATCATCGTGATGACAGATAAGAACAAACAGGAGTAACCATGCATCCCGCTTTCTCAGTGATTTTTTTTACCGTGGCATCAGGCGCAGGCTTCGGCTTGTTTTCGCTGCTGTTCCTTGCAGATTTTTTCAAGCTGGGTGGCGGCTTTAGCCAGGATCAGCTTGTCGCAGGTGGTCTGATGGCGATGGCTCTGGTCGTGTTCGGCCTGCTCTCATCCACCTTTCACCTTGCCAACCCGAAAAACGCCTGGCGCGCTTTCAGTCGCTTCCGCACCTCGTGGCTGGCGCGTGAGGGGGTGTTTGCCGTGGTGTTCATGCCGCTGGCATTGATTTATCTCGCCAGCATCATGTTTGACGCACCTCAGTGGCTGCGTGTCAGCAGCGGCTTCCTCACTGCGGTGATGGCCTGGATCACGGTGTTTTCCACCGGCATGATCTACGCTTGCCTGAAAACCATCCGCCAGTGGAACACGCCGCTGGTGCCCGCAAACTACCTGGCGCTGGGTTATGCCAGCGGCAGTCTGCTGCTGTTGCTGGGCGCGGTCATCGCCGATCTCGACACCACACCCTACATCGCGATGTCGGCGCTGATCGTCTCGATCGCCGCGGTGCTGAAGGCGATCTACTACTTCTGGATCCGCAGCCCCGGCCTGTCGCCGACCATCAACACCGCCACCGGCCTCACCCGCGCCAAGGTCAAACTGCTCGACACTGGCCACACGCACGGCACCTTCCTCACCCAGGAATTCGGCTTTCAGATCGCACGGCAGAAGGCCAGTTTGCTCAAGGCTGTAGTGTTCGTGCTGGGCTTCGCGCTGCCCGGCCTGATGCTGGTGTGGATCTTCAACCAGCACGGCGGCCAGGCTGCAGCCGCTATCGCGGCCCTTGCCGGACTGGCAGGCGCCGCGGTCGAACGTTGGCTGTTCTTCGCAGAGGCGCGCCATGTGGTAAACCTGTACCACGGCGCCCAGCGCTGTTGAACGCTTGTCATTTCCACGAGCCCGTCCTGCCGTGGTGGAGATTTGGCCCGATATTGCGGTGTTCGCTACAGGGCGATCCCCACAGGGAGTGCCGCCGGGCGCCTCCCTTGGCGTACCCCCCGCTTTAGGGTATATTAGGAAAAGCTAATTTCCAATTGCAGGAGTTTGAGCTTTATGTATGGAATGTCAGGTTTCAAGGAAGTCGATCCCGGCTATGTTGCGGAAATCGCCACCAAAGGCGCGCATCTGATAGATGTGCGCTCCGAGGCTGAGGTCGCACAAGGCGTGATCGATGGCGCTATCCACATCCCGTTGCACCTGCTGCCGTTGCGTGCGGCCGATATTCCCCAGGATAAACCCGTCGTGATCTATTGTCGCTCTGGCGCGCGTTCGGCTCAGGCATGCGCGTTCATGGCCTCCAAAGGTTTCGATAACATGCATAATCTGGCGGGCGGCATCATGGCCTGGGCACGTTCGGGCAACACGATCAGCCTGCCGCGCTGATCTCCCCCGCCACATGCCAGATTTTCTTCTCCTGTTGCGGTTGCAATGGGGGAACTTCTGGTTTAATGTACCGCAGCGATTTTTAGTACATACCGATTTACTGTAAGGAGAACCCTAATGAATTTCGATAAAGAACTCGATGCACGTGGCCTGAACTGCCCCTTGCCCATTTTGCGTGCCAAAAAAGCTCTGGCCGAAGTGTCCACTGGACAAGTGCTTAAAATCCTCTCGACGGACCCCGGCTCGGTCAAGGATTTTGCCGCTTTCGCCAAGCAGACCGGCAATGAGCTGCTGTCCACCGCAGAAGCCGGTGGCGAATTCACCTTCTTCATGAAGAAAAAATAATCAGAAATAAATCCGGCGCCGTCTGTTCCAAAAGAACATGCGGCGCTTTTTTTTTACAAGAACAGGAGAGACAGACATGGATACCAAAAAAATGGCGATTATCGCCACCAAGGGCACGCTGGACTGGGCTTACCCCCCGTTCATCCTGGCCTCCACGGCGGCCGCGCTGGGCTATGAAACCCAGATTTTTTTCACGTTTTATGGCCTCCAGCTTGTCCGCAAGGATCTGTCTGTCCTGAAAGTGAGCCCCTTGGGCAACCCCGGCATGCCGATGAAGATGCCTTTTGGCCCCAAGTGGTTCAAAAGCATCAACTGGAACATGCCCAACGCCATCCAGGCCATCGTCCCCGGCTACGAAAGCGTGGCGACGGCCCTCATGAAGCAGACCATTTCCAATAATGGCGTGGCCACCATCCCCGAGCTGCGCGAGCTGTGCCAGGAAGCCGAAGTCAAGTTCATCGCCTGCCAGATGACCGTCGAACTGTTCGGCTTCGAGCATTCCGACTTCATCGACGGCCTCGAATACGGCGGGGCCGCCACCTTCTTCGAATTTGCCGGCGAGACCGACATCTGCCTGTTTATCTGACAAGCCTTGTCGAAGGGCAGCTGACCGCCCGATGAAAAATGAGCCGAATTGATCGGCTCATTTTTTTTGTGTGTCTTTTGTACCACACGCATCTGCATCGTTTGGGTGGGATGAGCTGACTGGCTTGTCTAAATCCCAGCGCCGGCGTAGCCTTCAGTGCAGATCATTCAAGCAGTTTATGTGTAGTAATTTTGCCCCTAGGAGACAACAATGAAGTTCACAAAAGTATTCGCATTCATGGCACTGGCCGGTCTGGCTGGAAGCGCCTACGCAACCAACGGTTACTTTTCGCACGGCTACGGCATGAAGGCCAAGGGCATGGGCGGCGCGGCCACGGCCTCGCATGACGACGCCTTCGGCGGCGCCAACAACCCGGCCTCCATGGCTTTTGCCGGCAACCGACTCGATTTGGGCGTGGACCTGTTCAACCCCAACCGCAGTGCCTCGCGCACCGGCGTGACAATCGGGGGGGGGAACTATGACATGAGCGTGGATAGCGACAGCGAATTCTTCCTGGTTCCCGAATTTGGCATGACCAAGCAAATGTCCTCGACATTGGCGCTGGGTGTCACTGTTTATGGCAATGGTGGGATGAACACGGACTACCCCGGTGGTCAGATCCCCGCAGCCTTGTGCGGTGGGGCTGCACCTGGGGGGGGCAACATGCTGTGCGGGCAGGGCGACCTGGGTGTGGACCTGATTCAACTGATTGTTGCCCCGACCGTGGCGTTCAAGGTTGCTCCCAACCATTCCATCGGTATTTCTCCGTTGCTGGGTTATCAGGCCTTCGAGGCTAACGGCCTTCATGCTTTTGGAGCTGCGTCTTCCGACTCAACCAAGCTCACCAACAACGGGCATGACGACGCCTTCGGTTACGGTGTCCGCATTGGCTACATGGGCAAGATCACCCCGACCGTGACCATCGGCGCCGCCTACGCGTCCAAGATGAGGTTCGAGGAGTTCGACGAGTACGCAGGCCTGTTTGCCGAGCAGGGCGACTTCGATATTCCCGAGAACTACAACCTCGGCGTGGCCTGGCAGGCCACTCCCGCTGTCAAGCTGGCGCTGGATTACCAGCGCATCAACTATAGCGGCGTCAACTCAATTGCCAACCCCAGCACCAATATGGCTTCGCTCGGCGCCGACAATGGCCCCGGTTTTGGCTGGCAGGACATCGATGTGTGGAAGCTGGGGGCGGAATATAAATACAGCCAGCAGCTGACCGTGCGCGCAGGCTGGAACCATGGCGACAACCCCATTACGGCACGCGATGTGACTTTCAACATCCTGGCCCCCGGCGTGATCGAGGATCATGTAACCCTTGGTTTCACCTACACCCTGGCATCGGGTAATGAGTTGACCATGAGCTACATGCACGGTTTCAGCAACGATGTCAGCGGTGCCTCAATCCTGCCGCCGATGTTCAGTGGCGGTGCGCTGCCTCCTTCGGGCAATGAGACCATTGAAATGGACCAGAATGCGCTGGGCATCCAGTACAGCTGGAAGATGTAATTTTCAGCTGCATTTAGGCTGACGAGAAGCCGGGGTCTGATGACCCCGGCTTTTTTTATGAAATCCGGGGCAGGTCCTAGCTAAGCAGCATTTAATTGGTGGCTCACCCCGGGGTTTATTTGCCAGCCACGTTCTCTGTCGTGGCGTTGATGGTGCACTGCGACGAAACAAGCGTAATGCGGCTGCATCGCTTATGCTGTCGGCTATTCTGCGCAGAGCAGAAGCCGTGGCTTCTATAGCGCAGGCCAATGACCTAGCATTTACTCAGGCAATCCAGGAAAACCCATGAAGAAATCCGACCTCGACAGAAACGAAGGCCTGAAAATCACAGGCCAGATGAAACAAGCCGGTACGCCGGATCGCTTTGGAAGTGCGGCGGGCGCGGTCGCGTCGCGTCGCGAGCAGCGCAAGCTCGAGCAGGCGCAGGGTCTGGTCGCGTTTGCCGTCAAGCTCGATGGAGACTTGGTGAAGCAGATTCAAGCGCTTGCAGAGGCGCGCCAGATGGGCATCAACGAAACCGTTGCCGACTTGCTGGCCAAAGGGCTGGCCGACAAAACCTGATCGCAAAGGACAAGACCGATTACCCATGGGGAAAGAACGATGAGCACGCCGGATAACCGCAACATTGCTGTGTTTTGTGACTTTGAAAACGTGGCCATTGGCATTAAAGAAGCCAACTATCCTGATTTCAAGATTCGCCCCATTCTTGAGCGGCTGCTGCTCAAGGGCAGTATTGTGGTGAAAAAGGCTTACTGCGATTGGGATCGCTATAAGGAGTTCAAACGGGATATGCATGAGGCGGCGTTCGAACTGATCGAGATTCCGCATGTGCGGCAGTCAGGCAAGAATTCCGCGGATATCCGCATGGTGGTGGACGCGCTCGACCTCTGCTACACCAAGACACATATCGATGCCTTCGTGATCATCAGCGGGGATTCCGATTTTTCGCCGCTGGTCTCCAAGCTCAAGGAAAACGGCAAGAGCGTGATCGGAATCGGCGTGCGCGGCTCGGCGTCGTCGCTGTTGATCGGCAATTGCGATGAGTTCATTTTTTATGAGGATCTGGTGCAGATCAAGGCACCGCCCAAAGCGGCTGCCAAAAAGCCATCCATTCCGCCGGTGAAAGAGGCGGCGGGCGGCGCACCCCACGCGGCGAGTACAACCCGGCGGCGAGCCCGCCCGGTGACGGAAAAAACGGCGGCAGCCGACGAGGGCCGGGGCGCAGCCAGGGTCGAGCCGAGCGCTGAAGAGAAGAAGGCTCAGGCGATCGAAATTGTGGTGAGCACGGTGGAACAGCTGGTGGCGGAGCGGGGCGGCGAAGGTTTCATTTCCGCGTCCCTGATCAAGAACACTATCAAGCGGATTCATCCGGGTTTCAGCGAGTCGGAATATGGCTACAGCGCGTTTGGCAAGATTCTGGATGACGCGCATAAGAAAGGCGCCCTGGTGGTGGAAAGAAAAGAGGGCGGCGCCGTCAATGTCAGCCTGCCGCCTGCCAGGGTTTGAGGCGAGCTGTGAGCGAACCGGATCGGCTCGGGTTGAGCCTTTTTCTGAAGCCAGGAAGCTTGGCTACGCTTGCGTGGTCATGAGTGGCCACCGCCGTCGTCAGTGACCCCTAATCTGGGTCAACGCCTTTGTCCGCCTGCCCCTGATTATGGGGGTGGGGCTGGGGCGGTCCGCAATTCGGCTGCGGCACAAGCGGCACGATCCTGAACTAGAATAAGGTTGCTGGCCGGATTCCCGGTCGTAATTTTTCTGGACACTGCTTGATTACCGATACCCGTATGAACCCTATCGCGCCCCGAAGGGCGCGCGAATGCGTCACGCCAATTGTGGCAGGAGCGGGGCCATGCCCGGTCAAGCCCCGCTGGTTGCCGGACGTATGGAGAATCGTCGTTGATTGAGCGGTACGCTGGCGGAGAGCGCGTCATTCTGGTGGCGCTCGATTTGGGGACGCCGGATTTTGCCGAGAGCGTTTCCGAATTGCGCCTGCTGGCAATGGGAGCGGGGCTTGATATCCAGGGAGAGGTGCAGGGCAAGCGTAGCCGTCCGGATGCCGCACTGTTTGTGGGGAGCGGCAAGGCCGATGAAATCGCGGCGCTGGTAGCGGCCACCGAAGCCGATGTCGTCATTTTCAACCATGAGTTGTCGCCCGCACAGGAGCGCAATCTGGAGCGTCGCCTGCACTGTCGGGTGATCGATCGCGTCAGCCTGATTCTGGATATCTTTGCCCGCCGCGCCAACAGTGCCGAAGGCAAGCTGCAGGTCGAGCTGGCCCAGTTGCAGCATTTGTCGACCCGCCTGGTACGCGGCTGGACTCACCTTGAGCGTCAGCGCGGTGGTGTCGGCATGCGCGGGCCGGGCGAGAAGCAGCTGGAAACCGACCGCCGTCTGATCGGCATGCGGGTCAAGGCACTGCGTGAGCGACTTGCCAAACTTGGCAAGCAGCGCCGTACCCAACGACGCTCGCGCGCGCGTCAGAACGTGCTGTCGGTAGCACTGGTGGGTTACACCAATGCGGGCAAGTCCACCCTGTTTAATGCGCTCACGCGCGCCGAGGCCTATGCGGCCGACCAGTTGTTCGCGACGCTCGACACCACCACGCGCAAGATCTATCTGCCACAGGTGGGCGAGGTGGTACTGTCGGACACGGTCGGCTTCATCACACGTCTGCCGCATGATCTGGTGGCGGCCTTTCGCGCCACCCTGGAAGCCACGGCCGAAGCCGATTTGCTGCTGCATGTGATCGATTCGTCCAGTCCCGGGCGCGAGCGTCAGATCGAGGCGGTCGAAAAGGTGCTGCAGGAAATCGGTGCGGATGCCGTACCGCAGCTTCGCGTCTACAACAAGCTCGATCTGACGGGCGTTGCCCCGGGAATAGCGCGCGATGAGTATGGTAAACTTCAAAGCGTGTATGTGTCCGCGCAGACTGGCGCGGGACTTGAACTTTTACGCGAGGAGCTGTCGGAAACTCTTCGCGCCGGCCGTGTTCGGCATGAAGCCGACGCGCCAGACGATTCCTCTCCTCAAACCGAAGTTATTTCTGAATAAATCGATATGGCATGGAACGATCCCCAATGGGGCAACAATGGCAACCGCAACAAAAACAGCGGACCACCTGACCTTGACGAGATATGGCGCCGGATCAATCAGCGCCTCAATGGCATGTTCGGAGGCAAGGACGGCGGTGGCGGCGGAGAGGGTGGTGGCGGCCTTTCTCCGAGCGGCTTGCCGAGCCGCGGTCTGGTTGGCTTGCTGATCGGCGCGCTGGCGCTGGTGTGGTTAGCGAGCGGGTTCTACATTGTTGACACCGGCAAGCGTGGCGTGGTGCAGCGTTTTGGGGCGTATGTCGAGACGACCGAACCCGGGCCGCGCTGGCACTTGCCGTGGCCGATCGAGTCGCGTGAGGTGGTGAACGTCGATCAGGTGCGCACCGTTGAAATCGGCTATCGCAGCGACGTCAACAGCAAGGTGCTGAAGGAATCGCTGATGCTGACGGACGATGAGAACATCATTGATCTGCAGTTCGCTGTTCAGTACATCCTGAAAGACCCGAAAGATTTCCTGTTCGTTAACCGTGCGCCAGAAGAAACGGTGTTGCAGGTGGCCGAAACCGCGATGCGCGAGATCGTCGGCAAAAGCAAAATGGATTACGTTCTGTACGAAGGGCGCGCCGACATCGCCGCACGCGCCAAGGTCTTGCTGCAACAGATTCTCGGTCGCTACAGGACCGGCATCACAATCAGCCAGGTGACCCTGCAGAATATCCAGCCGCCCGAGCAGGTACAGGCTGCGTTCGATGACGCGGTCAAGGCGGGACAGGATCGTGAACGCCTGAAAAATGAAGCCGAGGCTTATTTTAACGACATCGTGCCGCGGGCTCGGGGTTTGGCGTCGCGTCTGGCGGCCGAGTCCGAGGGTTACAAGCTGTCGGTGATTGCCAACTCAGAAGGCGAGGCCAGCCGCTTTGCGCAAATTTTCACTGAATATCAGAAGGCGCCCCAAGTCACGCGCCAGCGTATCTATCTCGACACCATGCAGACCGTAATGAACAACACCAGCAAAATATTGGTGGACCAGAAGGGCGGCAACAGCCTCCTCTATCTGCCGCTCGACAAATTGCAGCAGACCGTGAGTCAACCCTACAGCGGCGGCCCGGACACCCAGTCGCAGACCGCCCCGCCCGCGGCCGCACCCATGGAAACACGTTCGCGCGACGCTTTGCGCACGCGTGATCGGGAGGATCGGCCATGAGCAGGTCACTCGGTTTCATTCTCGTTGCGCTGATTGTCTTGCTGGTGGTGCTAAGCGCCAGCGTTTTCACGGTGGGCGAGCGGCAGAACGCTCTAGTGTTCCAGTTGGGTGAAGTGGTGTCGGTAAAGACCAAGCCCGGCCTCTATTTCAAGCTGCCGCTGGTGCAGAATGTGCGCTATTTCGATACCCGCATCCTGACGCTGGATGCCACCGATCCGGAGCGCTTCATCACATCGGAAAAGAAAAACGTGCTGGTGGATTCGTTCATCAAGTGGCGAGTGATCGATGCTGAGCAGTTCTATGTATCGGTCGGCGGCGACGAGCGGCGGGCGGAGATTCGCCTGAATCAGACGGTCAACGACGGCCTGCGCGCCGAGTTCGGCAAACGCACCATCAATGCGGTGGTGTCGGGGGCGCGCGAGGAAATCATGAGCATCATTCGCGCCAAGGCAGACCAGGATGCGCGAACGATCGGCGTACAGGTGGTGGACGTGCGGATCAAGCGGGTTGATCTGCCGGAAGCTGTTTCGGAAAACGTCTATCGGCGGATGGAAGCCGAACGCAAGCAGGTGGCCAATGAACTACGTTCGACCGGCGCGGCGGAAGCAGAAAAGATCAGGGCCGATGCCGACAAGCAGAAGGAAGTGATCATCGCCGAGGCCTATCGTGATGCCCAGCGCGTCAAGGGTGAGGGCGATGCCAAGGCCTCGGCCGTGTATGCCGGAGCGTATGGCAAGAACCCCGAATTTTATGCGTTCTATCGTTCGATGCAGGCCTATCGTGAAAGCTTCAAGAGTAAAAGCGACGTGATGGTGCTCGATCCCAGCGCAGACTTCTTCAAGTACATGAAGAATCCGCGCGCCGCCGGTGGTCAATGACCGGTTTCGACTGGCTTGCGGCAATCGGACTGTTGCTTGTGATTGAAGGGATCCTGCCATTTGCTGTGCCTGCCGTGTGGCGGGACGGCTTCCGCCGGATGCTGGAACTCAGCGACGGCCAGTTGCGTTTCATAGGCGCTGCCTCAATGTTGGGCGGCGTTTTTTTGTTGCTGGTGCTGAATTGAAATGACTGCCTGGTTATTACCTGAAAACGTCGAAGATGTACTGCCGCCGCAGGCTTGGCGCATGGAAGACATGCGGCGCGCGTTGCTCGACCTGTTCCGCAGCCGCGGCTATCAACTGGTGATTCCGCCGCTGATGGAATACCTCGATTCGCTGCTGACTGGGGTGGGTGCCGATCTCGACCTCAAGACCTTCAAGTTGGTCGATCAGTTGTCCGGGCGCCTGATGGGCGTGCGTGCCGACATCACACCGCAGGTGGCGCGCATCGATGCCCACCTGCTGGCCGCCAATACCGTCAATCGCCTGTGCTATGCGGGCAGTGTGCTGCACACCCAGTCTGACGGCTTTCATCGCTCGCGCGAACCGATCCAGATCGGCGCGGAGCTGTATGGCGAAGCGGGCGCCGAAGCGGATCTTGAAATACTTATGCTGATGCTGCAGGGTCTGTCCGCGTGCGGCGTAAAAACGATGCAACTCGACATCGGCCATGTGGGGGTTTACCGTGCGCTGGCGCAGGAAGCCCGCTTGAGTGGCGAGGTCGAGCACCAGTTGTTCGGTGCATTGCAGGCCAAGGACGGTAGCGCCGTGGCGGTTTTGACCGCAGGCTTGCCGATTGCCCTGCGCGACGCCTTTGCCGCCCTGCCGCAGCTGTATGGCGACCGCAGCGTGCTGGCAGAAGCGCGTGCGTGCTTGCCAAACTTGCCTGCAGTGGCGGACGCACTGGATACCCTGGAGATGCTCGACCAAGGGCTGGTCGATGTCGAGACCGCCTATGATCTGGCTGAACTGCGTGGCTACGGTTATCACAGCGGGGTCGTATTTGCCGCCTACACGGGCGGGCGCAGCCATGCGATTGCGCAGGGCGGACGCTACGACGAAGTGGGGCGGGTATTCGGCCGGGCGCGTCCGGCCACCGGGTTCAGTCTGGATTTGCGCGAACTGGCCATGGCCAGTTCGGACACACAATAAATAAAGGGAGATAGCAGCATGGCAGCAAAGAACGTCGTCGTCATCGGAACCCAATGGGGCGATGAAGGCAAGGGCAAGATCGTCGACTGGCTGACTGATCGCGCGCAGGGCGTGGTGCGTTTCCAGGGCGGGCACAATGCGGGTCACACGCTGGTGGTGGCGGGCAAGAAAACCGTGCTGCACCTGATTCCGTCGGGCATCCTGCGCGACAACGTCACCTGCTACATCGGCAACGGCGTGGTGCTGTCGCCCACCGCCTTGCTGGAAGAAATGGACATGCTGCTGGCCGCCGGGGTCGACGTGGCGAGCCGCCTCAAGCTCAGCGAAGCCTGTCCGCTCATCATGCCGCATCACGTGGCGCTCGATCAGGCGCGTGAAATTGCCAAGGGCGCCGGCAAGATCGGCACCACCGGGCGCGGCATCGGTCCCGCCTACGAAGACAAGGTCGCGCGTCGCGCGCTGCGCCTGCAGGACCTGTTCCATCGCGAACGCTTTGCCGCCAAGCTGGGCGAGGTGCTCGACCACCACAACTTCATGCTCAAGAACTACTACCAGGCCGAGGTGGTGAGCTTCAACCAGACGCTCGACACCATGATGGCCATGGCCGAGCGTCTGAAGCCGATGGTGGCCGATGTGCCGCGCAGCCTGTACGAAGTCAACAAGGCAGGGGGCAACCTGCTGTTCGAAGGCGCGCAGGGCACCCTGCTCGACATCGACCATGGCACCTATCCGTTTGTGACGTCTTCCAACTGTACCGCTGGTGGCGCCGCCACCGGCGCCGGCGTTGGCCCGAATTCCCTGCATTACGTGCTGGGCATCACCAAGGCTTACACCACGCGCGTCGGCTCGGGCCCGTTCCCCACCGAACTGTTCGACAATATCGGTCAGTACCTCGGCGAAAAGGGCCATGAATTCGGCTCCACCACCGGGCGCGCGCGCCGCTGTGGCTGGTTCGACGCGGCCGCGCTCAAACGTGCGATCCAAATCAACGGCGTGTCGGGGCTGTGCGTGACCAAGCTCGATGTGCTGGACGGGCTGGAAACGGTGCGGGTGTGCGTGGGCTACAAGATTGACGGCGAGGCCTGCGACATCCTGCCGGTGGGCGCCGAATCGATTGCCAACGTCGAGCCGATTTACGAAGACCTGCCGGGCTGGAGCGATACCACGGTGGGGGTGCAGGAATTCGACAAGCTGCCGCAAAAGGCCCAGACCTATCTAAAACGGATGGAGGCCCTGTGCGAAGTGCCGGTGGACGTCGTGTCGACCGGGCCGGATCGGGTGGAGACAATCGTGCGTCGCCATCCCTACGAGGTCTGATGTTTATAGTAAATTGCAGAAAAACAAAAAGCCGACACGGGGTCGGCTTTTTGCTTACAACATTTGGTGCCCAGAAGAGGACTCGAACCTCCACACCTTGCGGCACACGGACCTGAACCGTGCGCGTCTACCAATTCCGCCATCTGGGCAATAAGGCGCGCATTCTAGAGAGCAGAGATTAAATTGTCAACGACCAAATCGCGCAGCCGCGCAAACAAACACGAAATTCCGGCGATTCGCCGGGCCGATCCGTTCTACGAGCGCGAGATCGAGCGCTACGAGTCGCCGCTGCCAAGCCGCGAATATATCCTGCAACTGCTGACCGAGGCCGGCTGTCCGGTCGACACCGACGCCTTTGCCGAGCAGTTGCAGATATCCGAGGATGAGTTTGAACTGTTCCAGCGGCGCCTCGGCGCGATGCAGCGCGACGGCCAGCTGATGCTCAACCGCAAGCGCCAGTTGTGCCTGCCGGACAAGCTGGACCTGATCAAGGGCCGCGTCGAGGGACACCCCGACGGCTTCGGCTTCGTGGTGCCGGAGGAGGGCGGCGACGATCTCTATCTGTCGCCCAAGGAAATGCACCGCGTGCTGCACGGCGATCGGGTGATGGTTCGGGTGGCGGGCTTCGACCGGCGCGGGCGGCGCGAGGCGAAAATCGTCGAGGTGCTGGAGCATGTCAACAAATTCATCGTCGGCCGCTACTATCTCGAAGGCGGTGTCGGTTTCCTGATTGCAGAGAACCGCCGCATCAACCAGGACATTCTGGTGCCGACCGAACACGCGGGGGCCGCGCAGTCCGGCCAGGTGGTCACGGTGGAGATCGTCACCCAGCCCGGCGCGCACAACGAGGCGATCGGGCGGGTGACCGAGGTCATCGGCAGCTTCACCGGCCCCGGCATGGAAATCGAGATCGCGCTGCGCAAGCACGATCTGCCCTATGTGTTCCCGCCGGACGTCGAGGCGCAGGCGTCCAGACTACCGGGCAAGGTGCAGAAAAAGGACATGGCCGACCGCGAGGACATCCGCCATCTGCCGCTTGTCACCATCGACAGCGAGACTGCGCGCGACTTCGACGACGCGGTGTACTGCGAGCCGCTCGGCCGCAGCGGCTACCGGCTGGTGGTGGCGATTGCCGACGTCAGCCACTACGTACAGCCCCATGACGCGCTCGACAGCGAAGGTCTCAATCGGGGCAACTCGGTGTACTTCCCGCGCCGCGTCATCCCCATGCTGCCCGAGGCGCTGTCCAACGGCCTGTGCTCGCTCAACCCGGAAGTCGACCGTTTGTCGATGGTGTGCGACATGCGCATCACCAGTACCGGCAGCGTGAAGGAATACCGCTTCTATCCGGCGGTGATCTTTTCGCACGCGCGCCTCACCTACAATCAGGTCTGGGACTGGCTCTCCGGTGCGGCCGAACCGGAGCCGAAGCACGCTGCGATGATGCCGCACCTGCAGGCGCTGGATAAGCTGTTCCGCACCATGCTGAAGGCGCGCGCCAAGCGTGGCGCGATCGACTTCGGCTCGACCGAAACGCAGATCATTTTCGACGACCAGGGCAAGATCAAGGACATCGTGCCGGTAGTCCGCAATGACGCGCACCGCATCATTGAGGAATGCATGCTGGCGGCCAACGTCTGCGCATCGGACTTTCTGCAGGAAAACAAGCAGCCCGCACTGTACCGCGTGCACGAAGGACCGACCCCCGAGAAACTCGCTGCGCTGCGCAGCTTCCTCGCCGAATTCGGGCTTGATCTGGGCGGCGGCGACAAGCCGCATGCCAAGGATTATGCGGCGTTGCTGGAGCAGATCAAGCCGCGTCCCGATCATGCCCTGTTGCAGACCGTGATGCTGCGTTCGTTGCGGCAGGCGGTCTACAGCCCGGACAACAAGGGGCATTTCGGCCTGGCGTATGAGGCCTACACCCACTTCACCTCGCCGATCCGGCGTTATCCCGATCTACTGGTGCATCGCGGCATCAAGGCGGTGCTGCAGGGCGTGAAACTGCCGGCCAAGGGGCTGGCGGAAGTCGGCACCCACTGTTCGATGACCGAACGTCGTGCCGATGACGCCACGCGCGATGTCGACGCCTGGCTGAAAACCTATTTCATGCGCGATCGCGTCGGCGACGAATATAACGGCACCGTGAGCGCGGTCACCAGCTTCGGGATGTTTGTGGCGGTCGACGACATCTTCATCGAAGGCCTGGTTCACGTATCCGAACTCGGTCAGGATTACTTCCACTACGACCAGGCCAAGCACTTGATGCTGGGCGAGCGGACTGGCAAGCGCTACCGCCTGGGCGACCGCGTCCGCATCAAGGTGCTGCGTGCCGACATCGAGACCAGCAAGATCGATTTCAGCCTGGTTGAACAGGAGAACGCTGCGCACGACATGCAGCGCGCGTTCGAGCAATCGCCGCCGAAAAAGAAATCGTCCAAACCGCGGACGGCGAAAGCCAAGGCCGGCAGCAAGAAGCAATGAGCGAAAAATCTGCCGAAAAGCTGATCTACGGCTTTCACCCCGTCCTCGCCCGCTTGCGCCAGGACCCGTCGGGCGTGCTGGAAATCTATCTCGACCTCACTCGCCGCGATGCGCGCGCGCGCGACCTGGTGCATCAGGCCAAGGACAACGGGGTCAAGCTCGCACAGGTCGAAGCTGACCGCCTGACCCGGCTGGTCGGCAAGGCCGCCAGGCACCAGGGCGTGGTTGCCCGCGTCAAGCCGGTCGCATTGACGCAGTCGCTCGACGAAGTGCTGGAAAACATCAAGGGCCCGCCGCTGCTGGTGATCCTCGACGGCGTCACCGATCCGCACAATCTCGGCGCCATCATGCGCTCGGCCGATGCCTTCGGCGTGCACGCCGTCATCGCGCCGAAAGACAACGCTGTCGGCATCAATGCCACGGTGGAAAAGGTCGCCTCCGGTGCCGCGGAAACCGTGCCCTACATCATGGTCACCAACCTCTCGCGCACCATCGAAGAACTCAAGGAACACAACATCTGGGTCATCGCTGCCGACATGGACGGCGAGCAGCCGCTATCCCGCGTCGATGCCAAAACCGGGATCGCCTGGGTGCTCGGCGCCGAAGGCGCGGGCATCCGCCGCCTGGTCAAGCAAAACTGCGATCAGGTCGCGCGCATCCCCATCGGCGGCACCGTGGAAAGCCTCAACGTCTCGGTGTCGGCGGCGCTGTGTTTGTATGAGACGGTGCGGCAGCGGGCTGGATGAGTCATGGCAAGGACATGGCTAACAGAGGCAAGTCGTGTATTCGTATTGTTCTGTTAGATTGCGATGAATACTTTCGCCTCGGCTAGGCTTTCAGCGCTAAAGCACATTTGCCAAATGAATGCGTGGGGTCCAACAGACCTGGCGCGCCAAGTAGGCAGCGGCAATGCTAGCTATTGGAGTGAGCTGCTTCGAGGCAATCGCTCATTTGGCGAAAAAGCTGCACGTAAGATTGAGCATGCCCTTCGCCTTGAAGAAGGCGCACTTGACCGGATTGAACAGGGGGAAAAAGATGAATCCGTTCTCTCGCCGCGAGCTTCACGGATAGGCCAGCGATTCGATGCAATTCCAGAAGGGCCATTCAAGGAAGCAGTCTTCGTGATTTTGCAGCGAATACTTGAAGACCAATAGGTTGGAAACTAAATTCGCGCTCTACCAAGGCTGTCCTCGCCCAGCCGAATTTTCGCTTCGATTCTTCAAATCCGACAGGCTGCTAGCCGCGTACTTTCCGATACGCCTCCAACAAGCGCTGGTGAATCGCGCTGCCCTCGAAGTCGCTGCCTAGTTTGGTCAGCCCGAAAAACTGCTCATCCTGATTGAACAGCGCGAACGCCTGTTCCAGCGTTTCGCGGCCGTACATCAGGGCCAGGGCGGATTCGAAGGGGCTGGGGTCTTCGAGTTGGGTGAGGTCGGCGATGCAGCGGTATACCTTCAGGCGCGCATCGCTGCGCTGGCCGTACTGGGCGATCCACGTGCAGCCCTCCCGGATCGCGTCGTCGTCGCCGAGCGCGAGCGCGAGCAGCAGCTTGAGTTCGCCGACGCGCAGGTCGGTCCATGGCGAATCGGCATCGGGCGCGAGGCCGATCAGCACCGTGACCAGACGGTCGTCCGCCAGTTCCAGTTCAGCGATCAGGTCGAACAGCTCGGCGCATTCCTCGTCGGTCAGTTCGGGCAGGCGCGCGAGCGCCGGGCGGATCAGATTGCCGACGCTGTTGTTCTCGAATTCGAGTTCCTCCACCGGATATATCTCGGACACGCCCGGCACCAGGATGCGGCAGGCGTAGACGCCCAAGTGGGTGAAGTCGGCGATGTAGAGCTCGTGGCCTTCGGCGTGCAGCGCGTCGACCGACCACGCATAGTCCTCTTCGGTGGTGGTGCCGAAATTCCAGTCGACGAATTCGAAGTCGGGGGTGTCGCGCAGGAACTGCCAGGAAATCACGCCGCTGGAATCGACGAAGTGGATTTCCAGGTTCTGCGGGTCGGCGATTTCGGCTTCGTCGAAGCCGGGGGCGGGGAAGCCCGCCAGCGAGTCGAGCGCGCGGCCCTGCAGCAGTTCGGTCAGTGCGCGTTCCAACGCCACCTCGAAGCGCGGGTGCGCGCCGAAGCTGGCGAAGCAGCCCTGGTCCTGCGGATGCAGCAGCGTCACGTTCATCACCGGATATTGACCGCCGAGCGAGGCATCCTTCACCAGGATGCCGAAGCCGGCTTCGCGCAGGCCGCGGATGCCGGCGGCGATGTGCGGGTAGCGGTTGATCACGGCTTCGGGCACGTCGGGCAGGCACAGGCCTTCTTCGATGATGCGGAACTTGATGTGGCGCTCGAAGATTTCGGCGAGCGCCTGGGTGCGCGCTTCCTTCAGCGTGTTGCCGGCCGACATGCCGTTGCTGACGTAGAGGTTGCCGATGAGGTTGACCGGGAAATACACGGTCTTGCCGTCGGATAGGCGCTGGTAGGGGATGGCGCAGATGCCGCGTTCGGCGTTGCCGGAGTTGAGGTCGACCAGCTGGTCGGCGCGCACACTTTTGTCCGGGTTGTAGTGGGCGTGAAGCTCGGGGGTGAGCAGGCCGTCCGGCCAGGCGTCGCTCTCCGCGACAAGCCAGCGCTCGTCGGGATGGTGGACGTAGGCGCGGTTGGCGATCGTCTCGCCCAGATAGAAGTGCGTCCAGAAGTAATTGGTCGACAGCCGTTCGAAATACTCGCCCAGCGCACTCGCTCGTGCAGCCAGTTCGGTGGCGCCCTTGCCGTTGGTGAACAGGAGCGGGCAATCGTGGTCGCGGATGTGCACCGACCAGACGCCCTCTACCGGGTTGAGCCAGGAGCGCTCCTCGATGTGAAAGCCGATCGCCGCAAGCTTGGACTGCAGGGTGGCGATCGACGCTTCGAGCGAGGCGTCCTTGCCAGGGATGAAATGTTCGGAGGTCGACATGGGAGACGCGTGGGGTGAAAGACCCGACAGCATAATCGATGCGTCAAGTGCGGCGTAAAATGACGGCTGTCGATCCCATCACCGAGGCGGCTGAATCTGCGCTTTCCCCATGCCTGACCGTGTCCTCTTGCTTCTGTTGCTGCTTGGCCTTGCATTTGCAGGCCCGGTGGCTGCTGCTGCCCAGACGTTTGGTCTGGGCAGCGGCCAGGCGGCGCTTGCCGCGCGCCCGCAGGCCGAGTGGGTGCGCCAGGCGCAGGTGCTGGAAAAGCGCGGCGACTGGCCGGGCCTGCTGGCCTGGGGCCATGACTGGGCACGGATCGATGCGAAAAACCCGCTGGCCTGGTTTGTCCAGGGGCGCGCGCTGGGCGAGATGGGGCGGCATGCCGAGGCGATCGCGGCGTACCGGCAGAATGTCCGGATTGCGCCCGGCGACGTATGGGCGCGCAACAATATGGGCAATGCCTACCGCGACAGCGGGCGTCCGCGCGAGGCGATGCAGGCGTACCGCGCGGCGGTGGAGATCGACCCCGACTACATCCAGGCCTGGCACAACCTGGGGCTGACGTTTTATCTGACGAAGGGACAGGCGGGGGTGACGCAGGCCCTGCAAAAGCTGCAGGCCACCGACCCGGCGCTGGCCGATGTCTGGCGCGCGCTCGCGATCGAGTATTCGATCACGCGCGACGCCCGGGTCGCGCGCGAGGCGGTGCGGGTGCTGCGCGGCTTGAGCGACGCCGAACGCGCCCGCATGTTCGGCATACTGTTTGCCGAGGGCTGAGCCTTATCCTGGGGGCTGTTCGAATTCCGCTACCGCTTGCCGCAGCCGGCTGGCTTCCTGCTCCGGGCGCATCAGCCCGCGGCGCTGGCGGGCGTGGCTGAGCAGGCTGGCATAAAAATCGGGGTCGGTTTCGGCCATCGACAAGAGCCGGGCCAGTCGCCGCTCGTCGCCCACCGGAAAATAACCGGGGTAGTCCTCGCCCAGCATGCCAACGTTGCCGGGCATGTACGAAGCGAGCACCGGCACATCCGCTGCCAGCGCTTCGCAGATGACGTTGGCGCCGCCTTCCAGTACCGAGCTGATGACCATGAGTCGCGCGCGCGACAGGTGCTTGAGCACCGCCCTGTGCGGCACGTCGCCGAGCCAGCGCCAGCGCGGCAGCTTGCCTTGCGCCATTTCCGCGGTTTCGGCCATATCCTCGGAGAGGGCGCCGCCCAGATGCGTCACCCGGATTTGTGATTGCTCAGGCAGGTGGGCCGTTGCCAGCGCCGCCCGAAACGGGTCTTTTTCCGTTCGCAGGTGGCCGATCACCAGCACCTCGAAGGGATGGGCGGGTGCGGGCAGGCGGGCGATGTCGGGCGCCGATTGATAGACCACCCGTGTCCTGGCCGCCAGATGCGGGGGCAGCTCATCGACGCCGCGTTCCTGCAGCACGATCAGGCGGTGCGCGAGTTCCAGTGCCTGCTGGGCGTCGCGGTCCTCGTGGATGTCGCGGTAGAGGTCGGTACCGGTCAGTGCCAGCAGCAGCGGCCGGGTCGGGAAGCGCTCGGCAAACGCGCGAATCGAAGCGAAGCTGCGCCGCGCGTGCAGTGCCAGCATCAGGTCGGTGGCGCGGCCATCCCATTCCACTTGCGTCCGCACCGTGTGGCCCGTCTCGCGCAGAAAACGCGCCCAGCGCGCGGCGGTGTGCCAGTTGCCGTTGCGATGTTCGCGTCCGTAGGGCGTGATGAGGGCGATGCGCATGGGTTGAGTGTAGCCTGTCGCGGCGAATCGCAGTGATGGATTCGGGCGCTGGATTCTGAAAAGAGGCTGCTATTTTTTGTTTAATTAAGCGATTGTAGAAATCGTGTGTGTCGAATCCATAGCATTCAAGCTCGGAGGGTGTTGAATGGAAATTCGGTTTTTTGAATTTCTATTCAATAATCCGTGCATGAGCGAAACGTCCATCACCTCGCGTGACAACCCCATCTTCAAACGTCTGAAAAAGCTCGCCGAATCGGCTCGTGCGCGGCGCGCGGCACAGATGACGCTGCTCGATGGCGAGCATCTGCTGGCGGCGTACCTGGAGGCGGGCGGGCAGCCGCATACCCTGGTGCGAGCGGCGTCTTTTGATGCCGGATATTTTGAGCAATGGCGCGTGCGCTGCCCGGCTGCCAAGGCGATCGCCCTGCCGGATGCCTTGTTCGATGAACTCACGCCGGTTTCCACCCCCACCGGCCTGCTCGCCGAGTCGGCCTGGTTATCGCCCGCTGCACGAGAAGACACACCGCTCATCATCGTGCTGGAAGATATTCAGGATCCCGGCAACCTCGGTTCCATGCTGCGCACCGGTGCGGCGGCGGGCGCCACGCGGGCGGTGCTGTCGAAGGGATGCCACGACCCGTGGTCACCCAAGGCGCTGCGCGGCGGGCAGGGCGCTCAGTTTGTGTTGCCGATCGAACGGGGGGTGGATGTGCCTGCCTGGTGCGCGCAATTCAAGGGACAAAGCCTTGCCCTTGCGCTGGCAGAAGACCGTAGTGTGTTTTCAAGCGATCTGACCGGCCCGCTTGCCTTTATCGTGGGCAACGAAGGCGCCGGACTGTCGGACGATGTGCGTTCCGCGGCAACCGCAACGGTTCAGATTCCCATGCCGGGAAAAATGGAATCGCTGAATGCCTCGGCGGCATTGGCAATCGCCGTTTTCGAAGCCGTGCGGCAGCGGCTGGTCTGATTGCCGGGTTTTAGCGCGGGTGCATCAAGCCGGTTTTTGCATGGCCCGCTCGCCGGTGCGGCGATCCAGCTTGGTTCTCAATTGATTGGATTTGGCAAATTCCATGACATGGTCATAGGTGGTGCGATCGGTCGATTCCAGCCAGGCGGCCACTACCAGGCAAACCTCGCCATCGACAACGTTGGGTTGTACGCCTTGTGAATAACGTAAGCGCGGGTCAGCCAGGAAGCTGGCCAGGATTGAGACAAGGTTTTCAATCCAGACCGTTGGCTGGAATTGATCGTCGCTTGCCATCGTGCCGGTAAGATCCAGATTTTCTTCGGACATCAAGCATGTTCCTTTTTGCGGGTATGTACTGATTGTTGTTTCGGCAGATTTGGAAAAATCTGAAGCTCTGGAGCACGATGGCTCCTGGAGCGTCGCGCGGGGCAAGACTGTGTAGAAGCACCTTGAGCCGGTTTGAAGTGCCGATAAGCGTCAGGAGGCAGTCAGTCCGGATTGAACCTGTTGTTCGGGGCTGAAAGCGGATGTCCAGTCGCGGCCCAGTAATTCGAGGATATCTTCCGCAGGCACCGGGCGGCTGACAAAATAGCCTTGCACGATCTGGCAACCGAGGGCGCGCAGCGATTCGAGCTGTTCCCGTGTCTCCACGCCTTCGGCGACAGCGCCGAGATTGAGCCCTTTGCACAGGGCGAGAATCGAGCTGATGAGGGCTTTATTGGCTGAGGCGTTCGGCAGGTCCTTGACGAAAAAACGGTCGATCTTCAGGACGTCAAGGGGGAATCGCTTCAGATGAGCCAATGACGAATAGCCGGTGCCGAAGTCGTCGATGGCCACGGCAACCCCCAAGGCTTTCAAGGCCAGGATCCTGACCACGGCCGCGTCGACGTCTTCCATGAAGATGCCCTCGGTCAGTTCGAGTTGCAGGGATTGCGGCGGCAGGCCGGATTGCGCCAAGGCATCGCGTACATTGTCGAGCAGGGTGTCGTGCCAGAATTCTTTGCTCGATACATTGACTGCAACGTCCAGAACGGTGAATCCGGCGGCATGCCAGTCGGCGGCTTGATGACAGGCCGCCAGCAAAAGCGAGCGTCCGACACTGATGATCCCCCCTGTTTCTTCCAACATGCTGAGGAAAAGTGCCGGGCTGAGCAGGCCTTTGTCTGGCTTGTTCCAGCGAATCAGCGCTTCAACACCCTCGATGCGCCCGGTTTGCAGATTGAGTTTGGGCTGGTAGTGATAGATAAATTCCTTCCGTTCCAGCGCATAGTGCAATTCGGTTTCCAGCTGCAGCCTTTCCTCCGCCATCGCGTTCATCGCCGCGTCGTAGAGCTGGAAGCGGTTTCTGCCGCTGCCCTTGGCGCTGTACATCGCCGTGTCGGCGTTCTTCAGCAGGGTGCCGGCGTCGCTGCCGTCAGTCGGGTAGACGCTCACGCCGATACTGCAACTGGAGAAAATTTCGCGCCCGGCAATCTGGTAGGGCTCACCCACGACGGCAAGGGTTTTTTCCACGATGTGGAGAATCTGGTTGACCCTGACGGCATCGATCACGACGACGAATTCGTCGCCACCCAGTCGCGCCACAATGTCTTCGGCACGTGTCACCGCCCGCAGCCGCCTGGACACCTCGCAAATAAGCTGGTCGCCGCTGGCGTGTCCAAGGGTGTCATTGACGCGTTTGAAGCGGTCAAGGTCGATGAACATCACGCCAACCAGGGTTTTGCTCCGCTTCGCGCGGATCAGCGATTGCTCCAGGCGATCCATGAACAGCATGCGGTTGGGCAGGCCGGTCAGCGCGTCCTGTGTGGCAAGGCGCTCTCGCTCTCGGCTCACGTGGTTGGTGTAATACATGACAACCGCGGCAACGGACACGCCCAGCAGCAGGGCGATTCCGGATAACAGATACATCCAGAAACGTGCCACTTGCTGCGACTGGTTTGCCTTGTGGCTGGCTTCCAGTGCGATTTTCTGGGTTTCGGCGTCGAGTTCCACGAGTGCAGCCAGAACATTGTTCTGCGCCGGGATGGCATTGATAAGCGCCTGTTTTTCGGCCTCGTGGCTGAGATCGTTATGGAGCATGTCGACGATCTGCGCCTGAAGTGGCATTGCAATGCCGGTCTGCTGTCCCTGCAGCGCAATCAACTCACGCTCCCGGTCGCTCAGGGGCATGTCTAGCAGGGTCGTCCGCGCCCGGGCGAATTCCGCACCGCTGGCATTGAATTGCATGAACATCTGGTCCCGCTCGAACGGATCAGTGCTTTGCGCCAGCCGGAACATGCTGACAGTGCGCTCGCGGGCGGCGATCATCATGGTTTTGGTGAGGCTCAGCTTTTGCATGTGGACATCCACAACCGTGCTGAGGTTGTTGGCGGTCATCCGCAGCTGCTGCAGGCCAATGGCCGTGACGAACAGGATCAGCAGCAACTGGATTACAAAGCCGGCGAACAGCATGCATTTCCAGGCAGTGGGGCTGGCCTTGCCCCTTGCCGTTTTGGCTGGCGGGGTATCAGGGCTGCCTTGCATGATGACGGCTCAAGCTACGATGACTTTCCGGGCTGAATCGCCGGCACGTGCGGTCACTGAATCACCTGCACAAGCCTTGCTGCACGTGAAATCGACTGCATAGGCAACGTCGTCGCGATGCGCGACCCCGGTGCGCGGTAAGGGGCTAGACATCTGACACTCCTGGTACTCAACATGGGGGGTGAGGATTCTGGTCACAGCCAAAATCGACGCCTAGATGTCTGTTAATCGGGCGGAATGCAGAAAACTTGAGGGCCGGTTTTGGGACGGATGTTCAGGAATGCCTCAGGCGCGCGGCGATTTCCTCTACCGACATGCGGGTGGAATCGATGACCGGCACTGCGTGGCGTGCGAACAGCCGCTCGGCGGCGGCGAGTTCGTTCCGGCATTGCGCCAGGCTGGCGTAGCGGCTGTTGGGGTAGCGCGCCTGGCGGATGGCGGCGAGGCGCTCGGCCGACAGGGTCAAGGCGCGCAGGTGCGTCAGGTTGGCGAGCAGGACGTCGGGCAGGCTGTTCTGTTCGAGGTCGTCCGGCGTGAGGGGGTAGTTGGCGACGCGCAGGCTGTGCTGCAGGGCGAGATAGAGCGCACTGGGGGTTTTGCCGACGCGCGAGACGCCGACCAGGATCAGGTCGGCCTGACTGAGCCGCTGCGGCTGCAACCCGTCGTCCAGCGCCAGGCTGAAATTGACCGCGTCCATGCGCGACTCGTAGTCGGGCGTCATGCCGTGGGTACGTCCGCCGCTCGGAGTGGCGGCTTCGCCCAGCGCCGTTTCGACGGCCGGGGCGATGCGCTCGAACACGTCGAACAAGCTGACACCAGCCGCGTGGAACGGCACGCGCAACGCGGGGTCGGTCAGGGTGGAGAACGCCAGGGCACCGGGGGTGGCGGCAATCCGCGCGGCGGCTTCTTGCGCCTTTTCCGGGCTGTCAATGAAAGGCAGCGCAATCAGGCTAAACTCAAGCGCGGGAAACTGCGCCAGCATGCTCTTCGCCACCGCCTCGACGGTGACGCCGGTGTGATCGGACACGCAGAAAACGCTGTGGTTTTTCATAAGGTGGATTATGCCGGCTTCAACTGACTATATCGTTCCGCTGGACAGCCTGTCGATGGCGGACGTGCCGCGCGTGGGCGGCAAGAACGCCTCGCTTGGCGAGATGATCGCCAATCTGTCTGGCGCCGGCGTCAAGGTGCCGGGCGGCTTTGCCACCACCGCGCAGGCATTCTGGGAGTTTCTCGATCACAACGATTTGCGTGCGCGCATCAACGCGCGGCTGGCGGCGCTCGACGTGGCGGACGTGACGGCGCTGGCCGCGGCGGGGGCGGAGATCCGCGCCTGGGTGGAGGCGGCCGCCTTGTCGCCTGACCTGGAATCGGGCCTGCGCACCGCCTATGCCGCGCTCGGCGACAACGTGTCGGTGGCGGTGCGCTCGTCGGCCACCGCCGAGGACCTGCCCGACGCCTCGTTCGCCGGCCAGCAGGAAACCTACCTGCACGTGCGCGGCGCGGATGACTTGCTGCTGTATGTGAGAAAAGTCTTTGCCTCGCTCTACAACGACCGCGCCATTGCCTACCGCGTGCACCACGGCTTTGCGCATGCCGATGTGGCGCTGTCGGCCGGCGTGCAGCGCATGGTGCGCTCCGACATCGCCTGTTCCGGCGTGCTGTTCACCCTCGACACCGAATCCGGCTTCCGCGACGTGGTGTTCATCACCGCCGCCTATGGCCTCGGCGAAACCGTGGTGCAGGGCTCGGTCAACCCGGACGAGTTCTACGTGCACAAGCCGAAGCTGGCCGAGGGCTTTCCCGCCGTGGTGCGGCGCGAGTTGGGGGAGAAAGCGATCCGCATGGTGTGGCGCGATGGCGAGACCGTGATCGAGGACACGCCGGCGGAGTTGCGGCGGCTGTATTCGCTGACCGACGCCGAGGTGCTGGAGTTGTCGCGCCAGGCGGTGGCGATCGAAAAACACTACAAACGCCCGATGGACGTCGAGTGGGCGAAGGACGGCGAAACCGGCGAACTCTTCATCGTGCAGGCGCGACCGGAGACGGTGAAGGCGCGCATCAGCGGTGTCGGCGAGCGCTACACGCTGGAAGCGACCGGCACGGTGCGCATCAGCGGCCGCGCCATCGGCCAGAAAATCGGCGCTGGCGAAGTGCGGCTGATCGCCAGCCCGGCCGAGATGAACCGGGTGCAGCCGGGCGATATCCTGGTGACCGACATGACCGATCCCGACTGGGAGCCGGTGATGAAACGCGCGGCGGCAATTGTCACCAACCGCGGTGGTCGAACCTGTCATGCCGCGATCGTGGCGCGCGAACTGGGCATTCCCGCGGTGGTTGGCACCGGCGAGGCCACCACCGCATTGAAGGACGGTGAAACGGTGACGGTGTCGTGCGCCGAGGGCGACACCGGCATGGTGTATGCGGGCAAGCTGGCCTTCACGGTGGAGACGCTTGCAAGCGAAACCCTGTCCGAGCCGCCGGTGAAGCTGATGATGAACGTCGGCAATCCCGAGCGCGCCTTCGAGTTCGCGCAGATCCCTAATCACGGCGTCGGCCTCGCACGGCTGGAGTTCATTATCGCGCGCATGATCGGGGTGCACCCGCTGGCGCTGCTGGAGTACGCCAGCCTGCCGCCGGCTCTGCGCGACGAGATCGATGCGCGCACCGCGGGCTATGCCGACCCGGTGTCGTTCTATGTCGACAAGCTGGCCGAGGGCATCGCCACGCTGGCGGCCGCGTTCTGGCCGCAGCCGGTGATCGTGCGGCTGAGCGACTTCAAGTCCAACGAATACGCCAACCTGGTAGGCGGCGAGCGCTACGAGCCGAAGGAGGAAAACCCCATGCTGGGGCTGCGCGGCGCGGCGCGCTACGTGTCGACGCTGTTCCGCCCGGCGTTCGAGCTGGAATGCCGGGCGCTGAAGAAGGTGCGCGAGACGCTGGGGTTTTCCAACGTCGAGGTGATGATTCCCTTCGTGCGCACAGTGGAGGAATGCGCGACGGTGGTGAAATTGCTGGAAGCAAACGGCCTCAAGCGCGGCGACCATCGTTTGCGCCTGATCATGATGTGCGAAATTCCCTCTAACGTGCTGCTGGCAGACGACTTTTTGCAACACGTTGACGGCTTTTCCATCGGCAGCAACGACCTCACCCAGCTCACGCTGGGCATCGACCGCGACTCCGGCCTGGTGGCCGAAGGCTTCGACGAGCGCAACCCGGCGGTGAAAAAGCTGTTGGCGGAAGCTATCGCTGCCTGCAACCGGCACGGCAAATACATCGGCATCTGCGGCCAGGGGCCGAGCGACCACCCCGATCTGGCGGAATGGCTGGTGGCACAGGGGATCGGCTCGATTTCGCTGAATCCGGATACGGTGGTGGCGACCTGGCGGCGCCTGCTGCGTCATTGAGCCGTCACCGGGGATGAAGTAGAATCCGCCATCACTCGCCCCCGCTTATAAAATGACGAAGTATGTGTTTGTCACCGGCGGAGTGGTTTCTTCCCTCGGGAAAGGAATCGCCTCCGCCTCTCTTGCTGCGCTGCTCGAATCGCGCGGTATCCGTGTCACCCTGTTAAAGCTCGATCCGTACATCAACGTTGATCCCGGGACGATGAATCCGTTTCAACATGGTGAAGTTTTTGTCACTGATGATGGCGGGGAAACTGACCTCGATCTCGGTCACTATGAACGCTTCACCGGCGTCAACCTCCGACGCGATGCGTCGATCTCCGCCGGAGCCGTCTACCTCTCTGTCATCCAGAAGGAGCGACGTGGCGACTACC
>JAGXGM010000060.1 GCA_024636675.1 Hydrogenophilales bacterium | reverse complement strand
GTGGCTTTCCGCCGCGCATTCCGCTACAATTCGCGGCGGTTCGGAGACGTGGCCGAGAGGTTGAAGGTACTCCCCTGCTAAGGGAGCATGCGGGCTTAAACCTGCATCGAGGGTTCGAATCCCTCCGTCTCCGCCAAACAAAGCAAGTGATGAACCATTGCATCTGCCATCGATGCAATAAAGTGTAAAAACTGCGTATAATGCGCAACCTTCAAAGCGCCGGTAGCTCAGCTGGATAGAGTACTTGGCTACGAACCAAGGGGTCAGGAGTTCGAATCTCTTCCGGCGCACCATTCATGAAAAGCTCGGTCAAATGACCGGGCTTTTTTCTTTTGCCCAATCAATCCTGGAAACTTAAAGAACCCGCGCCAGAAACCGTTAAAACGCCATGGATCCCCCCTTGCGGAGCAGCAAGCCAGGCTTGTCGTAAACTGATTGTGGATAAAAACCCAGCATTAATTGAAGATTCCGGATCGATTCCGCGTGACCATGGCCAACCGGGGTCCATGACGCCTTCTCCTCAAGAACCGGACAGACTGCTTGAATGCCTGCTGGTGGTGGTACGCGCGCACGGTGGTACGCTGAGCCGCCAGGCGGCCATCAATGGTCTGCCGCTGATTGACAACCGCCTCACCCCTTCGCTGTTCCGGCGCGCGGCCAAGCGCGCCGGCTTCACCAGCAACATCGTTCGCAAGCCGCTTGAGGGCCTGAATACCGCCCTGTTTCCGGTGGTGCTGCTACTCAACAACGACGAGGCCTGCGTATTGCTGGGCTGGACTGACGACGGTCAGACTGCGCGCCTGGTCTTCCCCGAACTGGGCGAGGCCGAAGCCCTGCTGTCGCGGGATGAACTGGCTGCCCGCTATGCCGGCTTCGCCATCTTCGCCCGTCCCCAATTCCGCTTCGATGCGCGCACCCCCGAAGTCGGCCGGGTCAGGCAGCGGCACTGGTTCTGGGGAACGCTGGCCGAAAACAAGGCGCTCTACCGCGATGTGATGCTGGCCGCGTTCATGGTCAACCTGTTTGCCATCGCGCTGCCGCTGTTCACCATGAACGTGTACGACCGCGTGGTGCCCAACCACGCCATCGAGACGCTGTGGATGCTGGCGGGCGGCGTAATGATCGTGCTGGTGGCGGATGTGGCGCTGCGCACGATGCGGGGCTATTTCCTCGACCTGGCCAGCAGCCGGGTGGACGTGCGGCTTTCCGCCTACATCATGCAGCGGGTGCTGGGGCTGCGTATGGAAAACCGGCCGCTGTCGGCGGGCTCGTTTGCCGCCAATCTGCGTTCCTTCGAAACCATCCGCGATTTCATCACCTCGGCCACGGTCACCGCCTTCATCGACTTGCCGTTTGCGCTGATTTTTCTGGTGGTCATCGGCTGGATTGCCTGGCCGATGGTATTTCCCATCCTGCTCGGCATGCTGCTGGTGGTGATCTATGCGCTGATCGTGCACAGCAAGATGCACGAACTGTCCGAGACGACCTACCGCGCCGGCGCGCTGCGCAACGCCACCCTGGTCGAAAGCCTGGTCGGGCTGGAAGCGATCAAGGCGCTGGGGGCCGAAGGCGTCATGCAGCGCAAGTGGGAAGCGAGCGCGGCCTTTCTGTCGCGCGTAGGTGCACAGTTGCGGCTGTTGTCGTCGTCCACCATCAACGGTGCAATGTGGGCGCAGCAATTCGTGAATGTGCTGGGCATCGTGGTCGGCGTGTACCTGATTGCCGACGGCAAGCTAACGCTGGGCGGCCTGATTGCCTGCACCATGCTGGCCTCGCGGGCAATGGCGCCGATCGGCCAGGTCGCCGGCCTGCTCACCCAGTACCACAGCGCGGCGACCGCCCTGAAGTCGCTCGACGACATTCTGCAGCAGCCTGTCGAGCGGCCTGCAGATTCGAATTTCGTGTCGCGTCAGCATTTCAACGGCGATATCGAGTTCAAGGATGTCGACTTCAACTATCCCGGCCAGGACCATGCAGCCCTGCGCAACATTTCGCTGAAAATCCGTGCCGGCGAGCATGTGGCGATCCTCGGCCGCGTGGGTTCGGGCAAGACCACGCTGGAAAAGCTCATTCTGGGCCTGTACCGGCCCACGTCGGGGGCGGTGCTGGTGGACAACATCGATCTGCGCCAGTTGGACCCGGCCGAACTGCGCCGCAACATCGGCTATGTGCCGCAGGACGTCATGCTGTTCTATGGCAGCCTGCGCGATAACCTGACCATCTCCGCTCCCACCGCCGACGACGCTGCCGTGCTGCACGCCGCGCAGGTGGGCGGCATCATCGACTTCGTCAACAGCCATCCCAAGGGTTTCGACCTGACCGTGGGTGAACGCGGCGAATCGCTGTCCGGCGGACAGCGGCAGGCGGTAGCCATCGCGCGCGCCGCCATCAACGACCCGCCGATCCTGCTGATGGATGAGCCGACCGGTTCGATGGACCATTCCAGCGAAGAGGAAATCAAGCTGCAGCTGCGCACCTTTGCCGCCGGCAAAACCATGATCGTGGTGACGCACCGCACGTCCTTGCTGGACCTGGTCGACCGCATCATCGTGATCGATGCGGGCAAGATCGTGGCGGACGGTCCCAAGGCACAGGTGGTCGAGGCCCTGCGCCAGGGCCGCATCGGGAAAGCCGCATGAAAGCCGGCCTGTTCTCGCTTATCTCCCGTGTTGCAGACGGCTCATCGGGCTGGTCCAAACATGCGCGGCCTCTGATAGATCGCCTGTTTGCCCGCTGGATTCCGCCGCGCCCCGATGACTCGCTGGGATGGACGGCCGACGCCGACTGGGCACGGCTCGACCAGCAACCGCTGCGCGCGCGCTATCTGCTGCGCGCGATCGGGATCATTCTGTTCGCCTGTTTGCTGTGGGCCACGTTCGCGACGGTCGACGAGGTCGCCCGTGGGTCCGGCAAGGTCATCCCGTCGAGCCAGGTGCAGATCGTGCAGGCGGTCGACGGCGGCGTGGTGGCGGAAATCCTGGTGCGCGAAGGCCAGATGGTCGAAGCCGGACAGTCGCTGTTTCTCATCGACGAAACACGATTCGTGTCCTCGTTGCGGGAAAACCGCGTGCAGTACCTGGCACTGTTGGCCAAGGCGGCACGGCTGCGTGCGCTGGCCGAGAACACGCCTTTCGTGCTGCCTCCCGATATCGTGGCGGAAGACCCCAAACTGGTCGAGGAAGAGCGCCGCATGTACGATGCGCGACGCAATGAACTGGAGGCCCAGCTCGGCATCGCGCGCCAGCAATTGACGCAGCGCAATCAGGAGCTGATCGAGGTGCGTTCGCGCCGGGAGCAGGCCGCGCAAGGCTACGACCTGACCGCCCGCGAGCTGGCGATGACCAAGCCGCTCGCGGCGTCCGGTGCGGTATCGGATGTGGAACTGCTGCGGCTCGAGCGCGACGTCGGCCGCTACCGTGGCGAACGCGACCAGGCTGCCGCACAGAGCGCACGCCTGCAGTCCTCCATCGCGGAAGCCTCGCGCAAGATACAGGAACTGGAAATTGTCTTCCGCAACCAGATGCGCAACGAATTGGGCGAGACCGTGGCGCAATTGAACAGCCTGTCCGAGGGCAGCACGGCACTCTCCGACCGTGTCCAGCATGCCAACATCAAGTCGCCGGTGAAGGGCACCGTCAAACGCCTGCTGGTCACGACGGTGGGCGGCGTGCTGCAACCGGGCAAGGAAATCGTGGAAATCGTGCCGACCGACGACGACCTCCTGCTGGAGACGCGGATTTCGCCCAGGGATATTGCCTTCCTGTGGCCCGGACAGAAAGCGACGGTCCGCTTCACCGCCTATGATTTCGCGATTTACGGCGGGCTCGAAGCGGTGGTCGACAACATCGCCGCCGACACGGTCACCGATGACGACGGCAATGCCTACTACCTGGTGCGCGTTCGAACCCTGAAATCGTCGCTGGGCAAGGAATTGCCGATCATTCCGGGCATGGTGGCTGAAGTGGATGTCATGACCGGCAAGAAAAGCGTACTGGCCTATTTACTCAAGCCGGTGACTCGCGCCAAGTCCCGTGCCTTCACGGAACGCTAGCCAGATGAAGCGCCACCTGTTTCTGACCGAACGACCGCAGCCGATTCCCCGCTGGGTCGAAGCGTTTCCCGACGCCCTTTTGATGTGCGGCCAAGGGATGGATGCGACCGATCCGTCCATCCTGGCGGAATCATCGATCATCTGGCTGCATGCGAGCGGAGACGATCAAGCCGTGGCGTCCTGGGTGGGCGCAGTCAAGGCCGTTTCACAAAATGCACCCATCGTGGTGCTCTCCAATGTGCCGGAAGACGGCCAGGGCTTGGCGGCGCTGGCCGCAGGGGCATCGGGCTACTGCAGCGCGCTGACCCTGCCCGCGGTCCTGCATCAGGTGGCCAGCGTCGTCACGCACGGCGGAATATGGGTCGGCCCGAAGCTCATGCGTCGTTTGATGCAAAGTCTGGCAACGCGCGGCAACGAGGCCACCGAGCCCTCGCTGGACAAGCTGAGCCTGCGTGAGCGTCAAGTCGCGAAGGCGGTCGCGCGAGGCTCGACCAACAAGGAAATCGCACGCGTGATGGGCATCACCGAGCGCACCGTTAAAGCCCATTTAAGCGCCGCTTTCGAGAAACTCGGCGTGCGCGACCGCATGCAGCTCGCCCTTCTCGTCAATCGTGTCGAGGATTCAACACAAGCATCCCGGAAAATATCCGCCTGATCTGTACTTCAGTCCAATACGGAAAACGGAAATCAAGCCGTTAATTCTTCAGTAAGCCCAAATCGGGCACCCAATAACTACTGAAGAAGATCGTCACCATGGACACGAACGTCACCACTCCCCACGCAGTTGCGACCGTTATTGCGATTGAAGGCCAGGCATTTGCCCGTGATCCGTCCGGCCAGATGCGGCCGCTCAAGGCCGGCGACGTCCTGCTCGAAGGCGACACTGTAGTCACCATGCCGGGAGGGCAGGTCCAGCTGGCCTTTACCGATGGGCAGATGCTCACCCTCCTCCCCGACGAAACCTTCCAGCTCAGTGCCGAGACGACACCTGGCACGCGCCCCGAAGTGGCCGAAGCCTCCCTGCCGGCCGGCGAGGCTGATCGCATCATCCAGGCGCTTGAACGCGGCGAGGACATCGACGACCTGCTCGATCCGACCGCAGCCGGTCTGCAGGGGGGGGGCGAAAGCGGCGGCAACAGCTTCGTTCGGCTGCTGCGGATTGCCGAGGGAGTCGGTTCCACATCGTTTGAATTTGAATCCACAGACGCCGAGACGCTGGTGACTGCCGATACCTCCGCGGCCACCGCAGCGGTCGGCGCAATCAACGACGGCGCCGCCGTCAGCATCAGCGGCAGCACCAGTGTCGGCGATACGCTCACCGCAACGGTCTCCGATCCGGACGGCACCACCACCAGCTCCTTCGCTTACCAGTGGTTCGCCGATGGCGTCGCCATCAGCGGCGCGACCGCCAGCGCCTTCGTCCTCACCGACGCCGAGGTCGGCACACTGATCACGGTGCAGGCGAGCTACACCGATGACCAGGGTTTTGTGGAAACACCAACCTCCGCCGCCACCGCGGCAGTCGCCGCGGCGAACGATGCACCGCTCGCCAATGACGACACCCTGGCCGCCACCGAGGACACCGCGGTGGTGTATACGGCGGCACAGCTTTTGGGGAACGACTCCG
>JAGXGM010000059.1 GCA_024636675.1 Hydrogenophilales bacterium | reverse complement strand
TGCGCCCCTACTATTAGCACTCTATGGCGGCGAGTGCTAACAGCATCCTCGTCGCCTCCTTATTTTCGGGCAGCCAAGCTGCCGGTTATCAACGTACCGCAATGGAGACTTTGCAATGAAAATCCGTCCTCTGCACGACCGAGTGATTGTCAAACGCATGGAAGAAGAGCGCAAGACCGCTTCCGGAATCGTCATCCCCGACACCGCCGCTGAAAAGCCCGACCAGGGCGAAATCATCGCCGTCGGCACCGGCAAAAAAGACGACCAGGGCAAGCTGATTCCGCTCGACGTGAAAGTCGGCGACCGCGTGCTGTTCGGCAAGTACGCCGGCCAGACCGTCAAGGTCGAAGGCGACGAGCTGCTGGTGATGCGCGAAGAAGACATCATGGGCGTGGTCGAGGCCTGATCTCAAGCTCCGGCAACCACCCGCGCACGCGGAGCATGGCCTCGCCCGTGCTCCGCGCCCCGGTGGTGAATGCGTTCAGTACCTCATACAAAATCTCAAGGAGTAAAACATGGCTGCAAAAGACGTACGTTTTGGCGATTCCGCCCGTCACCGCATGGTGGCTGGCGTCAACATCCTGGCTGACGCCGTCAAGGTGACCCTGGGCCCGAAAGGCCGCAACGTGGTGCTCGACCGTTCCTACGGCGCCCCCACCGTGACCAAGGACGGCGTGTCGGTCGCCAAGGAAATCGAGCTGAAGGACAAGCTGGAGAACATGGGCGCGCAGATGGTCAAGGAAGTCGCTTCCAAGACCTCCGACGTCGCCGGCGACGGCACCACCACGGCCACCGTGCTGGCGCAGTCCATCGTCAACGAAGGCATGAAGTACGTCGCTGCCGGGATGAATCCGATGGACCTCAAGCGCGGCATCGACAAAGCCGTCATCGCCATCACCGCCGAACTGAAGAAGATTTCCGTGCCCTGCACCAGCAGCAAGGAAATCGCCCAGGTCGGCTCCATCTCCGCCAACTCGGATTCCTCGATCGGCGACATCATTGCCTCCGCCATGGACAAGGTCGGCAAGGAAGGCGTCATCACCGTTGAAGACAGCTCGGGTCTGGATAACGAGCTCGACGTCGTCGAAGGCATGCAGTTCGACCGCGGCTACCTGTCGCCCTACTTCATCAACAACCCCGACAAGCAGATGGCGATCTTGGAAGATCCCTTCATCCTGCTGTTCGACAAGAAAATCTCCAACATTCGCGACCTGCTGCCCGTGCTGGAACAAGTGGCCAAGGCCGGCAAGCCGCTGATGATCGTCGCCGAAGATGTCGACGGCGAAGCGCTTGCCACCCTGGTGGTGAACAACATCCGCGGCATCCTCAAGACCTGCGCCGTCAAGGCCCCGGGCTTCGGCGACCGTCGCAAGGCGATGCTGGAAGACATGGCCATCCTCACCGGCGGCACCGTGATCGCCGAAGAAGTCGGCCTGTCGCTGGAAAAAGCCACGCTGGAGGATCTGGGCCGCGCCAAGCGCATCGAGATCGGCAAGGAAAACACCACCGTCATCGACGGCGCCGGCATTGCCGACGCGATCAAGGGCCGCATTAGCCAGATCAACAAGCAGATCGACGAAGTCACCTCCGACTACGACAAAGAGAAGCTGCAGGAGCGCAAGGCCAAGCTGGCCGGTGGCGTCGCCATCATCAAGGTGGGCGCGGCGACCGAAGTCGAGATGAAGGAGAAGAAGGCCCGCGTCGAAGACGCGCTGCACGCCACCCGTGCCGCCGTTGAAGAAGGCGTCGTCCCCGGCGGCGGCGTAGCACTGCTGCGCGCCAAGGCCGCTGCGGCCAAGGTGAAAGGCGACAACCACGACCAGGATGCCGGCGTGAAGATCGTGCTGCGCGCCATCGAAGAGCCGCTGCGCCAGATCGTCAAGAACTGCGGCGAAGAGCCCTCGGTGGTCGTCAACAAGGTTCTGGAAGGCAAGGGCAACTTTGGCTACAACGCCGGCTCTGGCGAGTTCGGCGACATGATGGCGATGGGCGTGCTCGACCCGACCAAGGTCACCCGCATCGCGCTGCAGAACGCAGCGTCGATCGCCGGTCTGATGCTGACCACCGACTGCATGATCGCCGACCTGCCGGATGACAAGCAGGGCGCCCCGATGGGCGGCGGCGACATGGGTGGAATGGGCGGCATGGGCGGTATGGGCGGCATGATGTAAGGATGCTGTTCAGCCAGGGCGCTCCCGCTTGCGGGTAGCGCCCTGGACCCGGCTGCTGTTCAAGCCACAAAAAAGCCCCGCGAAATGCGGGGCTTTTTTGTGGCTTGATCGCTGGGAAACGTCCAGCCACGCACCGCAGCCGTTCAGGATTGCTGCTTGGCATCCCCGGTATTCAGCGCCTCGCTCAGCTTCAGCCCGGCAAGTTCGCGCGTCGCCCGCGCAAGATAGTAGAGCGCGCCCAGCATCATCAGCATCGAAGGCAGGGCGATCATCGGGTAGCTCAGCAGGGTCAGGCGCCCCAGCTCGGCGTTGAACGCCTCGCTGCCGGCCGGACTGATGACGATCCAGGTGGCCAGGAAAAAATTCATCGCCGCGGAGAAGAAGAAGGTGCCGCTCAGCATATAGGTGGCGTTCTGCAGGCGTGCCTCGAAATCCCGCGCCGTGCCGCGCGCGTCGAGATGCTGCTGCACCCGCGCCACGTCGATCAGGGCCGGGTTGTAGAGCAGGGTTTTCACCAGCGGGTAGCGGGTGCGGGTGGAAACCAGCACGGCCACGCCGATCAGGGCCGGGATCGCGGCTTCCTTCACCGCCAGCCACTGGGTGTCGAGTTGCAGCAGGCCGATGCCGCCGGTGAGCAGGATGCTGACCAGCCCCAGCATGGGCAGGAAACCGACTTTGCGGCGCCAGACCAACTCGAACGTCCCCCAGCCGAGCGGGAACGCCAGCGCCACCAGCAGTCCGCCGACGGCGCCAAGGTCCTGCTCGCCGCTGAACTTCATCAGGATGACGGAAGGAATAACGATGTTGATCAGGAGTTCAAGCAGCGGGTTGGATTTCTGGGTCTGGGTCATGAGCGGGTGTGCGGTCGGGTTTCAACAATCATTGACCAGGCAATGAGGCTTTGGTTTCAGGTCTGCCGGGGTGGCCGAAGCGTTCGGACCCGGCAATTTTTGCACACGATGGCGGATGCGCTGTAAATTGCAGAAAAAACCGTTGCCCCCTGCCCATGACCCATATCATGCCACTCGCCAACAGCCTGCACCGCGCAACCATTGACGCATTGCAGCGGCAGGCGCCGTTTTCGGCGATGGCGGAAGACGAGCTGTTATGGCTGGTGCAGCGCCTGTCGGTGGCCTATTTCGCGCGCGACGCGGTGCTGTTGCCGCCTGCCGACACGCCGCCCGATGCGCTGTTCATCGTCAAGCAGGGCACGGTGGCGGGGGCCACTGCCGAGGGCCAGACAGTGCTGCAGCTGGCGACGGGCGAGATGTTTCCGCTGGGCGCGCTGCTGGCCGGGCGTGGTGCGGCCAACCGCTATGTCGCGGCAACCGATACCTTCTGCTACCTGCTGCCCGCTGCCGATTTCCACGCGCTGCTGGCGAAAAGCCCCGAATTCCACGATTTCTGCACGCGTCGCATCGCCAGCCTGCTGGAGGAATCGCAGCGCGCGGTGCAATCGGAATACGCGCTGGCCCTCGACGATGAAAGCCGCTTTGCGCGCCCGCTGGCCAGCCTGATCCGGCGCGCGCCCGTGAGCGTGCTGGCGGCCACCCCGCTGGCCGACGCGCTGGCAGTAATGGAGGCCGCGCGGGTGGGGTCGGTGGTGGTGACAGACGATGCCGGGCAGCCGCGCGGCATCCTCACCCTGAAGGATGTGCTGGCACGCGTGACCCTGGCGGGGGTGCCGCTGGCCACCCCCATTTCAAGCGTGATGACGCCCGATCCGGCGACCCTGTCCGCCGATGCGCCGGTGGCGGATGCCCTGGTGCTGATGGCGCGCCAGGGCATTCACCACATCCCGCTGGTCGAGGCAGGGCGGCTGACCGGCGTGGTGTCGGAAAAGGACATCTTCGCCCTGCGCCGCCTGTCGGTGGAAGGCATTACCTCGGCCATTGCACGCAGCGAAGATGCCGCCCGCCTGCCCGCGCTGGCGCTCGACATCGGCGACCTGGCGCACAGCCTGCTGGCGCAGGGAATGGATGCGGAAAACCTCACCGCGATTATTTCCAGCCTCAACGACCGCCTCACCGAGCGCATCATCGCGCTGGAATGCGAAGCCGATGATGCGCTGGTCGGGCTGCGCTGGTGCTGGCTGGCACTGGGGTCGGAAGGGCGCAAGGAGCAGACGCTCGCCACCGACCAGGACAACGCGCTGATCTTTGCCGAGGCAAGCGACGTCCAGCGCGATGCGCTGCTGGCGTTTGCGCTGCGGGTGAACCATCGGCTCGACGCCTGCGGATTTCCGCTATGCCAGGGCGGCATCATGGCGAGCAATCCGAAGTGGTGCCTGTCTGCGGCCGACTGGCAGCAGCAGTTCACGCAATGGATCGACCACGGCAGCCCCGAGGCCCTGCTGCATGCCAGCATATTTTTCGACTTTCGCCCGCTCACCGGCGATGCGTCCCTGGCGCTCGACCTGCGTGCCTGGCTCAACCGCAGCGCGCAGAAAAATCCGCGTTTCCTCCACCAGATGGCGGGCAACGCGCTGCGCAACCGTCCGCCGCTGGGGTTGGTGCGCGACTTCGTGCTGTCAGGCAACGACGCTCACCCGCACACGATCGATCTCAAGCTCAATGGCGCCACGCCATTTGTCGATGCGGCGCGCATATTTGCGCTGGCGGCCGGCAGCCCGCAGACCAACACCGCCAAGCGGCTGCGCGCCGCTGCCCCCGCGCTGCATATCCCCGATGCCGAGCTGGCCGACTGGAACCGCGCGTTCCACTTTCTGCAGCTGCTGCGGCTGCGCCATCAGCACGGGCAGCAACGCGCCGGCACCGTGCCCGACAACCATCTCGACCCGGACACGCTGAACCCGCTCGATCGCCGCATCCTGAAGGAAGCGCTGCGCCAGGCACGCAAGGTGCAGGCGCGACTGGCGCTGGATTACCAGTTGTGATCTGGCCGTTTACCAAGCGCCCACTCCCCCCCCTGGACGCCACCAGCAGCGCGCGGCGCGACACACTGGTGCAACCGAAAATCGACCTCGGGCGGCCGCTTGCCGACATGCGCTGGTGCGTGGTCGACACAGAAACCGGCGGACTGGACGCGCAGCGCGATCCGCTGCTGGCGATCGGCACGGTGACCATCGAACACGGCCGCATCGCACTCGATGCCAGCCAGGAAGTCGGGCTCACCCAGGCGCAATCGACCGCAGCCGCCAACATCCTGATCCACGGCATCAGCGGCAGCGAACAGCGCGCCGGCCAGGCGCCGCACGACGCACTGCTGTCCTGGCTGGAATTCACCCAGGGCGCACCGCTGGTCGCCTTCCACGCGGCATTCGACCAGACGGTCTTGCAGCGCGCCGTGCGCGAGCAACTGGGTCTGTCGATCGCCGCACCGTGGTTCGACGCGGCGGTGGTGGCGCCGCTGCTGTTCCCGGACGCGGCGCCGCACTGCCGCCACCTCGACGACTGGTTGGCGCATTTCGGCATAGCCGTATACGCACGCCACGGCGCACTGGCCGACGCCTACGCCACCGCCGAGTTGTGGCTGGTGCTGCTGCAGGCGGCGCAGCGCAACAAGATCGACACCGCGCAGCACCTGCGCGGCCTGCTGCGTGCCCGGCGCTGGCTATCAGTAAATTAGCGCCTGCTAATCTGTTTGTCGGCCCCAGAACAAGTACTTAAACTCCGCGCACGCGCAACATCATTTAATAAGCGCGTTCCTACTCATGCTTAAGGAGGAGTTGCCATGCAGTTGTCGGAGAGACATCAAGAGTACTGGCACAAGAATCTGCGGATCACCGCGGTCTTGCTGGCCATCTGGTTCCTGGCGACGTTTGTCGTCATTTTTTTCGCCCCTCAACTCAATGAAATCGTCATTATGGGCTTCCCCTTCGGCTTCTACATGGCCGCCCAGGGTTCGCTGATCATTTATGTCCTGATCATCTGGTTCTACGCTCGCCGCATGAATCAGCTGGACAATGAATACGGCGTGCAAGAAGGAGAAGAATAATGAGCACAACGACCCAGAGCCAGTTCTTCCAGCAGCTCAAGAAGTACTACACCTTCTACACTGGCGGCTTCATCGCCTTCGTCATCGTGCTCGCGATCCTGGAGCAGATGGGCCTCCCCCCCAGATGGGTCGGCTACATCTTCCTCGCCGCCACCATCTCGCTGTATGCCGGCATCGGCATCATGTCGCGAACCGCCGACGTGTCGGAATACTACGTCGCCGGCCGCCGGGTGCCCGCCCTGTTCAACGGCATGGCGACCGGCGCCGACTGGATGTCGGCCGCGTCCTTCATCGGCATGGCAGGCACCCTGTACCTGGCCGGTTTTGACGGCCTCGCCTTCGTGATGGGCTGGACCGGAGGCTATGTGCTGGTGGCGCTGTTCCTCGCGCCCTATTTGCGCAAGTTCGGCCAGTTCACCATTCCGGACTTCCTCGGTTCGCGCTACGGCGGCAACCTGCCACGCACCATCGGTGTGGTCGCAGCCATCATCTGTTCCTTCACCTATGTCGTCGCGCAGATCTATGGTGTCGGCATCATCACCGCACGTCTCACCGGCCTGGAATTCCAGATCGGTGTGTTCGTCGGCCTCGCCGGCATCCTGGTGTGTTCCTTCCTCGGCGGCATGCGTGCGGTGACCTGGACCCAGGTGGCGCAGTACATCATCCTGATCATCGCCTACATGATCCCGGTGGTCTGGCTGTCGGTGAGCCATACCGGCAACCCTGTTCCGCAGGTCGCCTACGGCCAGGTGCTGCAGCAGGTGACGCAACTGGAAAACGAGTTCAACGATCCCAACACCGCCAAGGGCGCAGCCGAAGCCTCGGCGCGTGCGGCGTATCAGGCGCAGCAGGCGTCGCTCGAAGCTCGCATCGCGGCGCTCGAGGAAGCTGTGGCCGCAGGCACTGGCGACGCCTTTGTCGAAGCCCAGCGCGCCGAAGCCGAGAATCCCGCCGACTTCCCTGCCACTGCCGAAGCACTGAAAGCGCAGTGGCAAAAATCGGCCGACGCCGCCAAGGCCAAGACCGGTCCGGTTTCGGCGCATGCCGAGGCCTTTACCGGCAAGGGCGCAGAGGCGGAGCTGCTGAGGAGCAATCCCGACGCCAGCGCAGCGGAAATCGCCGCCGCGCAAGCTGCCGATCAGGAGGCGTCCAACATCAAGCGCCGCAACTTCATCGCGCTGGTGCTGTGCCTGATGGTCGGCACCGCCTCGCTGCCGCACATCCTGATGCGCTACTACACCACGCCGTCGGTGCGTGAAGCGCGCAAGTCGGTGTTCTGGTCGCTGCTGTTCATCTTCCTCCTGTACTTCACCGCGCCTGCGCTGGCGGTGCTGGTCAAGTTCGAGGTCTACAACAACCTGGTCGGCTCGTCGTTCGCGTCGCTGCCCGCCTGGGTGGCGAACTGGCAGGCGGTGGATGCGACCCTGATGAAGATCGTCGACATCAACCTGGACGGCATCGTGCAGCTCGCCGAAATCACCATCGGCGGCGACCTCATCGTGCTGGCCACGCCG